>JBQTHS010000051.1:0-14395 GCA_052389635.1 Bacteroidota bacterium | reverse complement strand
TTTCTTTGTGTCCTTTGTGCCTGCTTTGTGCCCTTCGTGTTACTTCTTTTTTTACCACAGAGTTAAAAGAGATTTTATATAATGGTCTCTGTGTACTCCGTGAAAAGAACTTTGTGTCCCTCTGTGGTTAATTCTTCCTGCGCTTATGTACCGAACTGCTGAAGGATATCGTTCACTTTCTTTTTGTAAGCGGCGGCTTCTGCCTGCTGCTGTTGGATAAAACTGTTCTCGCTGAGTTTGCCCAGCACTTTTTCCATTTCCTGTTCCGTGTCATATACCAACTTCCGGAAGGGGCTGCTGTAATCCTTGGCACGGGAATCAAAAATATTTTTTGTCATCCATTCTTTGGTGGAAACAGACTGCTGCAGCAGTTGCAGGAATAATTTTTTAGTGAACCGGGCCGGGGAGAGTTTCAGTACTTCGAGCAGCGAGGCAAAAGCATGATTGAACTTATCAGTTTGATAGGATTTGCTTTTCTTCCCGTAATAGTCATGCACTTCATCCCAGCTGCCCATCTTGCCGGAGCGGATATTGCGCATCAGCGTCTGCAGCGCTGCATCCGTCATCAGTTGCCCGCCGCTGTTTTTCCATTCTGTCCTTGCAGGTTTGGAAGGCAGCGTCTTTTGCAGCATTGCCCATGAGCTGATATTCTTCTGTTCAATGAACTGAATAAGCTGCGTGTTGCCGTAAAAAATGATGAGTTCTTTGAACAACCGGTACGCTTCCGGCACTTTCAGCAATTGTACTTTGCGCTGGCTGTTCTCAAAACCACTGGCCAGTATTTCAAGTTTGCTTACTTCAGCAGGATCATTTTCCAGCAATGTTTCGCCTGTTTTCAGCAGATCCTTATCAGCGATCACTTTCTTATTTTTTCCTGCCCATGCAACAGCAGTAAACTCTTTTAACAACTGCAAGGCTTCAAAAATTTCATTCACACTGTCGGGCGCCAGGAAATCGTATTCAATGGTCAGCGATTTATCCGTCCGCCTGTCTCGGCTGATGTACTTGGTCACATTGCGGGCCAGCGCATACATATTGTACATGAACCAGTAGCCGGGCAGCACCAGCAGCCTGTCATTGGCCACATCATTGCTTACAAGGGAAAAAGGAAGCGGGATGTACAGCTCCGCCGGAAAATCGCCTTTGGCAATTAATGTAAAGGAGGCAAATTTTGAATTGTGTTTTAAACTTACACAAAGCCCCGGCCAGAAACCACGGCCCGCAACGATCTCTCCATCAGCTCCCCTTGAGTTATGGTTGGAACCGATGGTGGCGCCGGCCGCCATATTGCTTTGCCCCAGCACCGTGGCGGCGCAGAGAAATGAATTGTTGTGGTGTTGCTCATGCGCCGGGAAGATGAGGGAGTTCAGTACTTCGCAGCAGGAAATGGTGGAGTTGTCGCCGAGATATGAGTTGATCAGTCTGGCGCCATATTTCAGTTGGGAGTTGGCGCCCATCACAAACCGCACCGCTTTCACCCCGTAAAATATACGGCAGCCAAAACCGATGATGCCGTTCACCAGCTCGCAGCCCTCGCCGATCTGCGATTTGGCATCAGCAGCGGAATTGATGGTGAGGTTCTTCAGCTTATTGGCGCCTTTGATATAGGCATCGTTTCCCACCCAGCTGTCTTTGATGATGCGGCAATTTTTAATAACGGTGCGGTCGCCGATCTTTCCGTAGTATCCCCTCCTGGTATCAAACTTTTTATCGGTGAAGTTTTTAAATTGTTCCAGCAGCTTTTCATCGGCCCGGTACTTGCTCCAGAGCCATGCATCGGCAGCAAGCATACCATTGAAAGGTAAAATGCTGCGGCCGGCATTTTCATTGCAGACTTCCAGCCAGATGCGGACGGATTCTTTCTCGCCTTTCTTCAGCACCCCGTTGCCGAATTTGGAATGGTCGGTGGTGGCCAGTTCGTTGATGTTCACCAGCATCACATCATCGCCGGTGATGTAGTGGCTCATGAAGTTCACATTATCTATCACGGCATTGTTGCCGATATCACAACTGATGATGGTGCTGTTGTACAATCCAACCGGCATCCGCAGGTTGTTGAACTCATGAAAAAAGGGTTCCAGCTTGCCGATGCGCACCAGCCCGAAGAAAGAACAGTTCTTTACCAGCCGGGGGTCAAAGGCATCAGATACCAGCACTTTGTTCCAGTTATCCGAGCTGTTGGCATTGCGTTCGAGTGTTTTTATTTCGGAAGCAGTGAGTTTGCGGTAGCGGATGCCGCTGCGGTTCTGGATATTGCGGAGATAATATTCGTCTTTGCCTTTGGGGATGAATTCCTGCGGAATAAAATCATAGCCAAGAGTGGAAATGGGTTGTTTGCTGATGTGGTTCATGTGCTGCTCCAAAGTTCAGGGCTAAAGCCCAATTAGTCGTCTATTGTTTTTCCCCATGCTGAAACATGGGGTGATTGTTGTTCAGGGCTAAAGCCCAATTAGCTGACTGTTGTTTTTCCCCATGCTGAAGCATGGGGTTATTGTTGTTCAGGGCTAAAGCCCAATTAGCTGACAGTTGTTTTTCCCCATGCTGAAGCATGGGGTTATTGTTGTTCAGGGCTAAAGCCCAATTAGCTGACTGTTGTTTTTCCCCATGCTGAAGCATGGGTTTTTGTTGTTCAGGGCTAAAGCCCAATCCTTGTCTATTGCCCGCATCCTATACAGTTGTATGTGATTTTTTCAGTACACCAGGGTACCGTTTTAATAACTCCGCCCTTTAGGGCGGAGAGCTGATGCTATAGTACACCGGGCTTTAGCCCTGAAACTTATTAAAATTATGATGCTTCAGGAACTCTTCACATTCCTGCAGAAATGTTTTTTTCTGATGATGTTCCTCCTGAATACTGATATATCGCCTTACATCATCCAGTTGACCTTCACTGACAGAAACCGCATAATATTCATCAGCCCATTCAAATTGGGAAGACATTATTTTTTGTTTATTGATCCAGAAGGAAGACTCTCCCTTAATGAGCTGAATGGTTTTTGCGATGCTCAAATCTGCATTTAAGCCAAGAAGAGCATGAATATGGTCTTCAACCCCATTAATACTGTCTATAAATATTTGCTTTGATCTTGCATTTTGCCTGATATGATCATACACAACGGCCCGGGTATCTTTCTTCAGGAAGGGAAATCTGTTCTTCGTACCCCAGACTACATGTACCATGATGTTTACGAATGCCATAATTCCGATGCCTGGGCTAAAAGCCCCATTAAGTTTGGGTGGTCTGCTGCCTCCGCCTTAAAAGGCGGAGTTATTTCTTCAGGGCCAAAGCCCTCATAATTTGAAGTTTGTTTGCGTCCCCCATGCTGAAGCATAGGGTTATTCCACCGTCACACTCTTCGCCAGGTTTCTCGGCTTGTCCACATCGCAGCCTTTGGCCAAACCGATATAGTAAGCCAGCAGCTGGAGCGGCACCACGCTTAGCATGGGAGCAACGATCTCATCAGCCTCGGGCACTATCATCACATCAGTGCTCAGCGCTTCGGAGGTTTTATCGCCTTCGGTGATGACAGCGATCACTTTTCCTTTTCTGGCTTTTATTTCCTGCATATTGCTCACCACTTTTTCATGATAAGCATCCCGGGTGGCCACAAATACAACAGGCAGTTGCTCATCCACTAATGCGATAGGGCCATGTTTCATTTCTGCTGCGGGATAACCTTCGGCATGGATGTAGGAGATCTCTTTCAGTTTTAATGCGCCTTCCAATGCCACGGGAAAATTATAACCTCTTCCGAGATAGAGAAAATCCCTGGCATCCTTGTATTTCTCGGCCAGCGCTTTTATTTTCTTGCTTTGCTTCAGCACCCAGGCCACTTTTTCCGGTATCTGCTGCAGTTCATTCAGCAGGTTGCGGTAGCGTTCTTCGCTGATGGTGCCTTTGATATATCCGATCTTCAGGGCGATCATGGTGAGTACAGCGAGTTGTGCGGTAAAGGCTTTGGTGCTGGCCACGCCTATCTCCGGTCCGGCATGGGTGTAAGCGCCGCCATGGCTGGTTCTTGCAATAGAGGAGCCTACGACATTTACCACACCGAGTATGATGGCGCCTTTTTGTTTGGCATTTTCAATGGCCACCAGGGTATCGGCTGTTTCACCGCTTTGCGAAATAGCGATGATGACATCGCCTTTATTAATGACGGGGTTGCGGTAGCGGAATTCCGACGCATATTCCACTTCCACATTGATGCGGCAGAGCTCTTCAAAAATATATTCGGCCACCAGCCCGGCATGCCAGCTGGTGCCGCAGGCCACCATCACAATGCGGCTGGCGGTCATGATCTCTTCGGCGTATTGCTGGATGCCGCTCATGGTGATGGTGCCTTCATTGGCATCCAGTCTTCCCCGCAGGCAGTCGTAAATGGTTTGCGGCTGCTCGAATATTTCTTTCAGCATGAAATGGTCGTAGCCGCCTTTTTCAATAGCCGCCAGCTCCAGGTCCAGTTTCTGCACATAGGGTGTTATTTTTTCGTTGCCGAGGTTTTTCAGGATGAGCTGGTCGGGTTTTACGATGGCCAGTTCATAATCGTTTACGTAAACCACTTCCTTAGTGTATTCCAGCATGGGTGAGGCATCGGAGCCGAGAAAATGTTCGTTCTTGCCGATACCAATGACCAACGGGCTTCCTTTTCTTGCGGCTATGATGGTGTCGGGGCTGTCTTCGTCCAGTATCAGAATCACATAGGCGCCGGTCACCCTTTTCAGCGCCACTCTTACGGCTTCTTCGAGGTCGCACTGGTTATTTTGCCTGATCTCCTCAATAAAATTCAGCAGCACTTCTGTATCCGTTTCGCTGCTGAATGCATATCCTTTGTTGCTGAGTTCCTGTTTTAGCTGGTTGTAATTTTCAATGATGCCATTATGTATCATGGCCAGTTTGCCGCTGGCGGAACGGTGGGGGTGAGCATTGATATCGCTGGGTTCGCCGTGGGTGGCCCAGCGGGTATGGCCGATGCCCACATTGGCATGAAGGTTCTTCCCGACAATATTATCTTCCAGTTCGGCCACCTTACCTTTCTTTTTAAAGATTTTCAGGCCGTCGCTGTTGTGCAGGGCCACACCGGTGCTGTCGTAGCCGCGGTATTCAAGCCGTTTCAGTCCTTTGATGATGATGGGATAGGCTTCTCTGGGTCCGGTGTATCCAACGATTCCGCACATCTGGTTATGATTTAGATTTTTTACTGATCCTTTTCCAGGTTTGATTAAAGCGAAGATCGAACAAAAGTCTGTATAATCTGGCTAAACCATGTGTTCCCGACTTCCCATAGTCTTTTATTGTTTTCGTCTGGCCATTATCATAGGTTATCTTCAATGTACAGGCCTGGTCGTCTGTCCAGCTCACTGCATAGTTGTTTTCCAGAGATGGAAAGTCAAGATAATTAAGCAGGTCCAGGATGGAAGAAAGATGGGAGGGGTCAATTCTTGTTTCGAATCGCCCGGTTATTTCAACTGGCCGGGTTTCGGCCCAGTAATTTCCCTGTGAATTATATTTCTTTGCGTCAAATATGGCTTCCCCGGTGTTCTTAACCGACAGGGAAAAAACAGGGCAGGACCCAAAACATCCAGTTGTGCTGTACTCTATCTTTTCAATGGAATAATTGTTTTCTTTTTCTGCATATTCAACAAATCCACCGAATTTAAAGATCAATTCTTTTTTGCTAACCCGGAAGCTGTCCTTTTCATTCCCTGCAGACCAATAGGAATGATCAGGCCCGTAAAAGTACTCCAGGGTGGTAAAGTTCTTTCTTGTTCCGGTTTTTGGAATAATGCAATCCCCCAAGGGAGCGCTGGTCAGGTAGAATGGTTTTATTGAATCATATGCCAGATGCATGAAAACGATAACAGTAAAGCCGGGATATTCGCCGGTTACCAGGAGGTCGGTCTTTGTGTTGTTGTCAAAGTCTGCTTTGATAAAGGGTATCTCCAGCTTTAAGGAATCTTTTACCCTGGTGCAGAAATCTGTAAAGCCAAATAACGGACTGACCTGCGTGGTTGGTTTTAAGACGAAGCCGGCAAATTCTTTATCAATGGAACGGACAAACCGCTGGACATCCGATTCGGTCATAAGCGAATCGATCCTTGAAAATTTATACTGTCCGGAACCGGTAGCATAAATCAATAAAAACAGCAGGATGAAACAGGCTCTCATTTATTTTTAAGCTTCCAAAGATATTGATTTTGTGTCGTTGGTCACAGGATGCAGCGAACCGTATCCGCTCAGAGCAGCACACCTTTTAATAGCAGGAAAGCGGTCCCGAAATAGATCAGCAAACCTGTTACATCCACCAGGGTGGCGATAAAAGGTGTGGAAGAAGTGGCCGGGTCGGCCCCCCATCTTTTCAATAAGAGCGGAAGCATGGAGCCCATGATAGTGCCCCAAAGCACCACGCCGATGATGGCTGTGCCGATGGCGAAACCGATGCGGATGAAATGTTCGCCGAATAACCCAAAGAACTGGTGCCCGCCAAAGATGATGAAGAAACCAACGATGCCCAATGTTATTCCCATAAAGAGCCCTGATAATATTTCCCGGCGGGCAATGCGCCACCAATCCTGCACCGTTACTTCACCCAGCGCCAGCGCCTGTATGATAAGGGTGGCGGCCTGCGAGCCGCTGTTGCCCCCGCTGGAGATAATGAGCGGAATAAATGTGGAAAGCACCAGCACCTGCTCCAGTGTTTTTTGGAAATTGGACATGGCGATGATGGTGAGTGTTTCGCCAACAAACAGGATAATAAGCCAGATGATCCTCTTTTTATAGAGTTTGAAAATGGGTACATCAAGGTAGGGTTGTTCCAGCGCTGCCGTACCGCCCATCTTCTGCATGTCTTCACTGAACTCTTCTTCGGCCACCCAGAGTATATCATCAATGGTAACGATGCCCAGCAGTTTATTGCTTTTGCTCACCACCGGGAGGGCCACCCGGTTATTCATTTTAAACACTTCGCTGGCCGTTTCCTGGTCATCTTCAGCATGGAGTGATACAAACCGTCCATCCATCAGCTCCTCCACTTTTTTATCGGGTGTGTTCAGGATGAAATCCCGGATACGGATATCGTCCAGCAACTCGCCTTTTTCATTGATGACATAGATGACATTGATGGTCTCGCTGTCCTTGCCGTATTTGCGGATGGTGGCAAACACTTCTTCAATGGTATTCCATGGATACACATACACATAATCCGGCGTCATCAGCCTGCCGATGCTGTTTTCGGGATAGCCTAAAAGAGATAATGTTATTTTTCTTTCATCCGGTTCCAGCAGTTTGATGAGTTCCCGCACCACATTGCTGGGCAGTTCCTCCAGGAAATCGGTGCGGTCATCGGCGGGCAGTTCATTCAGCAGTGAGGCGGTGGTATTGGGCGGCAGTTCATGGATGATCCTTTTCTGGATAGCCAGGTCCAGTATCTTGAACACACTGGCCGCCCGGTGGATGGACATATTGGCAATGATGCGGTCCTCGTATTCGGGGAATTCATCCACCAGTTCCGCCACATCGCTGATGTTCTGGTCGTCGAGGAATTCACGGATCTGCAGTTTGTCTTCCGTTTTGACAAGGGTTTCAAACTGCTCCTGCAGGGTGGGTTGTTCCAGCTCTAATGGCATGAGTCAAAAGTACGAAGTTAGAAGTCGGGAGTCGGGAGTCGGGAAGAATTTCAGACAGCAAAGTTCCTGATTTGAAAGGATGTCCGTACTTCGTATTTCTTAATTCATATTTATTATGTTTCTTCCATTTCTTTTTATTGCCCCAACTTCTGCAATGGGCCGGGGTGTGTTCAGTTCCGAAAGTATTGAGGCCGGAACGGTGGTTGAGATATCCCCGGTGATTGTGATGAGTGCAGAAGACAGGAAGCAGCTGGACAAAACTCCGCTTCATGATTATATTTTTGAATGGGGCGACAACAAAGAACAATGCTGTATGGCGCTGGGCTATGCGGCGGTTTATAATCATTCTTACGAAAGCAACTGCGGGTATGAGATGGATTTTGAACAGGAGCAGATCAGCATTAAGACTGTGCGGAACATCCGGGCAGGCGAGGAGCTGTTCATCAATTATAACGGGGACTGGAACGACAAGAAACCGGTATGGTTTGAGCCAAAATAACCACTACGCCACATGCCTTCGTTAAAACTCCGGCAGTTAAAAAAGGCTACGGGGTTTAATAAAAAAAACCGTCCCGCCAGTGGCGGGACGGTTCAGGTTGTTTATTCGGAGTAAATTTTACTGGAAAACTATTTGTCCCCTGATCTCACCGCCGGGAAAAACTTTGGAGTGGATATTCATATAATACATTCCATTCAGCAGGTCTTGTTCTTTTACAACAACGCCATCCACTTGCATTGTACCCGTAATGCTGCCGGATTTGCTGAACCTGTAACGACCGCCTGCCACAAGCTGTGCTGAGAACTGGCCGCCATTAGTTCCGGTGCTGGCTCCCACACCAGATATGATATGGTGTACGACACCGGCATTAAAACCTGAAGGCCCCAGGCCATGAATATGCATGGCTGTTACAGAATCAATGAGACCCGACCATACAACACTGTAGCTAAGTGTACGGGTTTCCCGGGTATAAAACACATCCATTTTCCCAAGGCCTGAAGTAGTAACGGCGGGGTTCTCCTGCGCACCGGTCATCAGGATTCCTTTCTTCTCAAAATCAGTAGTCTTTTTTTGCTCAGCATCCGGCTCGCAGGAACTGAGGTAAATGAGGGAAGCAGATAACAGAAGTGGTAAAACAGTCAGCTTTGGCAGTTTCATATTTGGCGATTTGTCGTAAAAATAAGAAGTTTTTTGGATTGGCAATATTTTAAAAATTCACTTTAAAAGCCTGTGGGAAAGGCGAGTGGCGGGTGGGGTTGAGCTTATTATGGTAGGCGGTTTTCCCACTAACCATCCCCTACTAGCCTTACTTCAGTTTACTCTTTATTTCCTGCAGTTTCAGCAGCGCCTCCACAGGGGTGAGGCGGTTGATATCAATTCCGTCCAGCAATTTCCTGATTTCTTCAAAGGTTTCAGAGTGGGCATCAAAGATGGAAAGCTGCATTTCAGGGGCTGTAATATTTCTCAATGCCTGCGAAGTATGCCTGTTTCCTACTTCCGTCTGCTGACTTCTCACTTCTAACTCCTTTAATATCTCATTGGCTCGGTCAATCAGCGAAGGCGGCATGCCCGCCATTTTAGCCACATGTATGCCGAAACTGTGTGTGCTGCCGCCACGGGCCAGTTTGCGGAGAAAAATGATTTTATTGCCCGCCTCTTTATTGGTGACATGAAAGTTTTTTGCCCTTGTCAGTTTCTCTTCCAGTTCGTTCAGTTCGTGGTAGTGAGTGGCGAATAATGTTTTTGGCTGCTGCGGAGAATTATGCAAATGCTCCGCAATGCTCCAGGCAATGGAAATACCATCGTAGGTGGAAGTGCCCCGGCCTATCTCATCTAACAGAATCAGACTCCGGCCGGTGATATTGTTGATGATGCCCGCTGTTTCATTCATCTCCACCATAAAGGTGGATTCGCCCCCGCTGAGATTATCGGAGGCGCCAACCCGGGTGAATATTTTATCGGTCAGCGAAATTTTAGCTTCCGCTGCCGGAACAAAAGAACCCATGTGTGCCATCAGGGTAATTAAGGCTGTTTGCCGCAGCAGTGCCGATTTACCGCTCATGTTGGGCCCGGTAAGGATGATGAGTTGCTGATCCGTTTTATTTAGCTCTAAATCGTTGCTGATATAGCTTTCGCCGGGCGGCAGGTTTCTTTCTATCACCGGGTGGCGGCCCCCTTTCACCATCCATTCGTCACCAGTGTGCAGTTGCGGTTTCTTATACTGATAATGGATGGCATTACCCGCAAAGCAGCAAAGGCAGTCCATAATGGCCAGCAGGTTGCCGTTGGTTTGTACCAGCGCCAGGTAATCATACAGCTCATTCAGCAGCGCCTCATACAGTTCCAGTTCTATTTTTAAGATCTTTTCCTCGGCGCCGGTAATTTTTTCTTCGTAGTCTTTCAGTTCAGGGGTGATGTAGCGTTCCGCATTCACCATGGTCTGTTTGCGCATCCATTCCGGCGGGACTTTGTTTTTGTGGGAATTGGTTACTTCGAGGTAATAACCAAATACATTATTAAAGCCAATCTTCAGGGAGCTGATACCGGTACGTTCAGCTTCTTTTAACTGCAGCTGTGTTAAATATTCTTTTCCGCTGAAAGCAATTTTCCGGAGTTCATCCAGTTCAGTATTCACTCCCCTGTTCATCATGCCGCCCTTTGCTGCTAAAGCCGGGGGATTATCAACGACCTCTTTGAATATTTTCTCAGCGATATAGGGACAGGGGTTCAGTGCATCGCCCAGCCGTTTCAGGTATTCATTAGAAGAAGCGAGACAAAGTTGTTTTACTGTTTCCGCCTGTTTCAGTCCCCGGGCCAGTTGCAGTACTTCTCTCGGGTTTATTTTCTTCACCGGGATTTTGGAAACCAGCCGTTCAATATCACCGCATTGCCTGATGTGCTGGCTGATCTTATTCCGCAGATCCGTTTCCTTTATGAGATACTCAACCGTATCTAACCGTTCGTTTATTTTCTGGATGTCTTTCAGCGGGAATACAATCCATCTTTTAAGCAGCCTTGCCCCCATTGGCGAAACGGTGTTGTCCAGCACATTGAGCAGCGTATGATTTCCTTCTGAATTACCGGATACCAGTTCGAGGTTGCGAATGGTGAAACGATCCATCCATAGGAAATCATCCCGGTCAATACGCTGCAGCGAAACGATATGCTGTAAGTTGGGGTGTTCGGTGTCTTTCAGGTAATGGATAATAGCCCCGGCGGCTGTCAGTCCGTTCTTCAGTTCATCCACACCAAATCCTTTTAAGGAGTGGGTTTGAAAATGTTTCAGCAAAATATCTTCAGCATAAGCAGCATCAAAGATCCATTCATCTAAAGTGTAGGTATAAATTTTGCTGTTGAAATACTCCCTGAATTTTTTTTGCCGGTGTCGCTGGAAAACCACTTCAGCCGGTTTGAAACTCTGCAATAATTTATCGGCATAGTCCCGGTCGCCTTCAGCTACCAGGAATTCACCGGTGGAAATGTCCAAAAATGCGAGGCCGTATTGCTCATGCTGAGCCGGCGCCGGAGTATCTGCAAAGTGGATGGCCGCAAGAAAATTATTGCTGTGATGTTCCAGCAGTTTGTCGTTGACTGTAGTGCCGGGTGTCACCATATCTGTCACGCCTCTTTTTACAATGCCTTTGGCCAGTTTGGGGTCTTCAAGCTGGTCGCAGATGGCCACCCGGTGACCTGCTTTTACCAGTTTATGTAAATAAGTGTCCAGTGCATGGTGCGGAAAACCCGCCAGTTCGGAGGAAGCGGCGGCGCCGTTATTTCTTTTGGTAAGGGTGATGCCCAGGATCTGTGAAGCCAGCACCGCATCCTGACCGAAGGTTTCATAGAAATCGCCGACACGGAACAGCAGTATGGCATCCGGGTATTTTTGTTTGATGGCCCGGTGCTGCTGCATCATCGGTGTGTCACTGCTCGCTGTTTTTGCCATTTCGGATTGTCATGCTGAGCTTGTCGAAGCATGGGAGGCGACAAATATAACTGCTTTGCCTGCTTTAATAAAAGCCATCTGCTGATTGTGAATTACTTTTGCTCCATGCGAAAACTTTCGATGGCTGAACTGGGTCGCAAAACGGTGAGAGAGTTCAGGCAATCCGGTAAAATACCCATCATTGCTGTTCTGGAAAATATCCGCAGCGCCTATAATGTGGGCAGTGTGTTCCGCACCTGCGATGCTTTTTTGATTGAAGCCATCTATATCATCGGCTATTCCGCCAAACCGCCCCATAAGGAGATCACAAAAACCGCTCTGGGAGCAGAAGAAACAGTGAGCTGGAAACATTTTAAAACAAGTGCTGAAGCAATCGCTGAGCTGAGGCTGGCTGATTATAAAGTGTATGCGGTAGAGCAGGCGGAGAACAGTTATAAGCTGCAGGCCACCGGTTTCAGGCAAAATGAAAAGATAGCCGTGATCTTCGGGAATGAAGTAACGGGGGTAGAGCAGTCCACCATTGATGCCTGCGATGGCTGTATCGAGATACCGCAGCTGGGAATGAAACATTCACTGAATATCGCCACGGCGGCGGGAGTGGTATTATGGGAGTTGGTGAAACCGAGGATCGCGGCGCCTGTCAGGGGACGAACAGAACATTAGTAGTCGATAGTCTTTAGTCGTTAGTCATTAGTCGGGAGGTTGGAGGCAGGAGGTTGTAGCCAAGGTCAGGAATTTGCACATTGATCATTCATGAATTAAGATGAAAATAAAAAGCTATCTCTCTCTCATTAAGTTCTCCCACAGCATCTTCGCAATGCCTTTTGCGTTGATAGGCTTTTTTCTGGGGATTTATCATACAGGAAGAAATGAAATTGATTTTTCTTTAGTCAAACAAAAACTTTCTCAGGAGTCATATTTTGAAGAAACTACAAATACGTTTGTTGATGTTTACATCAGGTGGCTGAACCCATTTTATACAAAACTGTTGCTCGTACTTCTCTGCATGATCTTTGCCCGCAGCGCTGCCATGGCTTTCAACCGCTATCTTGACAGGAAGTATGATGCAAAGAATCCAAGAACTGCCATCCGGGAGATCCCTTCCGGTGTAATTAAGGCAAACAGCGTGCTGTGGTTCACCATTGCCAGTTGCGGATTGTTTATTGCCTGTTGTTTCTTCATTAATAAACTTTGTTTCTATTTATCTCCCGTTGCATTAGCAGTAGTACTGGGATATAGCTATACAAAAAGATTCACTCCCCTTTGTCACCTGATACTGGGTTTGGGATTATCACTGGCACCGACCGGGGCATACCTTGCAGTTACAGGACACTTTTCTCTTTTACCTGTTATCTTTTCTCTGGCTGTCCTGTTCTGGGTCAGTGGTTTTGATATTATTTACGCCCTGCAGGATGAGGAGTTTGATAAAGAAAACAAGTTGTATTCCATTCCGGCCTGGCTGGGCAAGGCAAAAGCATTACGGGTATCAGAATTGTTGCATCTTTTCAGCGCAGCAGCGATTGTGTACGCAGGTGTCTCTGGTCATTTTGGCTGGTTGTACTGGGCCGGCGCCGCTGTATTCATTGGCATGTTGCTCTACCAGCATTCTATCGTTAAACCAACTGATCTGAAAAAAGTGAATCTCGCTTTTATGACAGCCAACGGTATTGCCAGTGTGGTATTTGCGATATTTGTGATAGCCGACTTATTTGTTCATAGCTAATAGTTCATGGATCATAGTGATCGGCTATGAACCATGAACTTCTTTCAACTTTAAACTATGCCGAGGATAATTGCGATAGACTACGGCCTCAAACGAACCGGCATCGCCGTTACCGACCCGTTGCAGATAATCGCATCGGGGCTTACAACGGTTGAATCAAAGCAACTTATTCCTTTTCTGAAAGATTATTTTTCCAGAGAAAAGGCAGAACTGATTTTAATAGGCGAGCCCAAAAACTGGAATGATACCGATACCCATGCTACTCCGCTTGTTGAAAAATGTATTAAAGAGCTGAAAAAAAATTTTCCCGCTATCCCCGTAAAAAGGGTGGATGAGCGCTACACTTCCAAAATGGCCAAAGACGCCATGCTCGAAATGGGATTGAAGAAAATGCAGCGGCGGAACAAAGCCCTGGTGGATGAGATTGCGGCTACTATTATGTTGCAGGAATATCTTCAGAGAATTGTTTGATGGTTAAATTGTTTGATGGTTATACAGCGGTAACTTTGCCATATTGACCAACAATCAAACTTTCGGACAATACAGCAATGATTCTCCCCATCGTAGCATACGGCCACCCGGTACTCCGGAAACTGGCAAAAGATATTAATTCAGACTACCCCAACCTGGCCAAATTGATTGAAGACATGTGGGAAACTATGTATGCGAGCAACGGGGTCGGCCTTGCAGCGCCGCAAATCAATAAAAGCATCCGCCTGTTTGTGGCGGATACGGAACAGGTGTTCCGGGGAATGAACGAAGAAGAGAAAGCAGAGTATCCGGATGATGAAGGTATTAAAGCGGTGTTCATCAATGCCCATATCAAAGAACTCGGCGGCGATGAATGGCAGTATAACGAGGGCTGTCTCAGTATCCCGAAGATCAGGGAGGATATTTACCGTCAGGAAACGGTGACACTGCGCTATTGTGATGAACAGTTTACGGAACATACCCAAACCTTCACCGGCCTCTCAGCACGGGTCATCCTGCATGAGTATGACCATATCGAAGGAAAACTCTTTATTGACCATATTTCCCCGCTGAAACGAAAGCTGATGAAGGGTAAACTGAGTGATAGATCGAAAGGGCAAGTGACTGTGGAGTAGAA
>JBQTHS010000050.1:0-7475 GCA_052389635.1 Bacteroidota bacterium | reverse complement strand
TTGAATACCTGTTCTGGATGCTGCCAGGGCCGGGGGCTATGGTGGCGCAGGTAGAACTGTTATTAATCGTACCGAATGTTACATTAAATATATCCTCATCCGCAGCACTGCCCGCAACACTGTTACAGTAACAGTTAAGGAAGGGGTTGGAATTTATCAATAATGGCGTGGATGTTCCTGAATTAGCGCCGCAGGTTACAATAACCCTGTAATACTGGGACACCGAAGTTGTGGTGGTTAATGTGGGCCCTATACCCGGGGGTGCTGCCACATTAGACCACGGTCCGCTTGCACTGGCAGAGGTTTGCCACTGATAAGTAACACCAGAACCGGGTGTGACATTCTGAGGGGATAAAGTAAAGCTTTGAGAAGGACAAACCGGGTTAGCAGTGCTTACTGTATTGCCGGGGGCCGGTGTGCCGGTACATGGCGGAGGAACCACGCAGGTCAGCCGCTGGTTAGTGTTGGTACCGTTAAAGCCGGCTGAAGCTATGGAACGGCCACCCACTACATAAAAGCTGCTGCCAAGAGCATATCCGCTAACCCTTGCTCTCTCTCCTGTCATATTAGGCACTGTAACTGTGGTCCAGTTGTCGGTAACCGGGTCCCAAAGAAGTGCAGTAGTAGAAATATTGGCTGTGACAGAGCCGCCCACATATCCGCCCGCTACCAGTCCGCCGCCAAAATAAGGGCCGCTTGCCGGACCCCAGCGGGTGGCAGGCAAATCGGTTATGTTAGCATCGCTCCAGCTGTTCGCAACCGGATCGTAGCGATAAGTTTTCAGTGAGGCGACTGTGCCTGTTGTATTAATTCCTCCCACAGCATAGATAAAGTTCCCAATAGCAAAAGCTCCGGGAAAACTTGTAGGGTCTGGCATGGGGGCGCCGGCGCTCCATGTGTTGGATGCGATGTCATAGATTTCCAATACCGCAGTACTGGCGGTTGCAGGTCCGGTACCGCCGAATTTGTAAATTTTTCCGCTCAGATAAACAGCCGCATGGTTCCAGGTACCCGTACTGAACGGGGCCATGGTAGTATAAGTGTTGGTCGCAACATTATACCTGTAATTGACGGTTTGCGGTGTGCCGGTGGTTGCTGCGCCACCCATAACAAAAATGTTGGTGCCGTCTGTAGCGGCAGAAGGAAATTCCAGGGCTTGCGGCGTTGCTGCAATGGGGAACCAGGCAGTTCCGTCGAACCTGAATGAAGTGGCTACGATGGCGCCATTGCTTACACCTGCAAAACTGTACAGGTTACCGCCTACCGAAGTCACACCCTGGTCAAGAACATTGACAGGATACACAGCGGCAGCGGCCCATGTACATTGTGCACTGACATTCATTCTGCCTGCAAAAAGGCAAAACAACGTCAATAGCATCACTGGGAGCTTGAATAAAAACCCCGTCTTTTTACGAGTAAATTTTGGTTGCATATTGTGTATTTTAAGTGAGTGATTGTTACGGAACAGCAGTCAGCGGCCGTAAACCGGAACGGAAGGTAATTTTTTTTGGAATATGAATAAAAAAAAATAGCCTCACCATTTATCCACTTCTTCTGCCCCTTTTTCAGGGGTGATGGCCTCCCCGGTCTCCGGGACAGCAGCCTCTGCCTGCACCACCGGCTCCGGCGCTGCGGCCTGGCCATTTCCGGCAGTTACCACACGGTCTTCTTCGGGCTGCTCATCATGGTTGAAGGCATCAAAGTCAAAATCGGGCATGAGCTCTGTTTTCACATAGTCAACCGCTTCGCCGAGGGCTTTAATGAATTTGTTGAAATCTTCCTTGTAGAGGAATATTTTGTGCCGGTCATAGCCCTGGTCATCAAAGCGTTTCCGGCTTTCAGTAATTGTCAGGTAATAATCGTTGCCCCGGGTAGCCCTTACATCAAAGAAGTAAGTTCTTCTTTTTCCTGCACGGATGCGTTTGCTGTAAATACTCTCCGCTTTACCCGCCGAAGCTTCGGTGTTGGCTGGTTTTCTGTCGTTACTCTCGTACGCCACGTTCTAAGTTTTTAGCAGTTAAGGAATTAGTTTGGTTGTGTCCGCTGGACTCTGTGAGTAAGCTACAAATATAGAGATGTTTTTGAATCAGCCAAATACAATAAGAAACGGGCAATGGGCAATTGGCAATGCGCAAGGGCAAACAAGGCCTCATATTACCCCGGTTTGCCGGTTGCCTTTTGTTCCCATTCCTGCCCCGTTTCCTGCGCAGGTACTGAAATGACTCGTTGAGCTATGCGTTGATGGCAAGCAACCCCCTTACATCCGGTTTATTGCCTGTGATGGACTCAATCAGCCGGCACTTTATCACAAAGGCTGTATGCAGGGTCAGAATTGAAGCACTCCCTCGCTGAAGCCGCTGGTTTTTTGCACAACTTTCAGCCTCACTTTAGCCCCTTTCAAAAAGGTTTCATCTAACTTTTGTTTGATATCGCTGTACAATGAATTGGGATAATAAATATTCACGGCCCCGTCTTTGAGTGCAACGGCATAAGGTATCTTATCATTTTCTCCATAGAAAACAAGCTGATAGTTTTTGCTTTTTTCAGCCGTCTGGAGGGGGATAATAATTTGCTGGGAATGCCTGTAGCTTTCGGGGGTGCCATCTGCCACATTAGAAACAATAAAGGCGGCTTTGCCAAGACCGGTCACTTCCACCACTTCAGTTTTATCCTCTGCAGGGTGCTGAGGTGCAAAAACCACTCTGCCCTCTTTTCTGTTTTTATTTTCACTCTCAGGAAGGCTGGCACCTGCATTTGTCGTTTGGGCCGGCAAAAGGGCCGGGAAAAAAAACAGCACACATAATACAGGGCGAAGAATTTTTGTCATAACCAAAGATTTTTTGTTTATAAATGAAGTGCAAACTTACTCCTTTCCCCCTGAAATACCCGTTCAAAAAAAATATTGGCAGCCTCAGACAGTGGAGAGATTACATTCCCGGTTGCCCGCCTTCCGCTGACTTTTCCTGCAGTTGCTGCCTTGCATACAGACCGGCGTAATAACCCTTCCGGTCCAGCAGTTCCCCGTGGGTGCCGGTTTCCACAATGGCGCCGTCTTCCAGCACCACTATTTTATCAAATTCAAAAAGGGAAAATATCCGGTGGGTGATGATGATGGCGGTTTTATCATGCAGGTATTCATTCAGGTGCCCGATGATCTCCTTTTCCGTCCGGGAATCCACAGCGCTGAGACAATCATCAAATATGACAAGGCCAGGATCTTTGATGAGGGCACGGGCAATGGAAATCCGTTGCTTTTGCCCGCCGCTGAGAGTAACACCCCGCTCGCCTATCATCGTTTCGTACTGCTGCGGGAAGCCGGCGATTTCTCTTTCCACACTGGCCTGCCGGGCGGCATTTTCAACGGCAGCCATCCCGGCATCCTTGATACCAAAACCGATATTGCCCGAAACAGTTTCGCTGAACAAAAAAACATCCTGCGGCACATAGCTGATCTGCTCCCGCAGCATTTTCAAATCAATCCTTCTTATATCGGTGCCCTCTAATTTTACGGCACCATCTGTTACATCATACATCCTTAACAGCAACTGGGCAATGGTTGATTTACCACTGCCGGTTCTTCCTACCACCGCCACTTTATCGCCCCGGCGCACCCGCAGGCTGAAATTTTTGAGTGCATGGATACCGGTATGCGGATAAATGAAGTTTACTTTCTCAAATTCAATATTTCCCTGCAGGCGGATGTCAGCTGCTTCAGTTTTATTTTTAATGGCGGGTTCTGTTTTCAAAAACTCATTGATCCTTTTTTGCGAAGCCGCAGCCCGCTGTATCATGCTTGCCGTTAGCCCGATGGCGCTGACGGGGAAGGTGAGCATGTTGATGTACATCACAAACTCCACAATGGTATTGATGCCGACATTGTGACCGCCCCTGATATAATACAACCCGCCGATCATGATGGTGAGCAAAGTGCTGAGGCCGATAAGCAGTGTGATGGAAGGAAAATAGATGGCCTCCACCCGGGCCAGGCCGATAGCATTTTTTTTATACGCTTCGCTGTTCATTGTAAAAAAACCAAGCATGGCTTTTTCCTGCACAAAAGATTTTATCACCCGGATGCCGGAATAAGTTTCCTGTGCATTGGTAGTAAGGTCCGAAAGGGATTCCTGTATCCTTTCACTCTTCCGGTTGATGGTATTGTTTACAAAATAGATAGTGATGGCAAGAATGGGTAATGGCGCCAGCACATAGAGTGTAAGTTCATGATCCCTCTTCCACATAAAGAACACACTGAGTGAAATGACAGCGACCAGGTTGGCCAGGTACATGATGGCGGGCCCGGAAAACATCCGCACCCGGCTCACATCTTCCGCAATGCGGTTCATGAGGTCGCCGGTGCTGTGAGTTTTATAAAAAGCAGTGTCTAATTGCTGGTAATGGCTGTATATCTCATTTTTTTGATCGTATTCGATAAAGCGGCTCATTACAATAATGGTCTGCCGCATCAGGAAAAGAAAGAAGCCACGCAGTAAGGCGAGGAAAAGGATGGTGATGCCGCAAAGCGCCACCACTTTTCCAACCGTGAAACCCTGCCCCTCCACTTTGCTGATGAAAGTATCTACGAGTGTATCATAGTCCGGGGGCAGGGCCGGGGCTTTGTAACCGGGCAGTTTCAGGGATTTTTGAACAAAGTCAATCACAAATCCTGTGACCTGCGGCGAAAGGACGTTGAAATAGTTGGACAGGAAGACAAAGAGCACCCCGATCCCCAGCCGGACACGGTATTTCCAGAAATATTTATTGAGGCTTTTGAGGTGCTTCACTAAAAAAATTTGCCCGAAGTTAATTGATAGATTACTAATAGTTTGGGTTGAAATAATTGAGGCCGTACATTTGCGCCGGAGAGATGGCAGAGCGGTCTAATGCGGCGGTCTTGAAAACCGTTGACCCAAAAGGTCCGGGGGTTCGAATCCCTCTCTCTCCGCCTTTGGTCTCCGAAACTTCAGCAAGGAGACCTTTATTTTACTCCACTATTCACTACCACCTTGCTTTCCAGCACAATTTTTCTGGGAATACTTTCATCTGTTCCTTTTGTGCTGATAAGCCGGAATAAAATATCCGCCGCTTTCTCTGCCTGCTGGTAAGGAAACTGCTCTACCGATGCAATGGGCGCTTCATCGAGATAATTAGTAATTGGGAGGTTGGCATAGCTGACAAAGGAGATGTCGGTATTGATCTTCAGTCCCTGGTTGCGGCAGTATTTGATGGCTTCCAGCGCCACATAATCATTAAAAGCGATAATGGCCGTTGGCCGGCTCCGCAATGCCAGCAATTTGTGTACGGCATCCTGTGTTTTGTTTTTGGAAAGATCAGTAGATACCAGCAGCGCATTGTCAGTTTTCAGTTTATGTTTTTTCAGCCCTTCATAATACCCGTTAAGCCGCTGCTTTGAGTGGATGAGTGTGTCAGGCCCTTTAATGAAACCGATATGTGTATGTCCTTTGCTGACGAGCCAGTCCACCAGTTCCACCGAACTGTTCTCGAGATTGCAGGACACCGTATAAGCATCCGGCCAGTCAGGCACCCGGTCAAAGAATACTACCGGGATATTGTATTTTTTCAGCAGTTCAAAATGCTGGTATGTTTTGGTGGTTTTGGCGAGAGAAACAATTAGTCCGTCCACCCGCTGTCGGCGCATCGTGTCAGTGATCTGCTCTTCCCTTGCCGCATCATCATGCGACTGGCCGATAAGCACTGTGTAATGATTCCGGGTGGCCACATCTTCAATGCCATTGATGGCGATGGAAAAATATTCCTCCCCGAGGTTGGGGAGAATCACCCCGAGTGTCATGCTTTTGCCCTTCTTGAAAGAGATAGCGGCCTGGTTGGGTTCGTAGTTCAGTTCCCCGGCCAGTTGCTGTACCTGCATCTTGGTGCGCAGGCCGATGCTGGGATGATCATGCAATGCACGGGACACCGTGGAAACGGAAACATGCAGCCTCCGTGCAATCTCTTTTATGGTGGCTGGCTTTTGTTCCATAAAAAACTGAACCACCTGTAAGGTAAAAAAATAAGGCGACTTTGATGAAGTGTTTTATATCTTGAATATATGAAAGCAGGTACCGACAGAAAGAATACGGCATGGCTACTGCTGGGGGCTTCATTGCTTTTTTTCGGGATGGGGTTTATATTCCCGCTGCTGCAGAGCGGTTATGGCATCGGCCCGGTGGTGCTGAAGAGGGATTATGTCTATCTGTACTCTTCTTTTCGTTTTTTCTTTGACAAAGGGGAAGCTTTTATCGGTCTGGTGCTGCTTTTTTTCACCATTATTTTTCCTGCGCTGAAGTATATATTTCTTTTTATCACCCTGTCGGGTAAAAAACTGCCCCGTCACCAGTGGGTGAGCACAGCGCTGGAGATCGTCAACAAATGGGCTATGCTGGATGTTTTTGTGGTGGCCGTGCTGATACTGAACATGAAGTTTGATTCCACCATCATCATTTCAAAACTGGAACACGGCACCACCCTGTTTGCCGTCTCCATTGTACTGATGATGCTATGCTCTTTCGTTACCGGAAGACTGCTCCGTGACCAAAATCAGGTAAAATAGTTTGGGTTCGATTCCCGCATTTTGTAATTTCAATCAGAAAATTTTGCCATGAGTACAGTTGCCGCTGTTTTAGCAAGAAAAAAAATGACCCCGGTCACCGTTCCGCCCGATACAACGGTCATGAAAGCCCTGGAGATAATGGCTGAAAAAAATATCGGCTCCATCATGATAATGCAGGGCGATCAGTACAAAGGCATCATTACCGAAAGGGATTATTCCCGCAAAATTGTACTGAAAGGAAAAAGCTCAACTGATACCAAAGTGGCCGATATTATGTCAACCGACCTGCCCTCGGTGAAACCCTCGGACAGCATTGAACACTGTATGGGCCTGATGACAGAAAAGAATATCCGCTACATGCCTGTATTTGATAATGACAAACTGGCCGGCATCATATCCATGAGTGATGTGGTGAAGGAAACGATACTGACGCAAAAGGAAACCATCAACCAGTTGCAGAGTTATATCACCAGCTGACTTGCCTGCTCATTAAATACCAGCGGAGCCCCGTAAGGCTTCGCTTTTTTTGCTTCGCTTCGCCCGCAATGACTACTCTTCTTGGTTTTTTTCTTTTACAACAACAAGGTCCTTTGTTTCTACCTGCATGGGCAAGAGCCCGATCTTCACCAGGGCCCTTTTGCCCCGCAGCTCCATCACCACACCCACCTGGTGGTTCTTTTTCATCTTTACTTTATCGCCCAATCTGATATCCCCTCCCACTTCGCTGAATTTATCGTCAATCCTTTTCTGCATCCGGATCACTGTCTTCTTTTCGTCTTTTTTAAAGAGCAGGGCTTCCATTTGCTTCACTACCTTGTTCTTATTTTCTTCTTTACGCCATTCCATCAGCAGTTGTTTCAGCTTCCGCTCCATATCTTTCAGGTAGCTGATGCGTTCTTCCGCAATC
>JBQTHS010000049.1:0-16373 GCA_052389635.1 Bacteroidota bacterium | reverse complement strand
GCTGTGCGGGGCTTGCAGCCCCGCAGTCTTATTTTATTGCCTCCGGCAATTGTATTCATCGCCTGAGGTGATATAATACAACTGCGAAACTAAAAGTTTCGCAGAACATCCGGTAAACTTCTGCTTCAATGAACCGGGGTCTCCCGCAAGGGCCCGGTAGGAAGAGGAATAACTTCCATAATATTTAATATTTTTACAAAAAATAATGATGCGCCCCCGGTTTGCGTTTATTGGCTTATTGCTGTATGTACATGCTTCAGCACAATCCCCCACCCAGCTGATAAGTGCAGACGGAAAAATAATCGGCGCCCTGAGTGATGTGAATGGCGCCATCATCACCACGGTCCGGTCAACCAACGTGGAAGGCCAGTACTGGCTTGGCGGGGAATGGAATAAAGGCACTGTTTATTTCAAAAAAGGAAAAAGGGCTGACAGTTTGCTTTTGCAGTTTGACCTGACTGCTAATAAGATCTATTTTAAACAGGATGCTTTTACGCTGGCTTTCCTCGAAGAAGTGGAAGCCTTCCGGTTTTACCCGGCCGGTGAGGTAATACCGGATGATATGTTTTTCCGCTGCGGTTATCCTTCCCACGGGCAGCAGGACCCCGGCAGTTTTTACGAGCTGATGGCCGATGGTCCATCCTTTCACCTGCTGAAATACCGCTCCGCGAAGATCACCGAGACCTATGTGTACAATGCCCCGCCCCGCCGCAATTATACATCTTCCGGTGAATTGTATTTATATAATGCAGGTAACGGAGAGCTCCGGAAAACAAAGCCCGATAAAAAAGCCATCCTGAAACTGCTCCCCTCTTTTTCGGAAAAAATTGATTCGCTCTGCCGGAAATACAAATGGGAGCTGAAAACTGAACCGGAATTGGTACAACTGGTAAAGGCGCTGAATAAAGAGTAAGATCAGGTTCAATTCTTTTATTTATTCAACACGGGGAGAACCGGAGAGGAAAAAAACTACTGCTCGTTCTTCTTTCTTTCTTCTTCCAGTTTTTTTACATAGGCTTCCATCAACCCTTTGTAGGCGCCGCCAAAAAATGAAATGCGATACTCTTTCGATGTGGCCCTGTCCATTACTCCGTAAGAATAATTGCTGCTGGGCCCTTGACGCTCAAACCCTGTTCCCTGGCCCCTTACCCATTTGCCGGACTGGTTATCTACATAGGTAATAAAGGTATACCTGTACTTTGCCGTATCGCTGTACTTTTTGGAGGACTCCTGCATTTCATCAATGATCAGGTAATTGCCGGTATAATATTTTTCAAAGGTTTTTTCGAGGCAGTTATTTACCTGGAAATTACCGGTATTAAAGACAAGCATAGTTGTTTTTTCTTTTCCAAAATTTACCGGGATGGCATCGTCCTCCTTTGCCAATAATTTCTTTTGGGCAAAAGAAGAAATAGCATACAGGCTTGCAAAAAGCAGAAGGAGAATTGTTACATTGAACCTTTTCATGGCTTACTTTATTAGTATTTGCGCTAAAATAATAAAAAAATAGTCAGGGCTAAAGCCCACTTACATACTGCCTGCTGTAACCCCGGTCTTAAGACCGGGGTTAAATGAATCCGTTGAGGAAGGACTTAAGTCCTGAAATTTTGGACTGCCTGCCTCTTTTTACGCCGTTGCTGCTGTTGAGCCCTGTATTGTGTGTTGGCTTCACCAGCAGCTGGATGTAGTTCACTATGTTCGTGTCGTTGGTGTTCTGCCCGGCCACATTGCCTGCACACAACACACAACGACGGCGTGATGTTTTTATGCTATTTCTTCTTACCGCTTTTTTCCAGTTCCGGCATTTCATTCCGGAATACCACTGTATTGTCGAATACATCTACTAATACAGGTTTAGTTTTATCTATATCTCCGGCCAATATCCGCTTGCTTAGCTGGTTCACAATTTCCTTTTGTATCAGCCGCTTCAGCGGGCGGGCGCCAAACTGAGGGTCAAAGCCCTGCTCGGCCAGGTACTCCAGTGCATATTCGCCAAACTGCAACTGTATGCCGCTTTCAGCTACCAGTTTTTTTAATGCATTCAACTGTATCTTCACAATACCCATGATCTCTTTTTTCAGCAGGGGCTGAAACATGATGATCTCGTCCACCCGGTTCAGGAATTCGGGGCGTATGGTCTGCCGCAGCAGGTTCATCACTTCCACCCGGGCTTTTTCTGCAGCGCTTTCAATATCTTTTTCCTTTACTCCTTCAAATGCATCCATGATCAGGTGACTGCCGATATTGCTGGTCATGATGATGATGGTGTTTTTAAAGTTCACCACCCGGCCCTTGTTGTCGGTAAGTCGGCCATCATCCAACACCTGCAGCAGCACATTCCATACATCGGGGTGGGCTTTTTCTATTTCATCTAACAGAACAACGCTATAAGGTTTTTTTCGTACCGCTTCTGTCAACTGCCCGCCTTCATCATAACCTACATAGCCGGGAGGTGCACCTACTAACCGACTCACCGTATGCTTTTCCTGGTATTCACTCATGTCAATCCTCGTCATCATACTTTCATCATCAAACAAATATCCGGCAAGTGCTTTGGCCAGTTCTGTTTTACCTACACCGGTTGTTCCCAGAAAAATGAATGAGCCAATGGGTTTCTTCGGGTCCTGCAGACCTGCCCTGCTTCTGCGTATCGCATCCGCCACGGCTGTGATGGCTTCCTCCTGCCCCACCACCCTTTCATGCAGCTGTTCTTCCAGTTTCAATAATTTTTCTTTGTCGCTCTGCAGCATCTTCGTTACGGGTATGCCGGTGGCCTTGGCCACGGTTTCGGCAATGTCTTCGGCATCAACCTCCTCTTTCAGTAATCTTTTTTCAGTAGAGTTAATCAGTTGATTGGTTAATTGGTTAATTAGTGTTTCCTGCTCTTTGATTTTTCCGTAACGGATTTCAGCCACCCTGCCATAATCTCCTTCTCTTTCGTAGCGTTCTGCCTCCTGCTTGAGCTTCTCTACCTGTGCCTTGGCATCTTGTACCTTCTCTACGAGTTCTTTTTCTTCTTTCCACTTGGCTTTGTACGTATCTCTTTCCACAGAGAGGTTGGCAATCTCTGTATTCAATTCTTTCAATTTACCTTCATCATTCTCTCTTTTGATGGCTTCCCGTTCTATTTCCAGTTGCCGGATCTGTCTTTCGAGTGTGTCCAGCTCTTCCGGCATGCTGTTCATCTCTAATCTCAGCTTGGCAGCGCTTTCATCAATCAGGTCAATGGCTTTATCCGGGAGAAAACGGTCGGTGATGTAGCGGCTGCTCAGCTCCACTGCGGCAATGATGGCCTCATCCTTTATTCGTACATGGTGGTGCGTTTCGTAGCGGTCTTTTAATCCGCGGAGGATGGATATCGCATCTTCCACATTCGGTTCATCGATCATCACTTTCTGAAAACGGCGTTCCAGGGCTTTGTCCTTTTCGAAAAATTTCTGGTACTCGTTGAGTGTGGTGGCGCCTACGGCCCGCAGGTCTCCTTTGGCGAGGGCAGGTTTTAAAATATTGGCGGCATCCATGGCTCCCTCTCCGCCGCCGGCGCCTACGAGGGTGTGTATCTCATCTATAAACAAAATAATTTCCCCGTCGCTTGCGCCCACTTCTTTCACCACGGCTTTTAATCTTTCTTCAAACTCGCCTTTATACTTTGCCCCGGCGATCAATAAGCCCATGTCCAATGCATAGATGATCTTGCTCTTCAGGTTCTCCGGCACATCACCGTTTACAATCCTGTGTGCAATGCCTTCGGCGATGGCCGTTTTACCAACTCCGGGTTCACCAACCAGTATGGGATTGTTTTTTGTTCGTCTTGAAAGTATGTGAAGTGTACGTCGTATCTCTTCATCCCGGCCAATAACCGGGTCCAGTTTGCCCTGTCTTGCCAGTTCATTTAAATTTTTGGCATATTTACTCAGCGCATTGAATTCCTGCGTCTGTGTCTGCGAAGTAACGGTTTCGCCTTTTCTCAATTCTTTGATGGCAGCCACCAATCCCTTTTCAGTAAGCCCG
Organism: Bacteroidota bacterium; assembly: GCA_052389635.1. GTDB lineage: Bacteria > Bacteroidota > Bacteroidia > Chitinophagales > Chitinophagaceae > JJ008. The sequence goes on along the minus strand of JBQTHS010000049.1, from coordinate 12,362 downwards.
GCATCTTTCAGCAGTTTGCCTGTACTGTCATTGCCCTGCACCAATGCCAGCATCAAATGCTCCGGTGTTACAAATTCATCTTTGAAGGATTTGAGTGCAGCCCCGGCCCGCAGCACCACATTGTTGGCCTCCCTGCTTATTTGCTGCGCCGCCTCGCCGGAAGATTTGGGAAGTTTGCGGATGAGTTCGTCTAATTTGCTTTCAGCAACATGGAGATTAACATTGTTCTTCTTTAACAGGTATTCAACGGGTGAGTCTTCCTGTTCGAGCAACGCCTTCAGGACATGCTCCGTTTCAATATTCGGGCTTTTGGCATTAAAGGCAATCTGCTGGGCCGATTGAAAGGCTTCAGCGGCTTTTATGGTGAAATTTCCCAGGTTCATACACAGTTTTATTTTTCGGGCCACGGAGAACTGCAGAGATTTAGAGATTCACAGAGAATATCTCTGCGGCTCTCCTTTGCTCTGTGTAACTCTGTGGCCAGTATGATCTAATTTTAAACTCTGCCTGCAAATACTTATCCAACCCCGCAAATCCCGAAACTATGGCATATAAAGTTAGTTCTATCTGCATCAAAGTCATATTGGCCGGGCTGTTCCTGCTATTCTTGCAGCCGGTAAAAGCCCAGTACGACTGGACAGAGATGGACGCTGAATTACAGACCAAACAAAAACTGCTGGGTAATAATGTGGTGGCGATGATCTAGTTCAAAGATTCCCTGCTGTACAAGAAAGAAATGGGGGATTTTAATTCCAAAACGGTGGCCCCCATTGCCAGTTGCAGCAAATGGCTTACCGCTGCATTAGTAATGCAGTTTGTGGATGAGGGTAAATTATCGCTGGATGATAAAGTGGTGAAGTATATCCCTGAATTTGAAAAGTATTTCAAAAGCTACATCACCATCCGGCACTGCCTGAGCCACATGACCGGCATTGCCGATGATGATAAATTCCTGAAACGGATCTTAGAAAGAAGAAAGTATGCATCACTGGAAGAAGAGGTCAATGATTTTGCCAAAAAAGATATCAGGGCCAATGCCGGCACCGATTTCTGGTACGGCAATGTGGGGCTGAACATAGCCGGCCGGGTGCTTGAGGTGATCAGCAAGAAAAAATTTGAAGTGCTGATAAAAACAAAACTCTTTGTACCGCTGGGCATGACGAAGACAAGCTTTGCCAATCTCAGCGGCGGCCCGGTGAACCCCTCCGGCGGTGCACAGTCCACTGCAGATGATTATATGAAGTTTTTGCTGATGCTGCTGAACAATGGTAAGTACAACGGCAAACAAATATTAAGTGAAGGAGCCGTGAATGAAATGAGGAAAGTGCGGAATGAGGCTGAGCAGATAAAATATGCACCGAAGGCGGCGGAAGGTTACCTGTATGCTTCGGGCAGCTGGGTGCAGGAAAGCCGGAGCGGAACAGCTGATGTGCTTGCCAGCCCGGGTCTATTCGGCACCTGGCCCATGATTGATTATTGCAGGGGTTATGCATACATTGTCTTTGTAAAAAACCTGCTGGGTGAAGAAAGGGCCAATGCCCATGAGGAGATAAAAAAGGTTATTGACAGACAGCTTACATCTTCCTGCAACTGATGATTATAATTTTGCAAAAAAACAGGACATGTACGAACACCGCAAACAACCACTGGCCTCCGCCTCCACTTTTTACCAGCGGATACTGAAGAACATCCTCATCGCCCTGCTGATAATGGCTCTATGTTTGATCATCGGCGTACTGGGCTATCACTACACGGCTGGTATTTCCTGGCTGGATGCGCTGCACAATGCTTCCATGATACTGAGCGGCATGGGCCCGGTGGTGGAAATAAAAACAGTAAGCGGCAAATGGTTTTCCTCCGCCTATGCCCTGTTCAGCGGTATTGTTTTCATTACCAATGTCGGGGTGATACTGGCGCCTGCTGTGCACCGCATCTTCCACCGGCTGCATATAGAAGAAGAATAACTACTGGTTTTTTACCAGCACTACCTTGCTGCGGTCGGCCTTGTACATGGTTTCATAGAATTTCACCAGCTCCGGGTAATCGGAAGCCGGGAACCGGCCGCTGTTGTGTTCAATCACACGGTAATAATACAATTTATTACCCGTGAGTTTTACATTGCTTTCATACCTGCCGAATTTTCCGGTCACCGACACCTCTTTAGGCATCGCTTCCGGCGTGTAGCCCTCGGGTATGCTGATCTCCACAGTATCCGCATCTTTGTAAGCAACCGGAAGATCAATATCATATTGCCGCTGCAGCTCCGCAGAAAGTTTGCGGCCGTGCCTTGTCATGATGTTGGGAACGATAAATAATCTTTTGCCGGTGATGGTGGCGTAGTTGCTCACCAGGATGTCTAATTTTTCTTCAATGACCGGCAATGCAGAGCGATGCTCTTTGTAGTCAAAACTCCGGATATCATACGTGGCAAAATCAAAGTATTCATGCAGCGCCTCTTTTACTTTGTCTTTCGAGAGATTGCTGATAAGACCGTGGTACGAATCCTGCTGCAGGCCCGAATAACTTGTTGCTGCGCTTATTTCCAGTGTGGCATCATCGCTGAGTATTGCTTTGATATTTCTTACCTGAAGATTTTCCTTCATTCCGTACCGGGGTGTGCGGACCAGTTTGCCGCCATCCTCAGTTACCAGCAAAGCGTAACGGTTATCCGTATGGCTGCCGAGATAACCGGCAGGCAGGGTTTGATCGGTGCATTCCAGCCACATGGTGTCTTTTTCAAAAGGCACACAAAGGATGACATGGTTGAATTGCTGCGCCGGAAAATCAGCGATAATGTTACCCCTGCCCCTGCCTGCTTTCACCAGTGTATAATAAGAAGTGATGCCGGCTTCCTTCAGCAGGCTGTACATATAGTTGGTCAGCGCTTTGCAATCGCCATAAGCTTTAGTAGCTACGTATGTTGCATCAAAGGGCTGCCAGCCGCCAATACCTAACTGGATGCTGATGTAACGGGTGTTCTTTTGTAAATACTCATAGAGGAAGGCCGTTTTCTGTTTGGGATCGGAAACGGAACCGGCTATTTGCCCCACAGTTTGTTTTACAGCCGGGGGTAGCTGGTCCCTGCCCTGTTTTAATGAATATACAAACTGACCAAAACCTTTCCAGGTGCTCATCTCGCCCCTGTATTTTTCTATTTCAAATTCGGTGGGCCCGGTAAACACCATTGTATTGATCTCATGCCAGTCTGGCGATGCATATTCATCTTCCACTGCGGGCAGTTGTGTCACCTCCCAGTTAAGGGTCTTTTTATTTTTATCCGTCCCTGCCACAGGTTCACCCGTATAGTTGAATGACTTATACCGCACTGTATAAGAGGCAGGCGAAATGATCATAAAACTACTTTGCTCCACGGAGAAATTCTCTTCCTCTCTTGGCAGCCACACTGGGAAAAAAAGGGTGCCGTTATACCTGATCTCCACTTCGTACTCCACCGTATAGGGGTACAGTTTGTAAAAAAAATGATGGGCCTTGAGGCGGTTGTCATCGGCAAGGCTGCCTTCATCGGTACCTGTGAGGTCAAGTATCTGTTTATTCTTCAGTCTTTTCAGCTCCCGGCCTTCGGAGTCGTAAAGGGTGCCTTCGATATTTTTTATATCATGCAGTTTGTCGTAGTACTCAATAAAAGCAGCCAGCCGGTCGGCATTATCATTCAGGATGGTGAGTGCATATTTTTTCTTCAGCACCGCCTCACCGGTGTTCACCACTTCAAAACTTATCTTTTCCATCCGCTTCACGGCGTGGGCATTCTTCAGCAAGGCCGCCGGTATCCTTGACACAGCATACTCGCCTCCGCCTGCATAAAGGCGGAATGAAAGGAAAATGATAAGAAAAGAAAGGATCGTCTTTCTGCCCATTTATCAGTTTTTCTTTTTAAACACGATCTGCTCTGCCTGCTTTTTTACCACCAGGTCAAAGAATTCCCGCAGCATCTCATATTCATCCGGCAGGAAATAAGCCCTTGCAATTTTTACCCGTGACCTGAACGAGATATTATTGCCCGACTGCGACACCCGGTATTCAAACATGCCATGGTCTTCCTCATTCAGCTTCACCACTATTGATTTAGGCAGCTCCTCCACCACATAGCCCTGTGGCACTTCCATCTGCATATTATATGTTTCATCCATGGCGTAATCCATCTCCACGGGGTACAGCCTTTCGGCCGATTTAAACAGGTTTTCTTTATACCCTTCGCCAAACATGGGATTGAAATAAATGATGTCTTCCTTCTCGCCTTTCAGGTCGAAATCATAATGGATGCCCAACACTTCATCATACTGCTGCAGTGAGTCAACCCCAAAATTGCTGATGGCCGCTTCAGCCCCGAAATCTTTTTTAATATCTTTTTCTAATTGTTCTTTCCCTTTTTCCCTGATGCGTTCCCGCAGTTCAAGCGACTCATAGTAGCCGGGGGTTTGGTTCATACTGCCTACAAGATTGCCCTTCTCATCATTCACGATGAATACTGTAGTGTATTTGGTTTCGATGAGGGAGTCGGCACTTAGTATCACTACTTCCGTTCTTCGGCCGATCACCCGGGCCTCATCATTGTAGCAGCGCAGGGGCAGGCGGTTGAACCCCAGAAGGGGTTCGCTTGCATCAAGATAGCACGGCTTTCCGTCGATGATAGCCCTCACCACTACATAATTATACTGATGAAGCAGCGGATAAAGAGAATAAACGAAACCATTGGACCTTGTGCTGAGCAGTACCGGGCTGGCATCAATATCTTCCTGGAGCAGCATGGCGGTGAGCAGCAGGTTTATTTCGGCCACGTTGCCTTTCCGGGTCTTTACCAGGTTTTTCAACGTCTGATCCATGGTCCTCCTGTTGTGATCCGTGCAGGTAAAATTGTCCCGTACATACGCATAGATCTTTCTCGCTATGTCCATCTTCCCGGTTGTGACGGCTCTTAGCGGGGCAACGATATCTTTGACCCATCCGTTGTTCCTGCTTACCTGCTGACCGAAATACTCGGCCTTCATCATGTCTTCCGCAACCTTCTGCCAGCTTTCGATCCATTTTCTTTCTCCCAGCGGCTGCCTGAACTCTGTCAGTTGAAATTCAATTTTGGCAGTATGGTTATCAATTGAGGAGGTATAGTTTTCTTCCTTCAGGGCATTTACATTCTTCATTACCCAGCGATGGTCAACCACATTGGCGCTCAGGATAAACCGTTCTGTAGCGCTGGGGTTCCGGTTGTCTATTACCTGGAAGGTCTCAAACTTGTTTTTGCTTTCCTTGATATCATACTGCTTATATCCCTGTGTCAGGAAAACATAACCGAGAAAGTCGGGGAGCGACAGGTTATACTCACTCCACAGCCGGGGATAGGCCCCCTGGTATTCCCAGGGTTGCAGGTTATCGAGAAAATCTGATGTAATGGTATATTCAACCTCTATTATGGAACCTTCCTTCACATTGGGTAAAGTGAATTTGCTCTGCACCCAGTTCTTGTCGATCTTGTCTTTAAATATGCCGGCTTTTACATCCAGTTTGGATTCCATCACTTTTCCGTTCTCCAGGTTGTAGGTGACTGCCCTTACCTTGTCCAGTTTTTCTTCATCATTATCTTTTGAGTACAGGCTTATGGAAACATTGGAGAGATCATACCCGTTCTTATTGAGAATATGAATGCGCTTATGCCGCTTGAACACCAGGGAGAACCATCCTTTGTTGTTGCCCGCTATTTTGCTGAAACCAATATCGCTGATGATGACAGCGCTGGCATTGCTGTCAATGCTATAGACCTTACTGGCAAAATCCTTTTCGGTCACATCTCCGAATTTGATCTTATTGACATTTTGCCCTGCTACAGTGCTGGCGGCAAGGCCCGAAATAAGGAGTAGCTTCAGTTTCTTCATGGTGCCTGTGGTAAAAAGTGAATGTGGCGGTCAATTTTACGCAAAAAAAAGCAAACTTGCTGATGTAATTCCGGCGGGTACTACTAAAGGACAATCAATTGGAGTGCATACGTTGCAGCAACATACCAGTTTCATCAAAAAAACAGCCGCGGCGCTGGGTTTTGACTATTGCGGCGTGGCCAAAGCGGTGCGTCTTGAGGCCGATGCCCGCCGGCTGGAAGACTGGCTGCAGAAAGGCATGCAGGGAAGCATGGACTATATGGAGAAATATTTTGAACTCCGGGTCGATCCTTCCAGGCTGGTACCCGGCGCCAGTTCCATCATCACCCTGCTGCAGAACTATTACCCGGAACAAAGACAGGTTGACACAGCGCCAAAGGTCTCCAAATATGCCTACGGAAAAGATTATCATGAGGTCATCAGGGAGAAACTGAATGCATTGATACATGCAATAAAAGAGAACATCGGGGAAATACACGGCCGTGGCTTTGTGGATTCGGCGCCGGTGCTGGAGCGGACATGGGCGCAGCGCAGCGGGCTGGGCTGGATCGGAAAGAACGGTAATCTTATTAATAAACAAAGCGGTTCTTTCTATTTCATCGCCACACTGATAACAGATCTTGAACTGGAATATGATGACCCCTTTGCTAAAGATTTCTGCGGCACCTGCACCCGCTGTATTGACGAGTGTCCAACCGATGCCATCCTTCCGGGCAAAGTGGTGGATGGCAGCCGCTGCATTTCTTATTTTACCATTGAACTGAAAGAAATGCTGATACCCGGGGAGATGAAGGGACAATTTGACAACTGGATGTTTGGCTGCGATACCTGCCAGGATGTATGTCCCTGGAATCGCTTCAGCCGGACGCACAGCGAAGCAGCATTTAATCCCTTGCCGGAAATACTCAACCTCAGCACCCGGGAATGGGAAGCCATGACAGAAGAATCATTCCGGAAAGTCTTTAAAGATTCGCCATTGCAGAGAACTAAATTCAAAGGCATTCAACGCAACCTGCAGTTCTTATCCGGCGAGTGAAAGAGTTATTTTGCAAAGAGGGCCTTTAGTTTTTCCAAACCCCGCTCCATTACCGGCCCGAATCTTTTTTCAAATAGCAGGCTGGAAAATTTTTCCCATGGATACCAGCGAAGGTGAAAATCCATATACCACTGAACAGTGATCATATTGGGTATAGCAGCCCGGTACACATTCCAGCCGGTAACTCCCTTTCTTCCGTTGGCCATGGTACTGCTGGCAGTAACAGAGCTGTCGGTAACAGCAGTTATAACAGGGAACGATTCAGCCGAATCAATACCCGGGTACCAGTTGCGCCAGTTGGCTGTATCTTCCAGTTGCGACATCAATTCCTCCCTGTCTGCATTGATATCAATAGCCTTGGAAATACGGATTTTGGAGGGAAAAAGAAATGAAATGAAAGTGATCAGCATCGCAAAAGCGATAAGGCTGATAAATCCCAGTTTAATAACCCTCATCTGGCCTGTTTAACTTATTAGACTTTTTTAACCTTGAGAGAAATGATCAGCGCTATAATAACTATTCATCCTGGCTCCTGACTCCCGACTACCGGCTTCCGACTCTCTCTACTCCCACTTCAGCACCTTTGCCAAAATAATATACGTAATGACCATCCACACACCTAATATACCCAGTTGCTTTGCACAATCGGTGATGTGCAGCCCCTCAAAGGAGATCTTCCGCACTGCATCGTTGTACTGAGTAAGCGGCAGCACCCGGCATATTTCCTGCAACCACTTGGGAAATACTTCTATCGGGAAAAAAGTACCCGAAAGCATCATCTGCGGAAAACCAAACAGGTTTATGATCAGCGGGATGGCCGTATCTGTTTTAACAATACTGCTGAAGATCAGTCCCACCCCTAACAGCAGGAACAGCATAACGACCGTCATGAAAACGATCTCAAAAAAAGTAATGATACCGTGTTGCAAGGTGAAGTTGAGTACATAATGCCCGAACAGCAGCAGTACGATCACACTCAGCAACTGGAAGAAGATACGACTGACGCCAATACCCAGCAATATATTGATCCGGCTTACCGGTGAAGCATAAAAACGTTTTAGCACCAGTTGTTCCCGCAAGCCAAAAAAAGTAAATGCAATACCAAACAAAGTGGAGAACAGGATGGAGAATCCCAACTGGCCGGGCAGTACAAAATCGATCTGGCGGTATTTTCTGACAGTTTCTATTTTGGCTTTTCTTATATCAACATAATTCCCAAAACCGCCATTTAATGCTCTTTCAATTTCCAGTTTGACGAGTTTCAGGGCATATTCAAAGCTGTAAATAGTATTGGAACTGGCTGTGGTTGACCTCACATCAATCCCATAGTGTGGCTTACCCATACTATCCATTTCCTTATTGATGTCAACGATGGCTGTCAGCCTGCCTTTGATCAGGTCTTTTCTTCTCTCTACTGTGTCTTTGTACTCCAGAATTCTTACACCCGGGATCAGTATCAGCCTTTTGTAAAAATGGTCAGTAGTATCGGCCGGCCTGGCGAGTGCGATCCGGTAGCTAACACCGCCCCCGCTGCCAAAGGCGCCGAATATCAGCACAAAAATGATGGGAAACATAAGGCTGAAAAAGATGGCAGCCGGGTTGGTAAAGATGGCTTTAAAGCTTGCTTTTGTAATAGCCCATAAAGCTCTTGATTGGTTATACCGTGTCCGTTTTGGTTCCATGTTGGTGCGCAAATGTAAGCATGGATTGAAAGAATTACAGGATTTCACGGATAAGAGTTCAATTCTTTTTTTGATACCCGGATAATCCGGTTGACTGCCTTTCCAATAAATTGCACCCTCAACAGTGAAAATAAAGATATTTGAGCTCTATGAATAAGGCATACCTGCTTACAGGCGGAAATTTGGGCGACAGAAAAAAGAACCTTAGCACGGCAAGGGAATTCATCGGCAGTGAATGCGGGGCCATCACTGTTGCTTCATCATTGTATGAGACGGCTGCCTGGGGCAATACCGGCCAGCCTTCTTTTCTGAACCAGGCGCTGCAAATAGAAACAGCGCTGAATGCCCGTCAGCTCATGCGCCGCCTGCTTAAAGCCGAGAAGCAGATGGGGCGAATAAGAAAAGAGAAATACGGCCCCCGCTTGATTGATATTGACATCCTGCTCTTCAATGATGAAAGACATAATTATCCTTTGCTCAAATTGCCGCACCCTGAAATGCAGAACCGCCGTTTTGCTTTAGTGCCATTGGCAGAAATTGCCCCGGGTATGATTCATCCCGTTTTCAAAAAGACAATTAAAGAACTACTTGATGAATGCTCCGACCCGCTGGAAGTAAAAAAGTATTCCTGATTTTTTCCACAATTTTTTTATTAAAAAACTTACTGCCCCGCATTTAACCTATTTTGCAAGTTCTGGGATTGGGGTCCCGAAAGCATTCGGGGTTTTTTTTGGGGATTTCTGCATATGAACTATCACTTCATCACCATCGAAGGCAACATCGGCGCCGGCAAAACCACCCTGGCCCACCTGCTCAGCAGGCATTATAATGCAAGACTGATACTGGAGGAGTTTGCCGACAACCCCTTTCTTCCCAAGTTTTATGAAAATCCCGGGCAGTACGCCTTTCCGCTGGAACTGTTCTTCATGGCCGAACGCTTCAAACAACAGAAAGAATTATTACAGCAGAAAGATATGTTCCAGTCACTGACCATTGCTGACTATCTCTTCACCAAATGCCTGCTTTTTGCCAGGGTAACCCTGCCGGAAGATGAGTTCAGGCTGTACCAGCGTTTATTCGATATCATCCACCAGCAATTAGTGCAGCCGGATATTCTTATCTACCTGCATGCACCGGTCACCAAGCTGCAGGCTAATATCAAAAAACGAAACCGCTCTTACGAGCAGAATATCCCGGACGATTACCTCTTCAATATCCAGGAAACCTATACCCATTATATTAAACAGCATAATGTAAAAACATTGTTCATTGATGCCGGTAATGCCGATTTCCTTGGCAATGAAAAACATCTGCAGGTGATCTATGATGCGCTGGAAAAGGACTATGAGCACGGGCAGCACTATCTTACACTTCCATGAGTGATGGTTTTCCTATAAAAAAAATATTCTCCACCGTTATCAATAAGGAATTTACCTGGTTCCTCACGGCCAGGGTGTTTTTTATTGCCGGGCTGCGGATGACACCGGTGCTGCTGGGCTGGCGGTTGTATGAAATTACCGGGAGCAAACTGGCATTAGGCGTGTTAGGACTGGCAGAAGTGATCCCCGCCATCAGCCTTGCGTTGCCTGCGGGTGTAAAGGTGGACAGAAGCAACAAGCACCGTTTGATCAGCATTTGCATAGCCCTGTATTTTTTTATCATGCTGGGGCTGCTTGTCGTTACCTCTGCGTGGATGCAGGAAAACCATTCAAGAGCGGTTATTGAATGGAGTATTTATGCCCTCGTTTTTGGAACAGGCGCAGTAAGGGCTTATACAAGTTCAGCTTTTAATGCATTCCTGGCACAACTTGTACCAGCTGAATCGCTGGTAAAAGCAGCCTCCCTTAATAGTATGGTATGGCTTGTCGCCGCTGTTGCAGGGCCCGCCATCGCCGGTGTGCTGATGGGCTATACTAATATTACCATCGCTTTCATTCCTGTTTGTGCGCTGGTGGGCATCGCATTTTTCCTGTTCCAGAAAATAAAACCCAAACCCGTCAGCTGGCAGGGCAGCAGCAAAACATGGGACGGCGTAAAGGAAGGGTTGCGCTATGTGATGGGGCAAAAAGCGCTTCTCGGCGCCATGAGCCTTGATATGTTTGCTGTACTGTTCGGCGGCGCTGTTGCTTTATTGCCGGCTTTTGCCAATGATATACTGCATGTGGGTCCGCAGGGATTGGGCTGGCTGGTAGCCGCTACCTACCTCGGAAATTTTGTAGCCATCGCCTGGCTCACGTCACACCCGTTGAAAAGTAAACAGGGCCGATCATTATTGTATGTGGTGGCCGGGTTCGGGCTTTGCATTTTAGTATTTGCCATTTCAAAAAATTTCTGGTTGAGTTTTGCCGCCCTGTTTGCCAGCGGTTTGTTCGATGGTGTCAGTGTAATTATCCGGGGAACGGTGGTGCAGTTATTTGTTCCCGATGAAATGCGGGGAAGGGTATCCAGCGTTAACTCTATTTTCATCAATTCCTCCAATGAATTGGGCCAGTTTGAAAGCGGTGTGGCCGCCACAGCCATGGGTATGGTACCTTCCGTCATCTTCGGCGGCTGCATGACACTGCTGGTGGCGGTTGTCACCTGGTTTAAGGCACCTGGGCTGCGGAAATTTGAGTATTAGTTTTTGAGCCAACTTCAGTACCTTGATTGGGCTTTTGTTGCGTCGCACTCTTCATCGTTCTGTTCGCTGCTGAGCAAATTTATTTCTCGCAGCGAACGAAGCGAAGCAACGACGCAACGATTGAAAAACTACGCTGCGTACACCGCACCTTTGCGTCCGCTGCGTGAAATAAAAAATAACTATTATGAATCGACGAACATTCATCCAAAACTCTGCTCTCACATTCGGGGCCTTATCATTAGCCAATCAAAAATTATTAACCGGGCTGTTTGAAGACCCCTGGAAGATAACCATGCTGCGCAATGACATCGGCATCTTTGAAGAAAGAGGCGGCACCATTGCTTTCCTGCTTTCCAAAAAAGGAATGCTGGTGGTGGATTCGCAGTTCCCTGACCAGAGCAAACACCTGATTGATGAACTGAAAAAGCGCAGCGAAAAAACTTTCAAACTGCTGATCAATACCCATCACCATGGCGACCATAGCAGCGGGAATATCTCATTTAAAGGAATTGTGGAGCATGTGCTGGCGCATGAAAATTCATTGAATAACCAAAAGGATAATGCCATAAAAAATAAGAATGAGGACAAGCAACTCTACCCCGACCAGACTTTTACTGATACCTGGTGCCAAAAAATGGGCAAGGAAAGAATATGTCTTTATTATTACGGCGCTGCGCATACCAACGGCGACAGCTTTATTCATTTTCAGCATGCCAACATTGTGCATTGCGGTGACCTGCTCTTCAACCGCCGCCACCACTTTGTGGACCGGGGCGCCGGCGCCAAGATGAAAAGCTGGATAGAGGTTTTAGGCAAAGCCTTGAACAAATTTGATAACGAAACCATGTATGTATTTGGCCATGCCGCTGCAGGTTATAAAGTAACCGGCACCGCTGATGATTTAAAGAAATTTCAGGACTATCTCGGCAATGTGCTGAAGTTTACCGAAGCAGAAATAAAAGCCGGTAAAACAAAAGAAGAATTCTTAAAAGCCACGGCCATACCCGGCAGTGATGAATGGAAAGGCGATGGTATACAGCGGCCACTGGGTGCGGCATGGGATGAGTTGACAACTAAATAAGTTTTTAAACCAAACACATACCTCATCATGCCTGATTTGAGATTAAAGAAGTTTTTTT
>JBQTHS010000048.1:0-4545 GCA_052389635.1 Bacteroidota bacterium | reverse complement strand
ACAGCAAGGTTGTTCCATGAACGCAGGTTGGCGAGCAGTACATTATTATTTTTATTACTTACTGTCAACAGGCCTTCCTTATCACCTACTTTGTAGTAAACCGGGGTGCCACTGTTGCCATTTTGTGTGAAGTTGGTATCGAGCAGCGGAATCTTTATTTTCTGATCTATGTTCAGGCCTTTGTTCATGTCCAGCTTATTAAAACCGGCAATAGATTTAGGGTGCAGGTTATACAGGCGGCCAATGGAATAATAGGTTTCTTTGGCCACTACTTTATGATCCAGGTAAAGGCCGTTATCGCTGCTCTTTACCATCAAATCACTTTTCTGTGCCATCAGGGATGAACTTCCAAAAGCAAGCAGGAGTATAACAACAAGTTTCTTCATACCGGTAAGGTTTGGACTGCAAAGATGTGGATTTTTTCATTTCGCTGCGGATCAGTTATCCTTCAATATCCTGAGCTCTTTGGGATAATAATTATTGATGCGGTTGGGCAGGGCGTTAATCCAGCCCAGCGGATGATCCTGGTATGTTACTATTTGCCATCCTTTATCTGCCACTTCTGTGTCCAGGTCTTTTCGCTGCAGGTACCGGATGGACTGCTCATAGCTGAGTTCAGTCCGCTGAATAGCAGTTGTAAGCAGTGAACCCATGGCCAGGGCATGGTCAGGCACTAATTTGTCCCGCATCAGTTCCCCAACCAATACACCGGAGTAAATAACCCGTAGTTGTCCCAGCAGGAAATTGAAATCATTGAACTGAATTTCAGGCCAGGCATAAACTGTCTGCTGGTTTTTGATAAACGAAGAGCCCGGGGTTTTCACCCAATGTTTTATTATATCCAGTTCCTTTTTGGTGACCAGTTCCGGTTTTCTTTTTATTATTGAGGCAAAACTTTCCGCCCCATCTTTCTTCCGGAAGCAGGCAAGGAAAAATCCTTCTCCCTTCACTTTATCCGGCCAGAAGCGATAGCCCTTCCCTGTATCAACAATACCCCAGGCAGGATCAATGGGCAATGAGCAATGGGCAATGCTGAATTCATTCAGCAGCCAGCTTACAATATCCTCATCCTCTTCCTTTGAATAAGAACAGGTGGAATAGATCAAAATCCCGCCGTTTTTCAGCGCAGGCCACACATCAGCCAGTATCCGTTGCTGCCGCTGTGAACAAAGCTGTACATTATTCTCACTCCATTCATGAACGGCCTCCGGCTCCCGGCGGAACAGGCCGCTGCCACTGCAGGGAGCATCCACTACAATCACATCAAAATAGTTTTCAAACCTTGCAAAATCCTTGGGGTCATTATTAGTCACCATCCCGTTCGCTGATCCCCATTTGATGATATTATCTTTTAAAATACCGGCTCTTGACCGAATCACCTCATTGCTTACCAGCAGGCTTTCCTTTGAAATCAGTGACTGAATATGTGTTGATTTCCCTCCCGGCGCTGCACACAGGTCTAAGACTTTTAACGGCTTTGACAGATCAACAGTTTGTTTCAATGCCTGTTCCAGAAACATGCTGCTGGCTTCCTGCACATAATAGCAGCCGGCATGAAATAAGGGGTCGAAGGTGAAGGAGGGCCTATCTCCCATGTAGTAGCCGGTATCACACCAGGGGGTGGGAGAAATGTTGGATGCAAGATGTTGGATGCTGGATGTTTTCGAAGGATTTACCCTTATTGAAGTGATTTGATTAGCAGAAGCATGAATTTTTTCAAAAGCTTGCCTGTTGTACCCATATAAGCCTTCTATTGATTGCAGAAAAGACAGAGGAAGTTTCACTTTGCCTAATAAGATTTTGATATTCCCATTGTATCTGTTAGTTCTTTATCGAATCCTTCAATCCTTGATATAAAAGTGTAATAATCGGGGGTTATCTGAAGGATTGTTGTACGAACTGGCCTGAATTTCTCCTGGAATAGCTGCGAATCGGCGCCGGTTTTCAGAAACTTATTAAAAACTAGTTCATATTCACATGATGAAAGCCATCTGATTCTGAATTCCATAACAGCACCGCTTATTTCATCTGTTTCAATCTGCACTGAATCATTTCGCTCAATAAAATATTTTCTGTCGCTATTATTGCTCCAAAAACCAAACTTCCCTCTGTGCAAATCCCCGCAGGTTTTATTTTTGTCTGCACTTCTGCAGCCAAAAAATGATACACTCATTAAAAGCAAGAAGTATCACATCTTTAAGGCTCTTTATCTTCTCCGCCAAATCCTGCAGCACTTTCTTTGCATCACCAAACAGCGCAGATGTTTTGTTATGATCGTTTCGTTGAAGCGGACCTTGATTTGGGTTTGAAGATAATAATTTTTAAAATCGGACAGTGAAATGCTGTTTCTGCAAAAATTCCCTTCGAAAAATTACAATACCAACAAAAAAAAGGTCAATGCTGCAGCGGACAGACGGGTGTGCCTTTACCGCTTCCCATGCTTCCTCCATTTCACTGCTCCAGTGGATGTCGTCGAACACCAGTATGGAATCATTATGCGTTTTGCCGAGCAACTGGTCGAAATATCTTTCGGTCGGTTCCCTGCGATGATTGCCATCAATAAATGCGAAGTCAACTGAAGGAAACCCTTCAAGCACAGCATGCAGCGTGTCATCAAAATTTCCCTCCACCAGTTCAATATTTTTCAGCGCCAGTTTGCTGAAGTTTTGACTGGCAACAGCCGCTATCTCCCCAGCGCCTTCCATGGTAATCAACCGGGCATCCGGTTTGGCCATACGTAAATAGGAGCTGGTAATGCCCAGCGAAGTGCCCAGTTCAAGAATGGTTGCCGGCTGGTACTGTTTCACCATCCTGAACAACAGTTGCCCGTATTTTTTTGACTTGGCGGCATTGCGGGCAATGGACCGGATGCTTCGCTGATGCTTTTGTAAAAAAGCGGAACCCGCCCCGAAATCTTCCACCACAAACAGACGGGAGTCATTTAGCAGCTGCTTACGAAGATTTTCCACCATGTCATAAGCCTCATACTTTGTAGTGTCATTTAATACCCTTGTGATAAACTGAAAGAGAAAAGGCGAATGAATGCCATGGCCTTTGCCATTAGAAGCAGTAAGATAATAAGCAAGGTATTTTTTAGCTAACTGCCATTTGGAATACATGAACCAAAAATAAGTATGATTAGCCTATACGTTCCCATGTTTGAAAAGAATAGTTGTAAGCATTCTTCTCATCCGCCTCATGGTTTTTCTGGTTGACGAGCCACCATTGTTTTGGGTCAAGAGAAGGAAAAAAAGTATCGGCCTCCGGTTCTGCCTCCACCCTTGTCAGGTAGATCCGGCTGGCCTTGTCGAAAAGGGCTTTGTAAATTTCTCCGCCGCCAACCACCATGACCTCTTTCGCATCTGTTTCCCTGGCCACAAATAAGGCATCTTCAATACTTTTTACAACAACTGTTCCATCTGCTTTCCAGCCCGGTTGGCGGCTGATGATGATGTTTTTTCGTCCCGGCAGCACTTTGCCCAGCGATTCAAATGTCTTACGTCCCATCACTACAGGCATGCCCCAGGTGATGTTTTTAAAATGCTTCATGTCATTGGGCAGGCGCCAGGGCATCTTTCCATCTTTGCCGATGGCGTTATTGGTAGCCGCAGCAACAATAAGAGAGATAGTCATGAGTAAGGGGTCATTAGTCAGGAGTAAAGATAATTAAACCGCCACAGGTGCCTTAATGGCCGGGTGAGATTGATAATTCTCCAATGTGAAGTCCTCGAATTTAAAATCAAAAATATCTTTGATTTCCGGATTTAGTTTCATGGTTGGTAGTGGATAAGGGGTTCGGCTCAGTTGCAGAATCACCTGCTCCATGTGATTATTGTAAATATGCACATCGCCGAACGTATGGATAAACTCCCCCGGATGCAAATCACACACCTGTGCAATCATCATCGTCAGCAAAGCATAGGAAGCGATATTAAACGGAACACCCAAGAAAACATCGGCGATGCGCTGGTAGAACTGGCAACTTAGAGTTCTCCGTGCTCCCCCCTTCACCCCGTGAAGAGGGGCAGGGGGTGAGGTATAGAACTGAAACATGGTATGACAGGGCATCAACGCCATTTCCGGAAGCTCTGCCACATTCCATGCACTCACAATCAGCCTGCGGCTGTCAGGGTTCTTTTTTATCTGTGAAATCAAATCTGCGATCTGGTCAACCACTTTACCGTCTTTGCCTTCCCAACTGCGCCATTGCTTTCCATACACAGGGCCCAGTTCACCGTTCTCATCGGCCCATTCATCCCAGATTTTTACACCCTGCTCTTTCAGGTAAGCAATATTAGTCTCCCCTTTTAAAAACCACAGCAGTTCATGAATGATACTCTTCAGATGAACCTTTTTGGTGGTCACCAGCGGAAATCCTTTTTGCAAATGAAACCGCATCTGGTAACCAAACACAGCTTTGGTGCCGGTGCCGGTGCGGTCGGTTTTTTCAGTCCCGTTTGCCTGAATATGTTTTAATAAATCAAGGTATTGCTGCACAGGTGCAAATTACTTGGAATTTGGGATTTGAGTTTTGGTATTTCAACC
>JBQTHS010000047.1:0-4509 GCA_052389635.1 Bacteroidota bacterium | reverse complement strand
AACTTTTATCGCTCCGGGGGGTACGGGTTTCAAAAAAAAAACACGGCCGGGTTCTGAGAACATCCTCGATGTGAATGCAAAGGGCAGCTGGACAACACTGGATGAAGTAATAGAGTTCCTGAATGCGCATATGACGGGCCCTGCCGTCGTCCGGCTGGAGGAGGAGTCATACGAAATATCAGCTACAATAGATATAGATTTGCCTTATGCCCTTACTATACAGGGAACTTCATACGGAACTTCCACTATCGCTGCAGCCTCAGGACTGGCAGGCTCGCCCATGTTCAGGTGTATATCGGATTGTTACTTCAAAATGCTTGACTTTGATGCCACCACGCTTACCAACTATGGCACACAAGCGGGGGAGGATTGCGTACGTTTTCTGGGCGGCGGTACTTACAATGAAGTAAAAGACTGCTCTTTCAACAGGTTTTATAATACAATCATTGACTCTACTGATGCAGAACTTTGGGTGTTTGAATGTGATATCAGCAATGCGCAGCGCAACGGGATATTGCTGCACAGCGCAATCAGCGGGGCAGTGGTAAAAGTGGCGGAGACTGATTTTATCGGTTGTGCCAGAGGTATCAACCTGGATAAAGGGGACAGCGCCACCATACAGCTGGCTTCAGGTGGTTATTATAATGCGAACAGTACTGATACCGCCATCATCTATAACCCCGGAACATTTACGGCCTTTGAAAATATTTCTATCAAAGGAAATTTGTGGAATAACACTGGAAAATATATTGAAGGATTTGACTTTTCCCGGACGGATGGAAGGGATGCAGATGTTATACTGGAAGGCAATGCCGGTATCGGGGACAAAAAGCCATACTGTTTTATTAATGTACTTAACAGCTCCACCACAAAAACCCTTACTACGGCCAACACCTGGTATAAATCAGACTGGGGCAGCAATACAGCATCCACCACCTGCAAATGGACAATATCAAGCAATAGAATAACGTATCAGCCGACAAACCGGAAGAACGGCTGGTTTAATATTGCCGGGAACCTTTCTGTGGACAATAATAACCGGGTGATCTCGATCGGGATTGTCAAAAACGGAAGCACTTCTGTGAGATACGGTGAAACGACGCTGAGGGTGACCACTGCCAACCAGCCTTTCCAGTTTTCTTTTGTTGTGTACCTGGAAGATATTGCGCCTGGCGATTACTTTGAAATCTATTATTCATCAGCCAATAACAATGATGTAATCAAGATACAGGATATTCAATGGCTGGCAAATGCCCAGTAAGCAGCAGTCTGGGGGCTTCGGCCTTACAGGAAAAATGTATTTATGATTTTCATTAAATGATTTTATGTGCAGAACCTTTTTATCGGTGTTTATTTTAATCTGCTGTACCGGTGCAATGGCGCAGGGATTTACCAGCAGCGGCAACCTGCAGGTACACGGCGGTGGCAATCTGTCCTCATCCCTGAACTTTACCAACAGTAGTTCTGCGGTATTGGTGAATAACGGAAGCATGTACCTGAAAGGGGATGTAACCAACAATGAAGCGTCCATGTCTGCCGGTTCGGGCACATTATACCTGAATGGTACATCTGCCCAGGCAATAGCCGGATCAGCGGTACTGAAAACGAACAACCTGGTGACCGACAACAGCGCCAGCATCACCCTGAATAATGACCTGAGTGTTGGCGGCGCCCACACCTATACCGCCGGACTCATTCATTCATCAGCCACACCCAATTATCTTATTTATGAATCAGGTTCCTCCTGCAGCGGCAGCGCCGACGGCCGGCATGCAACCGGCTGGGTGAAAAAGATTGGGAATACTGATTTCACTTTTCCTGTCGGAGATAATACTTACCTGAGAACGGTGGCTCTGTCCAATATCTCCCTTTCATCTGAATTCAACTGCCATTATTATACACCCACACAAAACATCAGCAACCTGCTGCCCCTGCTGGTAAAAGTGAAAGGCAATGAGTACTGGCAGATTGACAAAGTGAGCGGTGGCACTGCACAGGTAACACTTAACTGGGATCACTCAAAAGTGGCAATGGATAATATAACCCTGTCCGATATTGTGGCCGGACATTATACAGCAGGCAACTGGACAGATGCAGGAGGCACGGCAAGCGGCGATGTGACAACAACAGGTTCGGTCACTTCCGGCAACATTGTTTTGTTCAGCCCGTTCACACTGGCTTACAAAAGCTTCCCGATTCCGCTGAAACTTCTTTCATTTAGCGGCTGGAGAAGAGCAGGCACTACCTACCTGCACTGGATAACGGAGAACGAGCAGGATGTGGATCGTTTTGCCGTGCAACGCAGTTTTGATGGTATTTCCTTTTCTGTAATCGGGAATATAACTGCCCGCAATAGCGGAATAAGAGAACTGTACAATTTTGAGGACCCCACTGTATTTACGGGTACAGCTTATTACCGTCTCAGCAGTATTGACCTGGACGGCACTTTCAGTTATTCCAGGGTTATCGCTGTCTCAGAAAACAGCAGCGGCGTATCAGCCTTTGTGATGCTTAACCCTGTAAGAACTGCCATCACAATTTTCAACCGGACCGGCACAGGCGGAATGTATGATTATCGCCTGTACAATTCTGCGGGACAAATAATATTGAAGGGGAATATCAGCTTAAACAGCAATGCAGCAGCAATGATACGGCTGCCATTGCAAATACCTTATGGTATATACAGCCTGGAACTGGTGAACCCTAAAACAAGATTTACACAACAGGTACTGGTAGAACGGTAACAGAAGCCACCACTTCTCTTTTACCAATTTCCCGTCCGTTTTCAGGGCGGGATTTTTTTTATTTAAGGCAGCTGAGTCATCTTTCCCCTTTAATGTATTAAGCAGGTTTTGAAATGCCTCTCTTTTCCTTTTATATTCCCCTGCCTGCGGGCACGGCGGCGATTTTCAAAATACTGGACCAGATAATAAACCACGGCAAGGGATATAAAAATGATAATGATCATGACCGGCGAAGCATTTGTAATACAAATACCGGCACCAGTACCAGATGGCATATTCTTTTGTTTACCTATTATGTTATAAATTAGTAAAGGTTTTCCGGTTACAACCAGAGCTGCTTTATGGATGAGGATAAAAAAATGGGGATAGAAGAACTTGGTTCACTGACAGGCGCCTATGCCAGCCGGACAGGGACCCCTTCCTTTGATATGCTGCGGCCCTGGAAAATCATTTCTCCCAACAATATCTACATTATCTGGCTCTCTGTATTGTTGTTTGCCTTCTACGCTTTTGCAAGGCATGGCTTCAACTGGATAGCTCTTTCCACCTCACTTATTGCCAGTGTACCCGTTGGGTTTGCGATAGCTTTTTTTGAAACACAGTCGCAGGAGTTTCGCCGCAGGCACCGGCGTAACAAATTCTGGTTTTACCTGCTGTACCGCACTTTCAGGGTGGTGATATGGTTCATGGTGCTGTTCTTTTTTATTATGGTAGTTGTGAACTGGCTGAAGATAAACACTTACGAAACTATTTTTCCGCACAGCCTGCATGATTTTTTTGCTACGAGAAAAGTATTTGAATTTCTGGGCATTGCCCTCGGCATTTCCCTGCTCTCCAATTTTATGGATGAACTGCACCGCAAGCTGGGCCGTGATGCTATCTACAATCTTGTGTTGGGTAAGTACCACCAGGTAAAGCAAGAGGAACGGCTTTTTCTTTTTATTGACCTGAACAACTCAACAGATATTGCCGAGGAAATGGGAGAGATGGAGTACAGCCATTTTCTGCAGGATTATTTCTACGACATCAGTGAGCCGATTGCCCGTTATTTCGGAAGGGTGTACCAGTATGTGGGAGATGAGGCGGTGGTGACATGGCCGCTGAAAAAAGGTTTTCGCTATGCTGTTTGTGTACGCTGTTTTTTTGCCATACAAAAACAGATCCGCCGTTTCAGGCCCTATTATGAAAAAAGATATGGAAAGGTACCTGAGTTCAAGGCGGCACTGCATGGCGGCACGGTGGTAGTGTCGGAAGTAGGAAAATACAAGTCAGAGATAGCCTATCACGGCGATGTACTGAATACCACAGCAAGGATGCTGAGCAGGTGTCATGAACTGGAATCCGACCTGCTGGTGTCTGGTTGGGTAATGCAGCGGGTGGACATGCCAAGATTTTTGAAAAGCGATGTGATGGGCTCTTTTCAGCTGAAGGGAAAACAACAGGAAGTGCAACTGCACTCTATATACCTTACGGTTGACAAAGAATCAGTAAAAAGACGGCGGCTGAGGCTGTTCAGAAAAAAAGCAAAGACTGATAAGTGAAACAGGTGGGCTTAACTCCGGAACTTCGCATTGGATGTAGGATTGCCGGGGCAGCCATGTTTCTGTGAAGCACAGGAGGCAACCAGTATAACTAATGTGAGGAAACTCAGTGCGATAAGGAGTTTATTTTTCATATTCGAGTGGATATTTGAGTGTTAAACGATAAAACCAGCTCATTATTTTGCCGCTGTAAAGATAGTACAGGCTGCTTTTACGGCCTATCA
>JBQTHS010000046.1:0-4644 GCA_052389635.1 Bacteroidota bacterium | reverse complement strand
TTGCAGAATTCGACCACCCCCACCCGTAACAGCATCGCAGTCATTCCGGCCTACAACCAGGGATATTATACAACGCTTCCGGAAGAAGAGTTTATTGAAAAGGATGTAAACTGGTTCCGTATGCGGGATATCACCCTGCGTTATACTTTTTCTGAAAACATGATCAAGAACATGGGTTTCCTGAAATCGCTGGGGTTGTTTGTAACTGCCAACGACCTGATATTAATGACCAACTATTCCGGGGCCGACCCTTCTGTAAATGGCAATACGGCAGGTACCCGTGGTGTAGGCGGCTGGGGATTTGACTATGGCAATGTGCCAGCGCCCGTCAGTGTTAATTTCGGAATAAGAGCCGGTTTCTAAACAACAACAATTATGAGTTCAAAAAATTCAGCAATGAAAAAAACGATAATAGCAATAGCATCTGTTGCCTTACTGGCTGCCTGCATCAGCAGCTGCACCAAGAAAATAGATGAGGCTTATGCCAACCCCAATGCAGATGTAAGGGTGGCAGTTGAAAAACTGCTCCCACCGCTTATTTCATGTATGGCGGGTAACAGCGCCGGGCACGGCCCGATGAATGATATCCGGTTTGCGGGGAAATTTGTACAGTATTTTCTTTTCTGCAATTCAGCCGGAGAATGGGATCAGATGGGCAACCGTCCCAATACGGATAATGCAGCTTCATTCTGGCGCATCCATTTTTATGACATCGGCCAGAACTGCAATAACATGATCAAATGGGCAATCGAAGAAGGAAAATTTGATTATGCCGGTGTGGGGAAAGCCATCTTTGCCTGGAGCTGGCTCTCTCTCTCCGATTATCATGGGGAAGTGATCAAAACCAGTGAAGCTTTCAACACCGGCGCCCTCACCTTCAGTTATGGAACCCAGGATGAAGTATATGCGTATGTTCGCCAGCTTTGCCATGAGGCGCTTGCTTACCTGAACACGCCTTCCAGCGGAAGCAATCTTGCCACCGGGGACCAGTATTTTTATGGCGGGGATGTGAATAAATGGAAAAAGTTTGTTTATGGTATCCTGGCCCGGTCATTTCATCATCTCACCAATAAATCAATCTACGAGCCTGACTCAGTTATTTATTATTCCGATTTATCCGTCAACACCAATGCGGATAATGCGATGGTAAAATTTGCCAGCACCGGGATCAGCGGCAACAGTAATTTCTTCGGACCGCTGAGGGGTAACCTGGCAAGTACATTAATTGTAACAGAAACAGCAATCCGCCAATCAGCTTATATCGCCAACCTGGTGTCCGGCCTCAATAGCGCCTTTCCCGGAGTGACAGACCCCAGGGCCATGTACCTGCTGCGGACAAATACGAATAATACTTTCAAAGGTTTACTGCCTAATAAGGGGCAAACGGTTATTACTGCCAATGACAGGCCGGAAAGTTTTTGGGGTATCAGCCAGGCCGGCGGGGTGAGCAATATCGCCCCGGGGAGTGACGGCAACTGCCGTTTCCTTTTCAGGAATAATTCTGAGTTCCCTGTACTAACAGCTTCAGAGATTCAGTTTATAAAAGCTGAAGCGCTGTTCAGAATGAATAATAAGCCCGGCGCACTGGCTGCCTACAAAAAAGGTATTGAGCTGAATTTTGATATGCTGATGAATACCTACAGCACCAACGTACCGGCGCCCAACCTGCTGACCACCGCGATACGGGACAATTTTGTAGCCAATCCCGCTGTGGTTCCCACTGCCGCCAACCTTACGCTGACACATATCATGATACAGAAATATATCTCACTTTATATTCATGGCACATTCGAGACCTGGGTGGACATGCGCCGTTATCACTATACCGATCTTGACCCCATCACCGGCCAGCAGGTGTACCGTGATTTTGCGCCGCCGTCAGGCTCTGACCTGTATCCGAACAACGGTGGCAAACTGATATACCGGCTGAGGCCCAGATTCAACTCTGAGTATGTATGGAACCTGAACGAACTGAACAGGATTGGCGCCAGCGCATTAGATTATCACACTAAAGAGCAATGGTTTTCCAAACCCTGATTTTATTTATCCTTAAACTAACTAATCATGAGATCAACAATAGTAAAATGGGCGGCTGTCAGCACTCTGTTGTTTTCTTTTTTACTACAGGGATGCACCAAAGAGGCTTCCACTGCCCTGACGACCCAGTCCGACTTTAGCAACAGCAGCCTGATCAGGGTATTTATTGCCACTGTAAACGCCAGCAGAAATTACATCTATGTGGACAACAAACCCATCAACGGATCCGGGCTTGCATCCGGCGGTATGTTTCCGGCAGCAGGTGTATATGCGTCCAATATCCCACCGGGGGTGAATGGCTTCCTGGTAAGGGACACACTGTCCACTACCACCCAGGTTCCTTTGTCATTTGCTGAAAACCTGCAGGTAGCAAGGAATTATACAATCTTTATGTATGACACCATCACAACGCCCAAGCAGAAAACAGTGGAGACCAGATTCGATGTCCCGAATGATAATACTGCCAGGATAAGATTTGCCCATTTTCCCTATTTACCGGATGCTGTACCTGCGGTGGATATTTATTCCAAGAAAAAGAATGCAAATATCTTTTCCAATATACAGTTGACTGACGTGACAAATTTTGCAAGCCTGCAGGCTGATCTGATAGATACTTTTTATGTGCGGCTTGCCGGTTCGGGAGCCAATCTTATGAATTATAATAATTGCACGGGTCAGCCTGTGGATATTACAGCGGTATTAACGCCGAGGGCACAGAGAAGCTATACCCTGGTATTCAGGGGTGGTTTCAGATCATCAAATCTATTTACTACTTGTCCTAATACAGCAAATCCGAATTTAAGACAACTGAGTGTTTTTACAGACAGATAGAGAACCCTGAACACTTTCCAAAACCGCTTCGCTTACGAAGCGGTTTTTTTATGCAAAGAAAATATAGGCCATCGCAATAGCCGTAATGATACCGGCCAGGTCGGCCAGGAGCATGGTGGTCACCGCATAGCGGCTGTTCTTAATGCCCACAGCGCCAAAATAAACAGCGATGATATAGAAAGTGGTATCGGCCGAGCCCCGGAATACTGAGGCAAGGTTGCCGGCAAATGAATCGGGACCATGTGCATTCAGGGTATCAATCATCACGGCCCTTGCGCCACTTCCGCTTAATGGTTTTATCAGCGCAGTGGGCAGGCTGTCCACCACCCGTGTGTCGCCATTCAGCATCACAAACAGGCTCTTGATACCATCCATGATGAATTCAAAAGCGCCGCTGTTGCGGAGCAGGCAGATGGCAACGAGCAGGCCCACCAGGTAGGGAATGATCCGGACGGCTGTTTCAAACCCTCCCTTCGCCCCTTCGATAAATGCATCAAAGATGTTGATGCGTTTATACATTCCGCCCAATACAATGAGCAGGAATATGAGTAAGATGATTCCGTTGCTGAGTGTGGTGGAGAACAACTGCACCCCCTGCACATCCAGCGATTTAATATAGTAAATCAAACCTGCAATGGCTGTGCTGATACCCAGCACCCAGTAAAGAATAACAGGCTGGAAGATCCGGATCCGCTGCCGCACTGCCACCAGTGTCATCGCTGCAATAGTAGCCACGAAGGTGGCGATCATACAGGGAATAAAAATGCTGGTGGGCTGCGATGATCTCAATGCTACCCTGTCGGCAATAATAATAGTGGGGATGAGTGTGAGACCCGAAGCATGCAGGCAAAGAAACATCAGTTGCGCATTGGAAGCCCTTGCTTTGTCCGGGTTGATCTCCTGCAGGCTTTCCATGGCCTTTATACCGAATGGAGTGGCGGCATTGTCAAGCCCCATCAGGTTGGCGGAGAAATTCATCACCATATGCCCCATGGAAGGATGGTTCTTTGGCACTTCCGGAAATATTTTAGAGAAGAACGGCCCGATGATGCGGGAAAGAAAACGGATGCCACCGGCTTTCTCTGCAATGCTCATGAAGCCCATGAAAAGGGCCATGATGCCGATCAGTCCGATACATAATGTGACTGCATCTTTACAAGTCTCGAAAATGCCATTGGCGGGCAGGAGTTTGTAAGCCCTGTAGGAGTTCCCTTCCGCTTTATATACTTTCTCCTTTCCCCATACCGCCGTTTTTGAAACAAGCAACTGGTTATGCACTGATACAGGAACAGACAATGAATCAACCACCCTCACAGAAACGGTATCCGTATTCTTGCCCGTTACCAGTTGACTGAATATTTGCTGCTGCCCCGGCTGGAAAGCGAATCTTCCTGCAGCTACCAGTAATGCCACAAGGATAAAAGCGGTCCATATTCTGCTTAATGCCATAAAAGTTTATGGTTTTTTGTTTCTAGTTGGTTCAGGCTGAAAGTTAAGGTAATCTTCCGGCAGTGAATTCTTTTGCACTATAGACTACAGGGCAAACGCATTAAAATTTTATAGCCCGGTTAAACCGGTGATATAAGCCACCGACGCCGACGGCCAAAGCCTGTGGGGTGGACGATGTTACGCCTTACCGCAATAATAAATAAAACTCATCTTAAAAGTATTAAGTAACACTAAGAACACTACGAACCACAACGGACACAAAGTAATCAGCGTTTATTATCAATGCTTTGTGTTCTTAGTGTTTTCTTCGTGTACTTTGTGTTCCAC
>JBQTHS010000045.1:0-7586 GCA_052389635.1 Bacteroidota bacterium | reverse complement strand
GAATTCTGCAAACCATCGTTTAGCACACCTGCGATCACCCTTGGGGTGTACCTGTCATCCGTACGTTTGCTGATGCCCTGTAAGGTCAGGTACATATTTGTAGCATTGAAGATGTCGCCGCCCACTTTCAGGTCCCATACAAAATTCAGTGTCCAGTTCCTGTATTTGAAATTATTGATCCAGCCGACTGTGAAATTCGGGTTCCTGTCGCCTCTTACCCGGAAATTTGGATCTAATACAGGAAGACCATTTGCCGGATTAATCAGAATATCACCGGCATTATTTCTTGAATAACCTGCAGCAGTGATGGCAGTGGTAGGACCGCCGGTTACGAGGCCGCCGCGGGCATTCCCGAACAGCCAGGTGTCTGAAATATAGAATTCCGGGACATTGGACGGAAGAGCGACCACCTTATTTCTCATCCTGTTGAAGTTGAACTTCATGTTCCAGCTGAATGTTTTCCGCATAATAGGGTTCAGGTCCAGGGTAATCTCGAGGCCGGTATTCCGGGTACTGCCTACATTCAGGGTGTTCAACACAAAGCCGGTACCATAGCTTGCCCTGAAAAGCTCAGCAATTTGTTTTTTGTTAAGCGTATTGTAATAGGTTACATCAAATCCGACTTTCCCTTTGAACAGTTTTGTTTCGGTCCCGATCTCATAGGTATTTTGTATCTCGGGCTCAAGGAACAAGTTGTTATTGGTAAAACCATAGGCAAAACCACCACCGCTGGAAGTCACATTATTAAATATGGATTGGTTGGCATAGGGAGAACTTAACCGGGCCGTGCTGGCCAGCGATGTGCGGATCTTCATATAGTTCAGCACATTATTCTTTTTCAGTGCAGGGAACATATCGCTGATGATAAGGCTTAAGCTTCCTGCCGGGTAATTATAGTTCCTGAAATCCTTTGGGAAAATAGAGGAAGTTTCAAAACGGTGTGAATAGGTCAGGAAAGCAAAGTTTTTATAGTTAATCGAAAACTCTCCAAAAAAAGCCAGTTGGCGGATTATATAGTAATTAAAGAGTCCGCCCGGCGGTAAAAGACCTCTGTTCAGCCGGAGCCTTGTGCCCACCCTGGTGGCGCTGCTGTCGCCCATCCACTGGCCGATCTGGTCCATGTTGACCACGGCCAGGTTTTTCACCATTTGGCCGGCGCTGTTCACTGAATCAATAAAGTTGGTACCGAAGACGGAATACATTTCAGTTTTATTGTCCTGCCACATGGTTCCTCCCAGCAGCCGCAGGTTGAACTTGCCAATAGATTTTTTGGCAGTTGCAGTAATGGTGTGGTTGTATCCGTTGTATTCACGGTAATAATTATCCTGCTGCCCGCCGATTCCCCTTCCAAGGATCGCAGACAGCGGATGAAAGAATGACCATCCCTCGCTGTTGAATTTGTCGTAGCCAAACCTTCCCGAAACGGTTAGCCACTTGAAAGGAGTGATATTGATTCCGAAAGTCGCAATATACCTGTCGGTTTCATCAAAGCCCCGGTTGAACTGCACATTGAAGAAAGGGTTGTCGATCTCCGAATTGGGGGAGACAGCATATAACAGTTTTTTGCCGCCGCTTGCACTCAGGTAATCCCTTGCATCATCGGTGCTGGGCCAGATCATCAGGTTAAGCAGGTAGCCCCCGGCCCCTCTCTTGGGTTTGTCATTCGAACTGTGTATATAAGTGATGGAAGGTGTTATTTCAATGTACTTTCCGATTTTGGTATTATTCGAGAGCTTGAGCGAATATCTTTTGTAATTATTCTCCGGAACGATGCCTTCCTGGTCAAGAAAAGAACCTGAGAAACGGAAGCTTACATTTTTCTTGCCATATTCGGCAGTCAGGTTGTGGTTATGGGTGAACGCTGACTGAAAGAAATTTCCCACATTATCATACTGCTGCACATTGGGGCCATAAGCCGGGCCGAAATAGGTGAATACGTTTTCTGCTATACCACTTGTGCCCGGGCTCCATTTGGTGGAATACTCAGGGAACCTTGTGAGTCTGGAGATGCGGAAAGAGTTATCATAATTCACAGAGAACTTGCCATCTGTTTTACCTTTCTTGGTGGTAATAACAATGGCCCCCGAACTCGCCTGGCTACCATAAAGGGCCGTGGCTTCCGGACCTTTTAAGACTGTGATGGTCTCAATATCATTCGGATTGATATCCGCCATGCGGTTGGTATAGTCTGTATTCCTGTTGGCTGTCTGGTTGATATTTCTGGATGATGTCTCAACGAGACCCAGTGTGGCGCCTCCCCCTGATTCATTCACCGAAGAATTGTCCAGAATAATCCCATCTATCACAAAGAGTGGCTGGTTATCCAGCGCCATGGAATTAAATCCCCTCAATACGATTTGCGAGGAAGCACCGGCTGCTCCGCTGGTGGGGTTGATGGTCAGACCTGCGACTCTTCCTCCCAGGCCATTGAGGAAATTCTCTCTTTGTGATTCGGCCACATCGGCGCCGCTTACTTTCTGAACCGAATACCCGAGTTCACGGGGTGTTCTTTTTTGGTCAAGCGCCGTTACCACCACTTCACCCATGGTGTTATCAGCCGTTTTCAGGCTGATGCCAACCGAACCTTCGCCGGGTTTTACCTCTGAAGTTTCATACCCTACATAGGAAACCTGCAGGGTTTCACCAGGGTTCATTTTGATGGAAAATTTTCCATTCGCATCTGTCTGTACGATACGCCGGGTGCCTTTCACCCTGATCGTTACACCTGCCAAAGGTGTTTTATTGTCCTCGGAAATGATCGTACCGGTTACGGTTCTTTCCTGCGCCTGCACAGCGGGCGGCAGCAAAAACATCACCAGCCCTAACCCAAAGAGCAATCGGAGAATTTTTCTCATAGCTGTTTTTTTTAGATATAATAATTAAATAAGCAGTTCCAATATTCATCTCCCTCTCACAAAGCGTTTGCACTTATTTAGTAACTCTTCCTTCCCGGGTCTCTTCTAAGCCCCTCTCTTTCGGAGTGGCGGTTGCCCCCTCTCCATTTATGGAGAGGGCTGGGGTGAGGTTCGCATCACGCCACCTCCACACCGGCATTAACGTAAGGCCGCATCATGGGGTTGTCCGGATCAAGTTCTGTTATCAGCATATCTATTTCATTCAGCCCGCAAACCCGTATCGGCTGTACCGTATTCACTTTTTCGGCAATGCTCAGGCAAACCACTTTTTTGGAAGACTCAATCATGGCCTTCTTTAGCTGCACTACTTCCCAGTCGCTGTCGGTGATGCCATGCTCTATGTCAATGGCATTGGTACCGAGGAAGCAGATATCAGCTTTTATTTCTTTAATCCGGGCAATAGCCTGGGAGCCAACAGTTATTTTCGAGTTCTTTGAAATTTTATCTCCGATTAATATCACCTCGATATTCGGGTGGTGCATGTACTCGAGTATGGCCGGGATGCTGCCTGAAACAAAAGTGGCTTTTAACTGGTGTGGCAACATGCGGGCCATTTCAATAATGGTGGTGCCACCGCTGGTAAGCACAAACATGCCGTTACTGATCAGGTTAATGGCTTTTTGCCCGATACTTTTCTTTTGTAACTGTGAGTAAACCCCGTTGGTGGGAAAATAAACATGGTTGAAAGAGGGGGAGAGGGCGCCGCCATGCACTTTGATGATCTTTCCTTCGTCGGCCAGTTCCTGTAAATCCCTGCGGATAGTGTCTTCAGACACATTTATCTCCGTACAGAGTGACGAAGAAAGCACTTTGTTGTGCAGATTTACCTGGTGAAGGATATAGGCTTGTCGCTCCTTCTTAAGCATTTGTCAGTTTTGAGTCACTAATGTAGGCTAAATTCCTGCACAAAAACGCAGAAACCGGAAAAAATTTGCAAACTCATATTCCTCTGCAAATGTGGATAACTCTGGTTACTGACACTCAAAACAAAACCCCGCTTCCATTCAGGAAGAGGGGTCGCCGTCCGTGTCCATAGAGAAATTATTTACCGAAGGTGAACCGGGCTGTGAAGCCGATGGCGGCCGGTTCAAAATTGATATCGCTTACAATATTCAGCTCGGGTTTCCAGTCCAGCGATATATTCAGGGGAATGTTATTGAATTTATAATCGAGTCCTATCACACCCTGCGCCCCGAAGTTGGGATCGGTGTTTTCTTTCAGCGTCGTGGGGTTTACTGTTTTTACAAAACTGATATAACCACCGGCGCCGTAGTAGTAACTGAGACCTGCTGCCGCAAGCGGCTTATGAAATTCCAGCAGGGCGCCAAGGGCCAGTGGATCGCCGAAGGTGAAGAGGGCCTCAATGGCTGTTTTATCGGTAATGAACTGTTTGAATGAAACGGAATTGTTCTGCATGGCGTTGGCGCTGCTGAGCCGTACACCCAGCGCTGTCTTGTAGTCCTGCGCATTGGCATTATTGAAAAGCCCGGCGCCTGCGGCCAGGAGTACAACAACAAGTATTTTCTTCATGGTGATTTGATTTGTTGTATGGTAAACGAAAAATGATGCCAACAAACTCTAAATGAAATGTAAAAGTTAGGCTAAGAGAAAAAAGGAGTTGAAAAAAATAAGAGGAATTTTACCAGATCGTTAGATGGTTGGATGGATTGATTGTCAGGCGTGCTAATCAGGAAGCTGGCATTACAATTCAACCATCAAACAATCCAAAAATCACTCAAAACAAGTCATACTTTGTTTTGGGTCTCCTGCTGTCCATCCACCGGAAGCCGGGCAGCCGCATTTCGGCAGGGTTCTTTTGTTTGATAGGCCAGATGGTGCCGGTGACGGCCCTGCGGAACACCACTTTGTGCAGTTCTTTATCTTTAAAATAAACATCGAGTATCTCCGATCTGGATTCATTAATGCCGGTATAAGCGCTGTCATCATCCTGTATATAATAGATGCAGGCTGCGTCGCCGGCAGAACGGACAGAATCAATATTCCCTGCCGTGAAGTAGCCGTCCATCCGGGTTGCTTTGATCTGGTTATATATTTCCGGCTCCAGCCTGTTGACAAGAAAACTGTTTTCAAATGCTTTTACCCGGTCGGCTTTTTTGTTTTTGGTAAATAATAATAAGGTATCGCCGGTTATCTGGCTTTCTTTTGACCATACCACCGGGTCCTGGTAAAGGCGGAACACTGAATCCTTAAAGGAATAAAACAAACTGTCGCTGACAGCCTGCAATGAATCGGAAAAGATGCGGACATTCCGGTAGGCTTCGAGGTAGCGGTTGGCGCTGTCTTTGCTATTCACACTTACCACTTTTGTTCCTTTCACGGTATCTTTTACAATGGAGTCTTTGGCGCCGTACAGATCAGTAAGGCGGGCAGAGAATAAGGTATCGGCAGTGATGTAAACAGAATCATCATCCTGCTTAATGATCATTAAAGGCTTGTTGGTGGCAAGGGTTCTTTCATTCTTCCTGTCCTGTAATATCAAACCAGCTATTACCGTAGTACCCTGCACAGAATCAGTAACAACAGCGTTGCCGATCAGCTGAACAATACTGTCATTCGAAACAATGCGGTTGGCTACATAGCGTCTTGGCCCGTCAATGATGACAGGACGCTGTCCAAACTCAGCTTCACCTGTAGCAAGGTTGTAATATCCTTCTTTTGTTTCAATTGTCCGGCCGCTGCTGTCTTTAATGAGTGTTTTGGCAATGAACCGGGTCATCTGTGTCTGCGTGTTGTAAAGCAATGAATCGGTGCGAATGGTGTAGGCGGGGTCAATGAGCAGCACATTGTTTTTGAAATACACATCATGCAGGTCGGCATAGTAATATCCTTCCTGGCTGGTGAGCACTGTTTTCTTGTTGATCACTTTACCGCCATGCAGGTAAGTGCCGATGCTGGTGGTCATGTCATATTCCAGCTCAGGGGTCGTCAATGTGCCCTTTCCGTCGGTTAAACGTACACCTCCATCGAGGAAAGCGATGCGCTTATCCATGAAATAACGCAGATGACTGGAGTAAACATGAGCAGTGTCTGCATCATTGATATGCACACTGCCCCATGCCTCAAATGTTTTTGTATTGTTATTGATCACACAACTGTCGCAATAAAATAAAGCGGTGCCCTGTTTTAATTTCACATTACCTGCCAGGATGGTCAGTTGTGTGGAATCGTTTACTTTTCTGAATTCTAATTTCCGGACGCCTTCCAGAATTTCCACATTCACTAGGCTGTCGGCGGGTGAGCCCGGCGGCACAGGGGCCACCGGCTCCTGGGACCGGGCAGTAAATACACATAATTCCAGGCTGGCAGTGATGAGTGTGTAAAATAGTGTGTGACGAAACATTAATCAGCTACTTGATAGTATCTTTTGGCAGGGGCGAAGTTAGCGCCCCGCCTTTGTCTTTTCTGCCAAAGATGGACAAATTAACGTAGCGTTTGGGATGGGTGCGGAGATCATCCATCAAAATCTCCATGCTGAGCACGGCATTATTCAGGTTATCGTAAAGTTTCCGGTCATTGACCATAGCACCCAGTGTTCCGTCCTTACTGTTCATTCTTGCAATCAGGCTTTTGAATTGCCCGATAGTGCCTTTCAGTTCATCAATGGTTGACTGGACATCAAGTGCGGCTAATTTCTCCGATGCTTTTTTTGCATTGCCAATCGTTGCATTGATATCATCGGTGTTTTTCTTCAGGCTTTCGGTTATCTCCTGTGCATTGCTCAGCGTTTTGGCCAATGCGCCAGTCTGGTTATCCAGCAGGCCGTTCAGGTTACTGGCTGCCTGGTTAAGGGTGGCTAATGTTTGCGAAATCTTATTACGGTTTTCAGAGCTTAAGACTTTGTTGACATTATCCAATACTATATTAAGTGTGTCCAGCGAATTCCTGACCTTGGTGAGGGTAGGGGTGAGCTGTGCTTTCACATCATCTAATATCCCCACATCTAATTTTGAACCCAGCGTATCACCCGGCTTCAGAAAAACAGAGTCTTCTCCTTTTTCAATATTGATATACCAGGAGCCCACCAGCGGCGAAGTGATGATGGCCTTGGAATCTCTCGGGATATTTACATCTTCCGTAAGGTTGATGGTGGCAATGATCTCATTCAGGTTCTTATCTTTTTTGTTAAGGCCATATACATTGCCGATCACATAGCCGTTTACTTTCACTTCATTGGATTTGGACAAACCGCCCAGGTTGGTGAATACAGCATATATCTTCCTGCTCTTCTTAAACAGGTCTTTTCCCTTCAGGAAATTGAAGCCGAGGATGAGGATGGTAAGGGCAGAAATGGTGAGTATGCCGACTTTTGTTTCGTTGCTGATCTTCATGCGGTTGCTTTGCCGCAGCCAAATTAGCCATTTATTTTTAAAAGGACTTATTGAACTGTTAACAGGATGGCCACGGTATTTGAGTTTTATGAGAGAAGTCCTTTGCTAAACCATGGAATCTTGTCGTGCCGAAACGACGGGGTTGGAGCTGCGAGTGCTTTCGTAAAAGCAGGAGGCTGTCTCAAAAGGGAGTAAGAAAGTATCACAACGAACACAAAGAAGGCACAACGGACACAAAGACTATTAATATTAAAGGCTATTTGCGTTGTGCTCTTAGTGTTTTCTTAGTGTTCGTTGTGTTCCAAAACACTTTTGAGACAGC
>JBQTHS010000044.1:0-70573 GCA_052389635.1 Bacteroidota bacterium | reverse complement strand
ACAAGGTTTGTTTGTTTTGAAAACAACATAATCATTGAAATCATCATCGGGGTGAAAACTAACACCCTCTGCAATTAACTGTTTGGCAAATGCCTTTACATCTTCTGATGTTTCTATATTGGTAATCATTTTGATTGTATTTTATTAAGTTTTTTAATAAGAGTATTCAAAGTGGAATCAATATTGCCTGTCTTTAATTTACATTCAAAGAGGATTATTACATTCCACTTATCCGCGTTCAATTTTTTAATATGTTCAGTGTCCAGTTGTTTGTTTCTGGCAATTTTATTTAACCACCATTCCGTTTTGGTTTTTGGTACAACAAAATATTTACACCTTTCATGTCCATGCCAAAAACAACCATGAACAAATATTACTGTTTTATATTTTGGCAGCACAATATCCGGCTTGCCTGGTAAATCTTTACTGTGCAGCTTGTATCTAAACCCTTTTGCAAATAAATATTTACGAACTACTAATTCCGGCTTTGTATTCTTTGACCGGATTTGGCTCATGTTATAGCTTCTGACATCTTTTGTATGTACATCTGCCATTCTACTTGCCTTTTTTTTCGAGAACCGAAATATTAAAGTCCAGGTACCAGGCAAACTTCGCAAGATAATCTATAGTGATAGCAAATTTGCCAGTTTCAACTTTTGAAATAGTAGAATGATTGACTTCCATTATTTCCGCCAGTTCATCCTGACTAAACCCTTTTTTTTCCCGGAATGTTCTAATTTGTTTGCCAATCACTTCTCTATTCTCCTGAATATATTGCTCGGTTGGTCTGGACTTTTTATTCATAAATATTAAATACCGGTTTCTATTCTGACGGCAATACAATAAGATATTTCGTTGGGACTGGTAAGTCCCAGCCATCAGGATAAGAGACTGTAGTTAAGTTTCCGCCTAACTCTTTGACTATACCCACCTGGTCTATGCCTCCTAAAACTAATTGTTGGTATTGCCTGACCGCTTTATCATCGCTGCTCGTTTCCGCTTTAAAAATTTCGATTTGGTCATTGTCAAAAGTTACTTTGTCTCCGACTTTAATTGTCTTGTTCAATTGAGTTGTCATAACCTATATGCAGTTTGTATAGCGTTGCCCCCGCTTTTTAGAATTATAAAGCTAACTTAATTAGCAGATATGTGTTGCAATATATTGAACATTTTATCCTCAACTAAAAATTGTTTAACAGTTGTTCAATGATATTGTCGTGCTGATGTATTAAGGTCAAGCCGATAAGAATTCCGTTAGCCGGGGTGAGTGGGCTGTGGGTTTGCATTTTTAGCTCTTTGCAAGGTTGGCTTTGTGTCGGGGTTTTGTGTGCCTTGCAATGTGCTAAAAATTGCGTGGGGTCGGGCGGCAAAGTCATGCGAACTTGAATTTGAGTAGGATGGTGATTAGGGTGACATACAACGTTAAAGCATTGGCGATGTGGCGGTATTCTGTGTTCCGTCTGCCCATAACCGCTGCTGATTAAAGTTACAAAAGCTCATTGTTAATTCTATTGCTCGGCGTTATTCGTCTGCCGAAACCGAAGCCGAATAGCGAACAAAAAGCTGAGAATTTATTCGCCCCCGCCATATACGCCAATGCAATGTTACCTGCAGGTTTTCTGTCAGTCCGAAGCAGTGTCGTATCCAGTTTGCACTAAATTGTCTGAAAAGAGATTTACATTAAAAGCAGTGCTTGTCGGTTTACGACTAAGCCCGTGTGGTGGGGAACAAAAAATAAATAAAAATAGGGTTGGGAAAAATTCTTCTTGGGGTGGCAGAAAATCATACTCTCTTGCAAGCTTTGGTTCGTGGGGTGGCTTGTAGCGACTTGTAAGAGTGTATTTTTTGGTGTGGTAGCTGTCTTTCTGTTTTCAGTCGTAAAAGCACTTTTTGCAGGTGCTAACTTTCTAATTGTAGGAAAGAATTATAGTTCTCCATTAAGAAATTTTTTATAGCCTGCTATTGCTTCGGGACTTCTTGTTGCTGTGCCATAGGGCGATGAATAATCATGGTAACTAAAAATATTTACAACCGATGCACCATTGTTAAACATGCCGGATAAATACTCTTCCCATGTGAGTTGAGAAGTAGTATTAGTGCCTAATATAGCATTAGTGCCCTCAGATGATGCCCAATGTTGGTTGCCGTGTTTTGTTCTTTCAGCAAGTATTTTTGATAGTAATCCATCCTGATTATTGATCTTAAAATTTACGGGGTAGGTGCTATAACCAGGACGGGAATAGTTATTGTAGGCTGTTGCAGGTGTTGTATGAATTATTCCAAGCAAATTTGCAGGAAAACCAAAAATGGAAGTGAATTGATTGACTGCATCTTGTTCATCCTCAAAAACCAAAAATGCTATGTGCGTGTATATTCTATTAGAAGGAACTCCCGCCTCATTTACTTTTTGAGCCCAAAATTCAACATAATCATGCACCACTCTTTCTAAAATGGAATCAATATTGGCGGGCTGACTATTACTGCTGTAGCCTAAGTTAGTAAGTGCATTATAGCCCATTTGCACATGCGGAATACCAAGTGAATTTGCTGCTGAATCTGATGGATGGATGTATCTGTAATCTGCCAAGTGAGTTTCCCATCCAAGAACAACGCCTGCAAAAAGATGTTCTTTGCCACTTGCTTTCAATAAATCAATTCCCTTTTTCAATTCATCACCAATAACATCTTTTGCAATACGGCTTATCTCCTGACGAATACCTGGACTGTTGTAACACATTTGCGGGGCTAAGGTTATCGGAATCCAACCTATGTAACGATGTGGTATAATTGTTTGATTCCAGTCGCTCCATTCCACATTGTTTACATCATTCCAAAGGTCGGAACGCCGCATCCAAAACATAGATTCATCAATATGTATTTCAACGGCAATGTTTTTTTCAAGGGCTATATTGAAGGATTCACTTATTGCGGTGCGAATATATTCGTCAGTATGGTCGAGTGAAATTGGCCCGATAGCAAAGCCTAATTGTTTGCTATGATCCGCATTAGCGGTATCTCCGATAGCAACAAGAATAACATCAATTTGGGAACGAACTGCATTGGAAGGCCAGGGTTGGGTGCTGCCCATTGGATTTGGACCATAAGTAAACAACTGAAATATTAAATACTGAGTTTCGGTGTTGCTACTACCTGGCGGAGAAACTATGTGGTCTTCCTTTTTGCAATGTATTGATGTTAGCAGAATGCAGGCGGCTAATAAAATTTGGATTGGCTTCATTGTTTTATTTGTTTGAGTTTGTTCTGTTGGTCAACGGTAAGTTTGTTTTTGATTCTTATCATTAGCGTGATTTGCCTTTTCTTTATCTGTTTTTCCAGTTCCAGCACTTTATCCAGTTGCTCTATCACCTTTTTCTCATCCACTGTATTCTGACTTGTGAGTTTGACGAGTGTTTCCATTTCCTGCTGTATTTCCCAATTCAGCTTTGTAAAAACTTCCTGTACCTCCTGAATTTGAGTCATGATGTAATTTCTTTGGGTTTCAGTAAGCCCGATTGCCTGTTGGTTTTGCATGATGAGTTCAGGGGGAAAGAAAGATTCTCCCAGTGGGTCAGGTTTCTGTTGTTGTGCGAACATTGAACTGAGTGATGCAGTTACAAGAAGGCAAATGATTGGAATGATTTTAAATTTCATGATTATTTATTTTTGTTGTTATCAATTTTCAAAGATGGTGCCTGTAGGAAAAGGTAATCAGTAGGCAAACTGAAATTTGTATTTGTGCTGTTAAGCGAAGCTGTTAAAAGCTGTTGTGTGGGTGATTCCCACTTCCAAATCATTTGCTCTTTGTCTTGCATAAATTGGATTTCATTTTTAGCTGTTTGTGTTGCATAGTGTCTGCTTGCAAAGTAGTATGTTCCTGTGGCGATTGCCACAAAAAAAATCATTACATAAGTTAACCTGCTTAAACCTGATGAGCGTTTTTTTTGTTTGGCAGGAAGATTTAGGATGTCGTCAAATTCAGGAATGCCTGTTCTTTCCTCGTTTTTCCTGAATAGGTTTTTATAATTCATGTTGTCATTATCGGATGTCATACTTTTATTTTTTGTCTTAAATTGTTTTTTCCTCTTTCGTAGTGCGTCCTTGCCGAACCCACTGATATACCCATTACTGTTGCTGTGGCTTCAATTGTAAAGTCGTGGTAAAATACAAGGCGAAGAACTTGTTCTTGTTTTGGTGATAATTCTGATAGTGATTTGAGTAATTGTCCTTCAATGTTGTTTGCTTCTTCATTGTAATGTTGCTTTTCATTGAGGCGTTTTATTAATTCTGCAAACCCAAGGTTTTTTATTTCTTCAATAATTTGTTTTCTTCTTCTATCGGCAACTGTAATACGGATTACCGCAAACAGCCATGTTTTAAATTCAGACCTTTCATCAAACTTTGCCTTTCCTTCCAACACTTTCAGATAGCTTTCCTGCAATGCTTCCTTTGCCTCCTCCTTGTTATTAAGGGAGCATCTTAAAGCCCAGATGTAGCTTTCTTTATGATGATGCTTTAATGAAGAGTGAAGGTCTGTTAACATATCACAGTTATTAGTCGCATATTTTGGGATTTATATGACATGACTAAAAAAATATTTTCAATGTTACCGAAATACTACAGTGCAACTAAACAGAACGAGGAAAATTGCTCTCTTTTGACTTTGCCTTGGGTTGGCTTCGTGGGTGGCAGGCAAAGGCAAATGTGAGCAATGTGCGGTGGCATAGATTTTTTTCGGGCGGTTGGGATTTTTATTTGTTTTTTGTTCAGAAGCATTGTTATTAGAAGCAATGTCTGTGTTGTCTTAAAGTAACCAAAAGGGTCGTTCAAAGTCCGTCCGTTTGATTTCAGCACGGTCGCAAATAAACTTGTAGGTAACGGTTGGCAGCTTGGTTTCGGGCGGGATTAAACCGATTGTTACCTGTCACCCGATAACAAAGAAAATAAAAAGCACTGAACCTACAAAACTTCCGTCACCCCGCCTGAAACCAAGGTGCTGTTACCAGCAGTGCTTTAGTGTCATTGATATTTAGAGAATCTTTCATACCGTGTACTGTCAAGCTTTTTAGTTTCTATTTGTCCAGTCCGATGAATTATGCTTAAATAATTTATTGAATCAATGATTGAAGGTCGCTTAGGTGAGTCTTGGTGTAAGAATTCATTTATTTCATATGATGAAATTTTTGCATCTGTAAAAAATGATTGTCTGTCTGGACAAATTGCAAGAGTAGAATCTGGTCCATCCCATGGGCCTGAACAGAAACCACCACTTATTTTATAATAGGAGACTATATTTGCTGATTTGTCTAAGAGGATATAAAACAATGCATTATAATCATCACCGCCAACAGAAACAATTAATGGAGTAAAGTCATAAATTTTACTCTGTTTTGAAATAAAAAAGGCGTCCATAAACTTTATTACATACTCTGCGTCTATATTTGGATTATCTTTATTCTCATCAAGGATAATAGGAACAATAAGCTTCAATTTCTGCAAACTGTCAAGATGCACAAAAGTCCTCTTTTTTGTTGAGTCAGTGTATAAGATAAAGTTCTCTTTGTCAAGAAAAAACTTATTTGTTATAAAAGTGTTTTGAATGTTTGTGTAGGGGAATAAACTGTCTGCAAGCTGAAAGTCAGTTGAAATAACATTTCCCTTGTCATTTTCTGTCCGCTTAGTAGAACACTGAAAGAAACAAAAAGCCCAAAAAAAGTAAATTAAGGTTCTCATGGTTTTTAGCATTGCTGGTAACGGTTTCTGGGTTTTTTGCAGCAGCGGTTTAAACAGCCCGCTACTTGTCACCCGATACCAAAGAAAATAAATAATTGCTGAACTAACAAGACTTCCGTCACCCGCTGTTGCAAAAACCTGGTGTTACCTGCAGCCGTGTTCTCTGGTCGGTTATTTTTTTTGAGAGTTGAATTTATATAGTTTAATTTTTTTGTCAAAGATTGGAATTAAAATTCCAGTCAGAATAGCAATGCCTGTGAAATTTAAAAACTCCTTTTTGAAGCGAAATATGAATTTGTCCAGTGCCAAAGTATTATAAAATAAAAATGTGTCAGCAAGTGTCCAAATTATTAAAGACAAAAAAATGAAAACTTCAAGTAATAAAATGTCTGTCATTAAAGTTTGATGTCGAGTCTTAAAAATATTGAACCTTTTAAGCGTTAAATGTCCAACTGTCGCTATAACTATCGGAAAACCAAAACTTCCAATTGATAATATAAAAACATAAAATAGTGTCAACATAGAATTGCCAAATGTCCAGTCAGCCCGTTGCGTGTCTGTGTCAGAAAATAAAAGTCCTTGTAGAATAATAAATAAAAAGTCAAACACATAAACGAGAAATGAAAGTTTGAAAACTCTACTTAAAGTCATTACTAATGGTCTGTCTTAGGATTTTGTCCTACGGTTGCAGGTAACGTCTGTATTGTCGAATATACGAACATTGTTTTTTTGCAAAATGAAAAAATTGTTTGTTTGATTTTCAATTCCTTACATTCATTTATGCAAGATTTCTACGGACTTAAAAGAGTTGCGACAATACAACCGGGTCGTATGCAACAAATGGTTACAAAAAATCCTTTATATCTTCCAGGGGACTTAATATATTCAGCATGTCCTTATTGGTAACATGTAAATAACGAAGTGTAGTTTTTATGTCATTATGACCCAATAATTTTTGAATAAATACCACATCCGTTCCCTTATCAATAAGATGAGTGGCAAAACTGTGCCTGAGCATATGCATACTGCCTGTTTTGTGGATACCCGCTTTGCCTTTGGCCGTTTTAATGATAGATTCCAGGCTCCTTGTACTATAAGCGGTTTCTTTATACTGGCCTTCAAATAAATATTTTGCCGGAGTATATTTCGTTTTGTACTCCCGGATCATTACCAGCATTACAGGGCTCAGACTAACCACCCTGTCCTTTTTGCCTTTTGCTTTCCGGATAAGTATAAGACGGCGGTCTTCATCAACATCTTTTAATTCTAATGAAGTTATTTCACTCACTCTTAGCCCACAGGCATATCCAAGCATAATCATTGTTTTATGCTTAACATTTTCAATGGCCTTTATCAGCCGTATTATTTCTTCTTTACTGAGTACTTTGGGGAGTTGATTTCCCTTTTTAGGCCTGGGTATATCCCAAAAAAATTTTTCCCTCTTCAGCACCTGCTCATAATAAAACTTCAAAGCATTCATTCTGCTGTGAAGAGTATTTTCAGTGAGGCCCAGTTTTTCAGCGCAATATTGCAGATAATCTTTAATGCGTTGTGTACTGAATTTATCTGCCGGATGCTGCCTGACCGTTCGTAAAAAAGCCCCGACTTCATTTAGATACGTTTTAATAGTGGAAGGACTGTAGCTTTTAAGCTTCAGGCATTGCTCCAGCGAAGGAAGTACATGTTCATTCACCGGATGAATTTTCAGAGGAACTGTATTTTTCTTTGTGGGTTCCTGAACAATGATGTGTTTCTTTTGATTTATCAATGGTTTGGTAACAGTGACGTTAGTAGATGGTAATACAGCAGGCTTAATTGTGTTCTTTTTCTTATCAGCCAGGTATTGGCGCAACACAGCTTGTTCTATTTCTGCCTTTCCTTTCAAGGCAAAGGCCAGTTTATTGTAGTTTTCTTTGTTTAAGGGCGCATACCAGCATCTGTTGGATTGACTCCATCGAACGGCTGAATTTTTACGGATAGCTCCATTCAGCTTCACATTGTTTTCAAAATATATCCCGATGCATTCCTGGCCCCGGTGATGCAGCGGTTTCAGCGTTACTGTCAGCATATATTAAAGTAAATAAAAATTTTCAGATCAAAGGGGTTAAACCTCATGAAAACCGGGTGAAAACCCCGGGTTTCCGCCCGGATTATTTAATTTCAAACCCTTATGATAAAACTAATCAGCCTCCCCGCCACATTGCTCAGCCTCATCAGCTTCGCACAAACGGCAAACAAACTGCATGAAAAAGCCGTACTGGCAGACACTCACAACGACTGTCTTTCCACCCTCAGCCTCGAAGGAAAAGATATCTCCAACCGCCTTACCGAGGGCCACAGCGACCTGTACCGCTGGAAAGAGGGCGGGCTGGACCTGCAGTTCTTCTCCGTCTGGACAGGCGAAAAGGCCCGCAACCCCGAAGGCTTCTTCAAAGACGCCATGCAGGAAATAGATTCTTTAAAAAGCATTGTGCGGCGAAATCCCTCCCGCATGGTATTGGCAAAACATTACAGCGAGGTAAAAAAAGGGCTGCGGCAGAAAAAAATCGTCTCCCTCATCGGTGTGGAAGGCGGACACATGATAGAAGATGATATGGGCAAACTGGTGGAGCTGGCCAAACAGGGTATGCGGTATATGACGCTTACCTGGAACAACAGCACTTCATGGGCCAGCAGTGCGAGAGATGAAGCCTCCCTAATCCCGATAGGTATCGGGACCCCCACAGGGGGAACCTCCAAAGACCCTGTTTGGCGAAAGGGCCTTACAGATTTTGGAAAGCAAATAGTAAAAAAAATGAATGAACTGGGGGTAATTGTTGACCTGTCGCATGTGGGAGAGCAGACATTTTATGATGCCATCGCTGTGACGACTAAACCCGTGATATTATCTCATAGTTCTGTTTGGAGTATCTGCCCGGTATTCCGGAATGTAAAAGATGAACAGATAAAAGCCGTGGCAAAGAACGGAGGCGTTATCTGCATCAATTTCTATTCGGGGTTTATAGACAGCAATTTTGCGAAACGAATGAGTGAGTTGGAAGGAACAAGGGGTCAGCAGATCAAAGACTCACTGAAGCAATACTACGATGCAGCAAAGATGAACGAGATATGGCGGAAATATTTTGGCGCAGAACTGGAGCCGCTCCGCCCCACACTGGCGCAGATGGTGGACCATATTGACTACATCGTAAAATTAACGGGAGACGAATATGCCGGTATCGGTTCTGATTACGATGGCGTCTCCTCTCTCCCCAAAGGATTAGATGATGTGACCACTTACCCAAAGATTACCGATGAGCTCATCAGAAGAGGTTACTCAAAAGAGTCAATCAAAAAAATCCTCGGTGGTAATGTGCTGCGGGTGATGAAAGCAAACTTTCAGTAAGGCACAATAAAAAAGGTACAAGAAAACAAATGTTGAAACCTTCAGCCTCTTGCACCCTGTACTTTGTTCCTTTATCTCAAAAACAACATTTCCCTGTACTTAGGCAGGTACCATTCCCGGTCGTCCACTAACAGTTCCAGCTTGTCCACATGGTAGCGTACCTCATCAAAGAAGCTATCCTTTACCTGTGCCTGGTAAGCGATGGCCCTGGTACGGGTGTTGTCCAAATTGTTGCAGACTTTCCGGGCTTCAATCATCTTCTCCACGAGGTCGCTGGTCTTGCTGATGTGTTCGGATATTTTTTCCAGTATCTGTTTCTGATTCGCATATGCAGCTTCTTTCAGCCCTGCATCTTTCAGTCCTTTGATATTATTGGAAAGCAGGTTCTGGTAGCGGATAGCAGCGGGTAAGATATGGCTGGTGGCCAGCTCACCCATGATGCGGCTTTCAATCTGCACTTTCTTGATGTATTTCTCCAGTTCTATCTCATGTCTTGCTTCCAGCTCTTCATGGTTATATACATTATTGTCGGCAAAAAGTTTCTTGGCCTTCTCCGTCACCATGGCATCTAATGCCAGCGGTGTGGTCTTCACATTCGGCAATCCCCTCTTCTCCGCTTCTTTTGCCCATGCATCGCTGTAGCCGTCGCCTTCAAAGAGCACTTTCTCACTGCTCACAATATATTCACGGATGGTGTGCATGATGGCTATCTCTTTCTTCTCGCCTTTTTCAATCAGCGCATCCACATCTTTTTTAAACTGCTTCAGCGTTTGCGCCATGATGGCGTTCAGCGTTGTCATCGCATTGGCGCAGTTGGCAGAAGAGCCCACGGCCCTGAATTCAAATTTATTTCCGGTAAACGCAAATGGCGAAGTACGGTTCCTGTCGGTGTTATCCATCAGCAGTTCGGGAATGCTCCGGTGAATATCTATTTTCAGCATGCTTTCATCCGTTTCATCCATTTTCTCCGTTACTCTTTCCTTTATTTCATTCAGCACTTTGCTCAGGTATTCGCCAATGAAAACAGAGATGATGGCCGGCGGAGCTTCATTGGCGCCGAGGCGGTGGTCGTTTTGCGCTGATGCGATGGATGCCCGCAGCACATCCGAATAGTCATGCACCGCTTTGATGGTGTTCACAAAGAAAGCGAGGAACATCAGGTTGGTCTTGGGCGTTTTGCCCGGTGCTAAAAGGTTTACACCGGTATCAGTCGCCATGCTCCAGTTATTGTGTTTACCGCTTCCGTTGATGCCGGCAAATGGTTTTTCATGCAGCAGCACCCGCAGGTTGTGGCGGCGGGCCACTCTTTCCATTACATCCATAAGCAGCGAGTTGTGATCAACCGCCACACTTACTTCTTCAAAGATGGGGGCACACTCAAACTGTGCGGGGGCCACTTCATTATGCCGGGTGCGAAGGGGGATGCCAAGTTTGTAGGCTTCTGTCTCATAATCCCGCATGTATGCATATACCCTTTCCGGAATGGAACCGAAATAATGGTCTTCTAACTGCTGGTTTTTGGCAGATGAATGTCCATATACGGTGCGCCCGGTCATCACCAGGTCAGGTCTTGCATTGAACAAAGCCTCATCCACTACAAAATATTCCTGCTCCCAGCCGAGGGTGGGGGTCACTCGTGTTACATTCTTATCAAAGTAATTGCATACATCCACGGCTGCTTTGTTCAGCGAATCCAGTGCCTTTAATAAAGGTGCTTTGTAGTCAAGCGATTCGCCGGTGTAAGAAACAAAGATGGTAGGGATGCATAATGTTTTTCCCTGGCCGATGTCCATGATAAAAGCCGGAGAAGAAGGATCCCATGCGGTGTAACCCCTTGCTTCAAATGTGGCCCTTAATCCTCC
The DNA here is from genome assembly GCA_052389635.1 of Bacteroidota bacterium. GTDB lineage: Bacteria > Bacteroidota > Bacteroidia > Chitinophagales > Chitinophagaceae > JJ008. The sequence goes on along the minus strand of JBQTHS010000044.1, from coordinate 59,596 downwards.
GCTGGGAAATGAAGAAGCATCCGGCTCCTGCTGCACCAGCGCATCGCCTTCAAATTGTTCGATGGGGGTACCATCGCTTTTGAGGGTAAAGAAAGAATCATGTTTCTCCGCAGTGGTGCCGGTAAGCGGTTGAAACCAGTGTGTGAAATGGGTTACGCCTTTGCTTTCGGCCCATGCCCGGACGCCATTGGCAATCTGGTTGGCCATGGCCCTGTCTATTTTCTGGCTGGCTTTGATGGAAGACTGCAGGCTTTTATAAGCTTCATCGCTTAAAAACTCCCTTGCGGTCTTCAGGGTAAAGACATTGCTGCCAAATATCCCGGCTATTTTAGCCGAGCCATTCACTTTGGTGTCTGTATTAACTAATAAATTGTTGATGGCATTAAAACGGAGTGACATGTGGTTGTTTTATGCAAAAAAATCACATCCGGTTGTTTTTTCCAATTTTTTCTTATAAATATCTGAGTTTTATTGCCTGTATGGGGAGAAAATGTTATTACAAGGCCGGAAATATCAATTTAACCGAAAAATTCAGGTAAAAGTGTTTACATTATTTTTATTTTTAATGTTATTTGAAAACAATCGGCTAAGGCGATTCCAATCCATACTGGCAAACATGGGGACTACTAAAAATGGCATGATAACACTCCGGTAGCGGACAATGGCTCCGAGGTTATTTACGCTGAAGCCAATGGCAAGGAGGATGGAGAAGGAAAAGAAAATGCAGAACCAGACCAGGTTTCTGGATTGCAGCCCGTTGCGATGCCAGATTATAAAAATCACAAAGAGCAGGAGCAGTGCATTTATCTCAATAGCGGCGGCCAGTGAAAGGATGTGGCGGACATCACTTGGATAAGGCCGGATAGCAGAGAGGTTGATGGCCTGCGGGGTATTTTTTAAAAAACTGATGGCATCGGGTTCCAGTTGTTTTATGGGTATGCTGGTGTTGCCGCCTTTGAGTTTTATAAATTCCTGCTGTTTGTTCACCACCGCCTGCGGAAAATCAAGCGCCGGATGTGCATAACGGGCGGTAAAAAAAAGAATACCAAATAAAATATAGACAGCGCTGAAAATAGCGAGGCTGTATTTTGGCCAGCGGTTTGCCGAGAGCCAGGCGATAATAGCGGGAACAATAATAACAAGGATAAAATTGCGCAGCACCAGCAGCAGCAGCAATCCGGCAATAAGCGCCAGGATCCGTTTGGCCCCCCATCTTTTTTCTTTGGTGCCAAAGTAGATGGAGTACACAATCAGGCTGATGCCTGTAAAGATGAGCCCTTCTTTATGCAGGCCGCTGGTCCAGTACAAAAAAGAAGGAACGAGGAAAGTAGCCAGCAGGATGATATGTTTCTTTCCCGGGAAAACATCATTCATTACTTTAAAAATGGCCATAGCCCCAAACAAGGTGAGAAAGGAAAAGAAAATGACATTGACGTAATAATGCCCGAAACTGAAGATATTAAGGACAGAAAAAAGCTTTACCAGGATATTCCCCTTCAGGTCATTCCAGTAAGAGTCATTGCTGTCGAAGAACCGGAAAATACCTTTTTCATAGGGGTCTTTAAAAAGGTTGGTGAGATACTCCTGCGGGTCATTGTAGAGCAGGTGGTATTCCTTTATGCCCTCGGCATGAAAACTCCAGGTGTCCTGCATCTGTGCCAGCCCGCCATAATAAAGACCTATCCAGCCGTAAAAAATGCCCGCCATCACCTTCAGCAGGAAAAGAATGATCAACTGAGGGCGGGTAAGACCGGTGCTGGTAAAGAATTTCACTCTTGTAACCAGCCAGGCAAATATTACAAGCCATGCAACAAAAAGCAGGTACTCCAACGGCAACTGATTTATCCCGCAAAATAGCCATTATTAGCTGAAGTCTGAGGTCTGAGGTCAGATGTCTGAAGTCAGAGTTTAGAAGCCGGAAGAAGTCATTGGGAAAAAGCTTTCGATATAAATGCAGAGTTTATTATTTATCACGCCGGTCTGACCTCCGGCCTCAGACATCTGACCCCTGATTTCCTTAGTTTTGCTGCATGGAAGTAACAGTAAAGACCGCACAGCAACTGCGATTAACTGAAAAAGAATTCGAACTCATCAGGCAAAAATTAGGACGTACGCCCAACTTTAATGAACTCTGCGCTTTTTCGGGTATGTGGAGTGAGCATTGCAGTTATAAGAATTCAATCAAATGGCTAAAGACACTGCCGAGAGAAGGTGGCCGGATGCTGGTAAAGGCAGGCGAAGAGAATGCGGGGCTGATGGATATCGGCGACGGGCTGGGAGTGGTGTTTAAAATCGAATCACATAATCACCCCTCTGCCATCGAGCCGTTCCAGGGCGCTGCCACCGGTGTGGGCGGTATTCACCGGGATATATTCACCATGGGGGCAAGGCCCATCGCTTCTTTAAATTCACTCCGTTTTGGAAATTTGGAAGAGGATAAAACACAGCACCTGCTTTCAGGCGTTGTGCATGGTATCGGTCACTACGGAAATTGTTTTGGTGTGCCCACAGTCGGCGGTGAAATATATTTTGATGCATGCTATCACACCAACCCGCTGGTAAATGCTATGAGTGTGGGGATCGTAAAAACCGGCGAAACAGTTTCTGCTACTGCGCTGGGAAAAGGTAACCCCGTGATGTTTGTAGGCAGTGCAACCGGCAAAGACGGCATCGGTGGTGCATCATTTGCTTCAGCAGATATTACGGAAGAAAGTGCACAGGACCTGCCAGCCGTTCAGGTAGGTGACCCGTTCCAGGAAAAAAAATTACTGGAAGCCTGTCTGGAAGTGATACAGACCGGCGCCGTAGTGGGTATGCAGGATATGGGCGCTGCAGGAATCATTTGCTCTACTGCCGAAATGAGTGCCAAAGGTGGGGTGGGGATGCGGATTGACCTGGATAGAGTTCCCACCCGGCAAAAAAACATGAAGACATGGGAGCTGCTGCTGAGCGAAAGCCAGGAACGGATGCTGTTAGTGGCGCAGAAAGGTAAAGAGCATGAAGTAAAAAAAGTATTTGAAAAATGGGACCTGCCCTGTTCGGTGATTGGTGAAGTAACGGGTGACGGGTTACTGAACTTTTATATGAACGGAGAATTGGAGGCAACCATACCGGCGCATGAACTGGTATTGGGCGGCGGTGCGCCTCAATATGAAAGGGAATACAGGGAACCGGAATATTTTGCAGAGATAAAAAAGTTTAACCCGGATTCCATTCCTGTTCCGGAAGATCTGAGAACAACTGCGGAACAGATTGTACAACTGCCATCCATTGCATCCAGGCGCTGGGTGTATCAGCAGTACGACAGCATGGTGGGAACCAATAACACTTCCACCAATTCACCAACAGATGCTGCTGTGGTACTGGTGAAAGGAACAAAAAAAGGCATAGCCGTTACCACCGACTGTAACAGCCGTTATGTATTTGCTGATCCCTGCAGGGGCGCAATGATTGCAGTGGCAGAAGCAGCAAGAAATATTGTTTGCAGCGGGGCACAGCCATTAGGAGTAACCAACTGTCTGAACTTTGGGAACCCTTACGACCCGGAAGTGTATTACCAGTTTGTTCATGCCATAAAAGGAATGGGAGAAGCCTGTCGCAAATTTGACACACCTGTTACCAGTGGCAACGTCAGTTTCTACAATCAGAATCCGGACGGACCGGTGTACCCCACACCCACCATCGGTATGGTGGGTTTACTGGAAGATGTAAATGCGAAGATGACACTGGACTTCAAAAATGAAGGCGATGTGATCCTGCTGGTTGGTTATTCTTCAAATGATATTAACTCCTCGCAGTACCTGAGCAAGCTGTGCGGTGTGGAATTTTCTTCTGCCCCGCAGTTTGACCTCGAAGAAGAATATGCACTGCAGCGAAAAATAACTGAACTGATTGGCAGGGGGCTGGTTGAATCTGCCCATGATGTAAGTGAAGGCGGGTTGTTCATTGCACTGCTTGAATCGGGATTTCATAACAATCTCGGGTTTGATGTGGTGGCGAAAGATTATAACATCAGGAAAGATGCACAGTGGTTTGGCGAAAAACAGGGCAGGGTGCTGGTTTCAGTGAAAACGGAAAAAACGGGTGAAGCTAAAAAAGCGCTGGGCAACCATCCTTTTGAAGAGCTGGGAATAGTAACTGCCGGTACGGTAGAAGTGGATGGGATGGAATGGGGCATGATTGATGACTGGAAAGAAAAATACGATACTGCTGTTGAAAACTATTTATCAAAAGAAGAAGCCGGTTCGGCACTGAGTTCCATATAATGAGTGATAAGAAAGTACTTCTCACCGGCGCCGCCGGTTTTATCGGCAGCTACCTGCTCGGTTTTCTGAATAAGCAGGGGTACCGGGATATTATCATCGTTGACGATTTCAACGAAGAAGATAAATGGTTCAATTTTTTTTCCAAACAATTCGCCGCAAAAGTTGAAAGGGAAGATCTGTTTGACTGGCTGAAAAAAGAAAATCCCGCCATTGACCCGACAGATATCGGGTTTGTTTTCCACCTCGGCGCCAGAACTGATACTGCCGAGTTTGATTATTCCATTCATGAAAAACTGAATGTGGAGTATTCAAAAAGCATCTGGAACTATTGCACTGAAAAAAACATCCCGCTGGTATATGCGTCTTCCGCAGCCACCTATGGCAGCGGCGGATCAGGGTATAAAGATGACCATGACTTAGCAGAAAAGCTACAACCATTAAACCCTTACGGAGTTTCCAAGAATGAGTTTGATAAATGGGCGATTAAGAAAAGCCGGGAGTCGGGAGCCGGTAGTCAGGAGTCTGCTCCGCCCTTCTGGACAGGGTTGAAGTTTTTCAATGTATATGGCCCCAACGAATACCACAAGGGCCGGATGGCCAGCATGGTGTTTCATGGGTTTAACCAAATTCAGAAAACAGGGAAAATAAAACTCTTCAAATCTCACCGGCGGGATTTCAAAGATGGAGAGCAATTAAGAGATTTCATATATGTGGCTGATGTGGCTAAAGTGATGTACTGGATTATGGAGGCAATGGGCAACAGGCAATGGGCAACTGACAAAAATGGCCTCTATAATTCAGGCACCGGCAAAGCAAGGACATTTAATGCCCTGGCCCATGCAACCTTTACAGCCATGGGAAAGGAACCGGTGATTGAATACATTGATATGCCGGAAGATATCCGGGATAAATACCAGTATTTTACGGAGGCAGATATGGGCAAACTGATAAATGCCGGTTACCGGGATGAATTCCATTCGCTGGAAGATGGGGTAAGAGATTATGTTTCAAATTTCCTGCTGCCTAAAAAATATTATTAAACCGGTTTAATATATGGGAAAGAAAATCGCCATCATCGGGGGAGGCAACCTGGGCACAGCAATCGCTGAGGGGTTATTAAAAAGCAGGTTCAGCAAAGCAGCGGAGCTTACAGTTACCCGGCGAAATTTAACAGCACTTAAATCGCTGAAAGAAAAAGGGGTTACTGTTACAGATGACAATGCAGCCGCTGTAAAGAAAAGTGATGTCATCATTCTTGCCGTAAAACCCTTCCAGGTAAGTGAAGTGCTCAGTGCTGCAAAAAAAGAACTTACAACCGGCAAACTGCTCATCTCTGTGGTAACAGGTGTTACCATTGAAGATATACAAAGTATAACCGGGAAAAGGCTTCCGGTATTCCGGGCCATGCCCAATACGGCCATCGCCATTCAGGAAAGCATGACCTGCATCAGCAGCCGGGAGGACGGTGCTGATGACCGCAGGTATGTGAACGGACTCTTCGGCAAGCTGGGCAAAGTGGTAACAATTGATGAGAAGCTGATGGAAGCTTCCACCATTCTTGGCGCCTGCGGCACGGCTTATGCCATGCGCTATATCCGGGCCAGCATACAGGGTGGTATTGAGATTGGTTTCGATTCAACCACAGCTTCCCTGATCGCAGCGCAAACGGCAAAAGGGGCAGCCGAACTTTTATTGCAGAAAGGCACACACCCCGAGCAGGAGATTGACAAAGTGACCACACCCAAGGGCTGCACCATTGCCGGGCTGAACGAGATGGAGCACAGGGGTTTCAGTTCCTCACTGATACGGGGCATAGTGGCCAGCTATAAAAAGATTGCAAAAGACTGAACCGAAACCGTTTTTTTGGATAATTGCGTACTTTTATTGTGCTTTTATAATTTAAACAAAAACGATTGTGTATGAAAAAACTACTTTCACTGTTGGCCATCATGGCCATGTTTTCCTTTGTCGCCTGCAACAATGAGAAAAAAGATGATAAAACCAAAGCCGACGGGGCCGACAAAATTGAGACAACCGTAAAGGATGCATCAACTACTACCACCCAACTGGTGGCCCATGTCTGTACCGACCAGTGCAAAGACGGTAACCACCTCTATGCCCACGGCGAGGAAGGCCATACCTGCTCTGAGGCATGTATGAAGAGCCATTCTTGTACAGAGGCCTGCAAGGATGGCAACCATGTTTATGCCCATGGGGAAAAAGGACACACCTGTGCATCAGCAGACTGCGGAAAGATGTAAATGTGAAATTTTATTCAAAGAGCGGAACCTCCGGAAGTGGCTCCGCTTTTTTATTACCCCGGTATATATTAATAGATTTCGCCGGTGTCCCAATCAACCCGGAGATAATCTTTTTTGAGGTTGTATCTTGTCCGGGTTCTGTCTTTTCTTCAGAGTGATTCAGTGCCAATCCTTTCACCCGCTGAACTGCCCGCTATTACAGCCTTTTTTCCACATGCTGATGCCCGGATTTTTGCAGCCCGATAATTTCTTTTACCTTTACACGACCTCCCGGAATTTTTCATACTAAGATCACCAAAGTACTTCCGCTGGTCATATTGGTTGGGCCTTTTCATCAGATCATTATAGTATAACAGAGGACTTACACAAATAACCATTTTGTATGGCTAAATACGTTTTTGTTACCGGGGGTGTTACTTCATCATTGGGTAAGGGTATTATAGCCGCCTCTTTGGCCAAATTACTTCAGGCAAGGGGGCTCAGGGTCACTATTCAGAAATTCGACCCCTACATCAATGTTGACCCCGGTACACTGAACCCCTACGAACATGGGGAGTGTTATGTAACGGAAGACGGCGCCGAAACCGATCTTGACCTTGGCCACTACGAAAGATTTTTGAACTTATTCACCTCCCAGGCCAATAATGTAACCACCGGCCGCATCTATCAGACTGTTATCAATAAGGAAAGGGAAGGAGCTTATCTTGGCAAAACCGTGCAGGTGGTTCCGCACATCACCGATGAAATAAAAAGAAGGATGCAGCTGCTGGGGCAAAGCGGCGATTATGATATTGTAATTACAGAAATTGGAGGAACGGTTGGCGACATTGAGAGCCTTCCCTTTGTGGAGGCAGTCCGCCAGTTGCAGTGGGAACTGCCCGAAGAAGATTCTGTGGTGGTGCACCTTACACTTATCCCTTACCTGAAAGCCGCTAAAGAACTGAAAACAAAACCTACCCAGCACAGCGTAAAAATGCTGAGCCAGGAAGGGGTGCATCCGGATATTCTTGTATGCAGAACGGAGAAAACGCTTTCACAGGAACTGAGGCGGAAAATTGCCCTGTTCTGCAATGTAAAAACAGAGGCAGTGATAGAAGCGGCAGACGCCCCCACCATTTATGAAGTGCCCGTGGCGATGATGCGGGACGGGCTTGACCTTATTTGCCTGAAGAAAATGAATATTACCAATTACAGTGAACCGGAATTGACCAAATGGAAAGAATTCCTTGACAAACTGAAATACCCGAAAGGAAAAGTAAATATTGGCCTGATCGGAAAATACATTGAGCTGCAGGATGCTTATAAATCCATCCTGGAATCATTTATTCATGCCGGGGCAATGAATGAATGCAAAGTGGAGATTGTAAATGTGCACAGCGAATTCATCACCGAGGATAATGTATCTGAAAAACTGGCTGGTTTGGACGGCTTGCTGGTGGCCCCGGGGTTTGGTCACCGCGGCGTGGAAGGAAAGATTGTGGCGGTGAAGTATGCAAGAGAAAACGGTCTGCCCTTCTTTGGCATCTGCCTCGGTATGCAGATGGCCGTGATAGAATTTGCCCGGAATGTACTAGGGCTGAAAAAAGCCCATTCCACCGAAATGGACCCCGATACAAAAGAGCCGGTAATAGACCTGATGGAGGAGCAGAAAAAAGTAACAGCCAAAGGCGGCACCATGCGGCTGGGGGCATATCCCTGTACGCTGAAAGAAGGTTCGCTGGCAGCCAGGATTTACGGAACTGAAACCATCAGCGAACGGCACCGTCACCGCTGGGAATTCAATAATAGTTATCTGGATCGCTTTGAAAAAGCCGGAATGACCGCCAGCGGCAAGAACCCCGGTACCGGGTTGGTAGAAATAATCGAACTGCCCGGCCATCCCTTCTTTATCGGCGTTCAGTACCACCCGGAACTGAAAAGCACCGTAGAGAACCCCCAGCCCATATTTGTTCATTTTGTAAAAGCAGCCAAAGCCTTTGCTGATAAAAAGATTGAAGTAAAGAACCCACTGCTGCAGAGTGAAATGATTTGAGGGAATGAGGTCTGAAGCAGGAAGTCTGAAATCGGACATCTGAGGTCAGATGACGGAACCTGCTGTAAGAGTTAAAATCCCGCAATTCGTATGCTTCGCATTTGACTTAATTGACCTCTGTCTGACCTCGGACTTCTGACCTCCGACCTCCTCTCTTTACCCTATCTTTGCGCCCTTTGACCGCCGAAGCCCTGGCGTAGGCGGGACTTTAAAATTTTAGCCCCCAATGAAGTTTGACCGTAATACCGTTCTCGGGTTTGTAATACTTGCTGCGCTGTTTTTTGGTTATTTCTATTATACAAATAAGGAGCAATCTGCTTACCGGAAGAAAAACGCAGAAAAGGCAAGAAAAGAACAGGCCGTTACTGATTCCATCGCAAAACTGAATAAACCCAAACAGGACTTGCTGAACCGGATACAGGATTCCCTTACAACGATAACCAATGCGGGCACCTTTTCAGGTGCAGCTGATACAACAGAGAAAACGGTGACCCTGCACAATGAGCTGATCAAAGTTATCTTCAGCAACAAAGGCGGGCAGATAAGGAAAGTGGAGCTGAAAAATTTTAAAGGGCAGGACAGCCTGCCGGTGAAACTTGCCGCCAGCAGCTTTGATAACCTGAGTTATACCATTAATACAGGAACAGCTGCTTCACAAAAAGCTGCAGAAACAAGTGATCTTTATTTTCCCACCGTTGACACCATTTCAAATGCAGATGGGAGCAGCAAAGTTGTATTTGTGCTATCCGACAGCAGCGGCAGGTCTGTTACTCATGAATATACCATCAGGCCCAATGATTACCTGATTGACTTTACCGTAAGGTTGAACAAGACCGGGCTGCTGCTGGAAAAAGGCGTCATGAACCTGTCCTGGAAATATGCAGCGGTACAACAGGAATCAGATATTTCTTATGAAAAACAAAACACACAGGTGGGCTATGTAAAAGACGGAAGTTTTGATTATCACACCATCGCAAGAAAAAGCAGCAGAGTCTTTGATGAATCAGTAAACTGGATAGGAATAAGACAACGGTTCTTTTACGGCATACTGATAGCCAAAAACAATTTCAGTTCCGGCGCCATGGAATGGACTATTCCTCCGGACACAGCCAAAACCGTTGTCAATTCCACAGCCAATATGAAGCTGACTGTTCCTGCGGGCGCCGCTTCTGAAGTTTCTTTCAGTATGTATTATGGACCCTCAGATTACCATATTCTGAAGAAGTATGGTATGAAGTTCGAAAAGCTTATCAATCTCGGCCAGGGCCCTTATCAGTTTGTAAGGCCCATCAATAAGTTTTTAGTGTTGCCGATCTTTGACCTGTTTAATAACCTTACTAAGAACCCGGGTCTTGCCATTGTTTTGCTTACCCTTATTATCCGCCTGCTTATATCGCCCCTTACTTATAAGAGTTACCTGAGCGGCGCAAAAATGAAAGCGCTGCGCCCTGAAATATCAAAACTCAAAGAAAAGCTTGGCGATGACCGGCAGGCCATGAGCATGGAGCAGATGAAACTTTTCCGGGAGGCAGGGGTGAATCCGCTGGGCGGCTGCATTCCCGCATTGCTGCAGATACCAATATTTTTTGCCCTGTTCAGTTTCTTCAACTCAGAGCCGGCGCTGCGTGGGGCTGAATTTTTATGGGCAAATGACCTTGCCGCCTACGATGATCCGATCAAATTCGGGTTTCATATTCCGCTGCTGGGCAGTCACCTGAGCTTGTTTAATATTCTTGCCTGTGCTACCAGTTTTCTTATTTCCTGGTACAGCATGAGCATGACGCCTGACCAGAGCAACCCGGTACTGAAGTACATGCCCTATATCTTCCCGGTGTTCCTGTTATTCTTCTTCAACAGGCTTCCATCGGGGCTTACCTGGTACTATACCGTTTCCAACCTGATAACACTGGCACTTCAGTTTGTCATTCAGAACTACATTATTGACCATAATAAGATCCTGGCAAAAATTGAGGAGAACAGGAAGAAGCCAAAGACAAAGTCAAAGTGGCAGGAACGGCTGGAACAGGTGCAGGAACAGCAGAAGAAGATGAAGGAAACGCAACAGCGGAACCGAAGGTAAAAGTTTTCGTTAAAATACTCACAAGAAAGACGAAGCAATACTTCTAAATGTCATATTTCTCTCTCCCTCTCCACGAAGTGGAGAGGGCTGGGGTGAGGCTGCAACTTATTGGCTGAATTGGCACTCTTTTTATACTACTAAACGGAACTAACAGTAAAATGAAAAAGATAACCCGTATAGCGCCTTTTGTACTGGTAATGTTTATCTCCACCGGCCTTTTTGCACAAAGAAGGCTTACGGAGGCCACTATTGCCTATGATATTGTGATCAACACCAGTAATAAGGCTCCGCAGGCAGCCGATCTGCTGGACGGGGCCACCAGTGTTATTTACCTGAAAGGAAATTCCAGCCGTTCGGAAATGATCAGCTCGCTTGGTACACAGGCTACCATTATTGATGGTAAAACAGGCGATGTTACCGTATTGAAAGATTATGGCGAGCAGAAATACATGATCAAAATGACAGCAGCCAACTGGAAACAGTCCAATAAAAAATATGAAGGGGTTACGTTCACTTATTTTGAGGAGTATAAAACAATTGCCGATTATAAATGCCAGAAAGCTGTCGGGAAGCTTGCAGACGGAACAACTTTCACTGTTTATTTTACCAAAGACCTTGCGCCGGTGAACAAGGATTTTCAATACCTGAACAAGAACCTGCCCGGCCTTGCCATACAGTATGAAGCCTCCATGGGCAAGATGATGGTCACTTATACGGTGTCAAAAATCAACTTCAACCCTGTACCGCAAACGAAATTCGATATACCCAGAAATGGCTACCGGGTGATGACTTACGAAGAGAGTATGGGAGGGGGAAATTAATTTCTTTTGAACTGGCGGTTGCTCAGGTCAATTTTTACTCTATCCAATACTGCTTTCTTTTTCAGCGGGAGCAGGTAAGTATTGCTGCCTTTGTGAACGGTAACAACGGTATTCAGGCTGATGTATTTCTTATCCGTATTAGAATTGATGACCTGGCTGCCCCTGTAAGTATATCCTGATTTCAGATTAAAGAAACCGGAGCCCGGAGCAGTACGGCCGGAAAGTAAACTGCGGTTTGGTGTGGTACTTGCTTTTTTCCTGCCGTCGCCCAATGTGGCAAATGCACCTGCAGCAGATGCTGCGAGTAAAACCAGCACAGCCAGTTTCCTGCCAGCGAGTTGGCTCAATATAGTCAACTTGGGGTGGTTCATCGCCTACAAAAATAAAGACAAATGTAATTATAAAACAAACCGTTTATCCAGAACTTTAGTACTTCATTAACGCAGAAGATGGCGATTTGTTACATTCGGTTGCTTAAAACCCCCGCATTTTGCACATTTGGGGAAAACTATCCGGGTTTGCCCGTCATTTTTTTCACTTAACTTGTTGTACAATAACCAATTCTCAGGGGGCAAAGGGATTTTGCTGTCTGACCGCTCTTTAAAAGTGATTGCTCACCAAATGTCCGTTCGATGAAAGAAAATAACCCTTACAGGGAAGACCGGGAACAGATACGGGAACTGCTTAAACAATACGAAAATCTCAAAAATGGCCGCCAGCACTCATTCATAGATGAAGAAGCCTTCGAAAAAATAATCGGGTATTTCCAGGAAAAAGAAAACCTGGCAAAAGCCATGGAAGCCGCCGAACTGGCGGCCGAGCAATACCCTTACTCCGCCCAATTGCTTATTAAGAAGGCAGATATCCTTTTAGCCAACCGCAGGTACAAAGAAGCGCTGACCATCCTCGAACAGGCAGAAATCTTCGACAGCACGGATATCAACATCTGCATACTGAAAACAGATGCTTACCTCGCACTGGACAAACAGGAAAAAGCCGTAGAGTTGCTGGAAGAAGCGCTGATGCTGTTTGAAGGTGGGGAGAAAATTGAACTCTTGTTTGAACTGGCAGATGTGTATGATGATTATGAGGATTTCGACAAAGTGTTCGACTGCCTGAAAATGGTGCTAGAGGACGACCCGAATAACGAGGAAGCATTGTATAAGATCTGTTTTTGGACGGATTTCACCGGAAGAAATGAAGAAGGTATCAGGCTGCACCAGCAAATCATTGATGAGTTCCCTTACAACGAACTGGCCTGGTTCAACCTGGCCGCTGCCTACCAGGGGCTCAAGCTCTATGAAAAAGCCATAGATGCCTACCAGTATGCCATCACCATTGAGGAAAAATTTGATTATGCTTACCGCAATATGGGCGATGCCTATATCCGGCTGAGAAAATACAAAGAGGCTATTGAAGCGCTGGAAAGGGTCAATGAACTCGCAAAGCCGGAAGATGTGATTTTTGAAGCGATTGGATATTGCTATGATAAACTGAAAAATTTTGCGCAAGCCAGGTTTTATTACCGCAAAGCATCGCACCTGCGGCCGGGTGACAGCCGGTTGTTTTATAAAATTGCCTGTACCTATTTTAATGAGGGGCAATGGGAGGCCAGTTTGAAACAGTTAGACACAGCCCTGAAGATCCATCGACTGCAGCCGGAGTATAACCTGCTGGCAGGGGAGTGCAGGGTGCAACAGGGCTTATACAAAGATGCCATCCAGTATTTGTCAGTGGTAGTGCAAACAAAACCTAAGCATGCTGCAGGCTGGGAAGCATTGATCCGTTGTCTTTTTACCGGAGGATATTATGAAGAGGCCATTGAACAAACAGATGCCGCATTACTGCTTACCGGCGGAAAACCCGTCTTTTATTTTTATAAATCTGCCGTATTGTTTGCTGATGGAAAAACAAAAGAAGCCATTCTTCAGTTGGAAATGGCGATGGAAAAATCGCCTAAACTGCTGAAAAAATTTGTGGAGCTGAATCCCGCCATCCTGCAAAATCAGTTGGTGGTGGATGTAATAGCCCGTTTCAAGCGGAAAAAGTCTATCTGATTGGTATGGTTTTCTGCGCAATGAATCAGCCATTCTCTGCTGATTCTTCCTTACTTTTGCCCTCCTTTGCTAAAGCGTCGGAGGGCCAGCACGCCTTAAACTTTGGGTAAGGGAATTTTACCAAAATCAAGCTGAATGAATTTCAACCTATCGCAGATACCGGACAGAAAACCAAAACCGAGGGAATCAGGGCTTACCATGGTCATGGATAAAGGGCTGAGTGTGGAAGAGGCAAAAAACTTTATGAGTGCAGCGCATCCCCATGTGGATATTGTAAAACTCGGATTCGGAACGTCATTCGTCACGCCCAACCTGGAAGATAAACTGAAAGTGTATCGTTCCTTTGATATTCCTGTTTATTTTGGAGGTACATTATTTGAAGCCTTCCTTATCCGCAACCAGTTTGATGATTATGTAAAAGTGTGCCGGGACTATGGCATCAGCTGGATGGAAGTAAGCGACGGCTCTGTCACCATACCTCATGCAGAGAAGTGCGGTTACATTGAAAAGCTGACCAAATACGGCAAAGTGCTGAGCGAAGTGGGCAGCAAAGATGCGGCACATATCATACCCCCTTACAAATGGATCGAACTGATGCGGGCTGAACTGGAAGCCGGCTCCAGCTATGTCATTGCCGAGGCAAGGGAAGCGGGTAATGTGGGCATCTACCGCGGCAGCGGTGAGGTAAGAGAGGGCCTGGTGCAGGAAATTCTTACCCAGATCCCTGCTGAGAAAATTATCTGGGAAGCCCCGCAAAAGGCGCAGCAATTATATTTTATTGAGCTGGTAGGTTGTAATGCCAATCTTGGAAATATTGCACCGACCGAAGTAATACCATTGGAAACGATGCGGATTGGCCTGCGGGGAGATACATTCAGTTTATACCTTGACAAAAAAGAAGCCTGATGCGGCTGTTCGGATTAATTGGCCAACCTTTAAAGCACTCTTCCTCTAAGAAATATTTTGCAGAGAAGTTTGAAAAAGAGGAAATAACCGGGTGCAGCTACGAATTATTCCCCCTCAAAACAATTGATGAATTATCTTTTCTGCTACGGGATCATCCCGGACTGGAAGGGCTGAATGTGACCGTGCCTTATAAGAAGCAGGTTCTCCGGTTCCTGAGTGAGACGCATATTCCCGAAGGACTGGATGCCTGCAATTGCATTAACATTGCCGGGGACAGGTTGATCGGTTATAATACCGATACAACAGGGTTTGAGATGAGCATAAAACCTTTATTGAGATCACATCACAAGAAAGCACTGGTACTCGGTAATGGCGGGGCTGCTGCTGCAGTTGTATTTGTACTTAAAAAACTTGGGATTGATTTTACAATAGTAAGCAGGATGCCTTCGTCAAAGTCAGTTCTTCCTTATTCAGCAGTTACCGGGCAGGTCATTAAAGAGCACAGTATCATCATCAATACAACGCCGTTGGGAATGTACCCTGATGAAGGCAGCAGCCCGGGGATTCCCTATCAGTATATTTCAGACAAACATATGTTGTACGACCTTGTCTATAATCCTGCAAAGACGTTGTTCCTGGAAAAAGGGGAAAAGCAGGGTGCCGTAATAAAGAATGGTGAGGAGATGCTCATCTTGCAGGCGGAAGAAAGCTGGAGGATATGGAATCAATAGGCAACCGGCATTATGCAATGCGCCTTATTGTAAGGGTTTGCCAACTGAATATTGTCCATTGCTTATTGAAGTTTTTGTCTCGCTTCCTCCGGCACCGCCACAATCTTTTTCTTCTCATAATCAAAACATATCATGCCGGTTTTGGCTAAAGCCACTGTTGTTTTCTTTCCATCTGTTTCTTTTTCTAATTTGTAAAATAAGGCAAAGCCGATTTTTGAAATTTCACCGGCAGCCACTGAAGCGATGACCACATCGCCATAAAACAATTCGCTTTTAAATTCAATGGCTGCATCGGCCATGATCATTCCCACACCGGCAAACTGCATTTCACTGTATTCCAGGGATGTGAGATACTGCATCCTTGCTTCATGAATGATGGAAAGCAGGCTGTCATTCCCCACATGGCCGCCATAGTTGATGTCGGTGATGCGCACGGGAACCTGGCAGGAAAAGGAAAATGTTCCGGGCACTTGAATTTTTACTCTGGTCATAAAAAAAGGACAGTGGTTTGTGCTGTACCGAAGTAAAATTAAATAAACAAAGCTGCTGTCATCGTTGCATCTATGACCCACCCCTCAGGTATTTCTGAAAGTACAAATTACTTCCGCCCCTCCAGGGAGGGGATGCGGTACTCTGACGGCAGTAAAATTTAGTGTTAATCAGTTATCCTGCAGCGAACCCACCAGGCTGAGTATGTCCAGGAAATTACCCGGATGTGCGGCATCTGAGCAGGCTAGTTGTTTTCTCCACTTCTGCACCTGGTTTTTGCAATTGGCATCCTGCTCCTCACCGGATACGCAGCAAACGAGGCTGCTCAGTTTTTTTGACATGCGGATGAAATGGCCGTCCGGGGTCATCAGGACGATGTACCGGTTAGCATTATTATCACCTGAGCCCAGCCCTTCCTGGTAACCGGAGCTGCCTGATTCATGAATGTCTCTTGTACTTACGAGATGTGCAAAGTTGAACGCAGATGCCATATCAGTTCTTTTCTGTACGGGTATGTCCAGCCGGGCATAGGTTTTCTTGCTGGCTTCCAGCGCAGCATCGTTCCTCGCTTCTTCGTCGCTGGTATTCGTAACAATATCGGCATGCTGTATATCAGGCCTGCCGGTCATCACAGGAACAGGAGCGGCTGTTTTAGTTTCCGGGAGATTACCGGAAGAAGCTATTCCTGTATTTTTCTTATCCGCCTGAAAGAATTGCAAAGCGCCAAAAGCGATCAGGCCAATAACAGCAGCCGCAGCAGCGTAACGCAGCATCGGGGATAAACGGCGATGCTCCGGTACTGCCGCCTCTCCACCGGATCCTGCGGATTTTTCTGCATCGAGGCTTGTTTGTATCTTATTCCAGGCAGCCACGGGAGGTATCACTTCTGCGGCATAAAGTTGGGCCGGTATATCATCACTCACTGATGCTGCATCCAGGTTCTCAGCAATCTTATTCCATACAGAAGCAGATGGCTCCACAGCAAGACCAATGAGTTTGACGGGGAATTGCAATCCTGAGGCCGAATCATCCAACTCATTGGCAATCTTTTGCCACAGTCCCTCAGGGGGGGGCAGTTCATAATTCATCAGTTTATGTTGAACGCTGCTCATTATACCTTTCCTGTTACTAAAATTGTCCTTTACGTTTCTGGTATAATGCCGGCATACAGTATTTTACCTGAAACTCCCCGGACCGTTACCCTGTATCGTCGGCATTATTTGCTGCCTACGCCCCTTTGCTTGTCTATAAAAGTTCGCACCATATCCTGCAGTATCACTTTGGCACGGGACAATTGCGATTTGCTGGTGCCTTCGCTGATGCCCAGCATATCCGCAATTTCCTTGTGGGTATAGCCTTCCACCACATACATGTTGAAGACAGTGCGGTAACCAGGCGACAACTCCTGTATCAGGGCCAGCACATCTTTGGCGCCGAGGTCATCGAGGGCAGACGTATATTTTCCCTCGACGGTATTCTCTTCTTTTTCCGTTACCGGCATCAGGTACCGCTTGCGGCGGAAATGTTCGATGGCTGTATTCACAAAAATCCGGCGCATCCATCCTTCAAATGAACCATCGCCACGGAAGCTGTCCATTTTTTTAAAGACCTTGATAAATCCTTCCTGTAATATGTCTTCGGCTTCTTCTGCCTTGCCTGCATAACGGAGGCAAACGGCATACATCCTGGGGGAATAGCGGCGGTACAATTCTTCCTGCATCCGCCGGTTGCCTTCCAGGCAGCCCTTCAGTAAGTCGTTTTCGGTAATATTTTGGTTGCGTTCGGGTGTCAAGTTCAGTGGTTTGTGGGTAAGGTATTCAAAAATGCTATCAGTTTTGCGGTGGCCTTTTCCCGGTGACTGTAGCGGTTCTTTTCTCCCATGTCCATTTCGGCAAAAGTCCGGTCTGCGCCATCCGGGATGAACACCGGGTCGTAACCAAAGCCATGGGTTCCTCTTTTTCCCTCAATTATCCTGCCCTCACAAATGCCTTCAAATAATGTTTCCTTTCCGGCTATTAACAGCGATATAACAGTCCGGAACCGGGCCCGGCGGTCCCGTTTACCCTCCAAATTAGCCAAAAGCTTTTCGATATTGGCATCAAAAGAGCGTTGGCCGCCTGCATAACGGGCACTTTTCACCCCCGGCTCCCCATTCAAAACCACCACTTCCAGCCCGGTATCTTCACTGAAACAATCAAGCCCCGTCATCTCAAAAATAGTTCTTGATTTGGCTGAAGCATTTTCCTCCAGCGTATTATAGGGTTCGGGAATATCCCTGTCAATACCGGCTTCTTTCAAAGTAATTATTTCAGGACCATTGCCCAGCACGGATCGTATCTCATCCGCCTTATGCCGGTTGTTGGTGGCGAAGATCAGCTTCATTTTAAAGGTTGAATAATCTTTTAAGGCATACCCACAATTTGCTTTTTTCCACTTTATCATTCTCCAGCTGCTTTAAAGAAGGAGAATATAAAAAAGTATTATTGGCAAAAGCCTGTAACTGGTAATGGGGGAAATTCATTGGTAAGCCAAAGGAGGCGGGTTCAGCATCAAACAGCAAAACAATTTTACTTTTCAGCATACCGGTTAATTCTTTATACGGGGTACCCGGGTAATTGTGCAGGTTGACGATGGCCACATCTTCAAGGCTTAATTTACATGCAGTAAGTATGCCGGTAAGAAATTGCAGTTCGCTATCGGGTATATGAACAGCATCCTTGTAAATGACGGCAATAAGAATATTCCGGCGGTTATTTCCCAGGTATTTGCTGCCTGTTTCAGTTTCTTTTCCTGCTGAAGGAACAACTGCAGGGGTTGATTCAGGAGATATGTCTGCTGCTTTGCTGCTCATCTCCCCAACCAGCGAAGACTTATACAAATCTGCCACAACAGAAGCTGGCAATTCAATATTATTCAGGCTCATATACCAGTGGGCAATTTAGACAAATGGGTGTTAGTTTTTTTCGTTTCTTTGACCCGTTACTGCACTACACAGCCGTGTTTTGAACCGGGCCGCCCACCTTCGCTACCCAACTTCGCAATAGCTTCGTTGGGCAAGTGCTTCGGTGGGCAAGATAAAAATAAACTTTTATGACAGCAGCTATGGATATTACTCTAAGAAAAGCCGAAAGAAGCAAACTGTATGATATCAGCCTTGAAAACCTGCCCTTCGGCAAATATTTTACTGACCATATGCTGGAAGCTGATTACGGGAACGGAGAGTGGAAGAATGTGGAAATAAAACCCTACCAGCCATTGCTGCTTAATCCTTCTGTGGCGGCCATTCACTATGGCCAGGCTATTTTTGAAGGTATAAAGGCCTATAAGAACCAGGAAGGGGAGGCTTTTATTTTCCGCCCGCAGGATAATTTTAAACGCTTTAATATTTCCGCCGAAAGAATGCAGATGCCGCCGGTGCCGGAAGAAATATTCATGGAAGGTATGAGGCAGCTGATCCAATTAGATAAAAACTGGATTCCTTCCAGGGATGATCATTCATTGTACATACGTCCTTTTATGTTTGCTTCAGATGAAGTGATAGGGGTGAGGCCATCTGACAATTACAAGTTCATGATCATCCTGAGCCCCACCGGGCCATATTACAGTGCCCCGATGCGGATCTATGTGGAGGAAAAATATGTGCGGGCGGCGCCCGGCGGTGTGGGCTATGCCAAGGCAGCGGGAAATTATGGCGCTGCCATGTATGCAACAGCGCAGGCAAAGCAAAAAGGCTATGACCAGGTATTGTGGATGGATGCGCAGGAACATCAGTATGTGCAGGAGTGCGGCACTATGAATGTTTTTTTCATAATCGGTAATACCGCCATCACACCGGATCTGGACCAGGGCACTATCCTGGATGGGGTGACCCGCCAGAGTGCTATCACCCTTTTAAAAGAGATGGGCTTTAATGTGGATGAAAGGCACCTGAGTATCCATGACATTATAGATGCGTATAAGGCCGGGCTGCTGTATGAAGTGTTTGGCACCGGCACGGCTGCCACCATATCGCTTATAAAAGAACTTCGGTACAAAGATTTTGTGATGCAGTTTGATGTGGAGAACTGGAAAACGGCCCCTATGTTGAAGAAATGGCTGACAGATATCCGGGAAGGCAGGAGAGAGGATAAATATAGCTGGATGACAAAGGTCTAAATAATTAACCCCCAAATTATTAACTCCCAAATTCCATCCCCCCTGTTGGGGGAAAAAGGTTGGAATTTGGGATTTGTATTTTTGGAGTTTCGCTTTGGCGCCCCTACCTTTGCCGTCCCAAAAATAAGGGTCAAGAATGCCTACAATTCAACAGTTAGTACGTAAAGGAAGAGAAATCATCAGGGCCAAGAGTAAGTCAAGGGCTTTGGATCAGTGCCCGCAGCGACGTGGCGTTTGCACAAGGGTTTATACCACCACACCTAAAAAACCGAACTCTGCACTTCGTAAAGTTGCCAAAGTCCGTTTAACCAATAAAGTGGAGGTGATTGCCTATATCCCCGGGGAAGGCCATAACCTGCAGGAACACTCCATTGTTTTGATCCGCGGCGGAAGGGTAAAAGACCTGCCGGGTGTACGTTATCACATCGTTCGGGGTTCATTGGACACTGCCGGTGTGAAGGACAGAAAGAAGAGCCGTTCGAAATACGGGACTAAGAAAGAAAAAACCAAGAAGTAATCCTTCTCCCGCAAAGGCGGGATCAGGATGACAATTAAATAATTGAATTAATAATTTTCAGATATGCGGAAAGCACAAGCCAAGAAACTTCCTTTAGCCCCGGACCCAAGGTTTAACGACAAACTGGTTACCCGTTTTGTAAACAACCTTATGTGGGAAGGCAAGAAAAGTGTGGCCTTCACCACTTTTTATAATGCACTTGACAAAGTGGCCAAACAAACCAGTGAAGACGGGTATGAGGTTTGGAAAAAAGCGCTGGCCAACATTACTCCTTCAGTAGAAGTTCGCAGCCGCCGTATCGGGGGCGCCACTTTCCAGATTCCTGCGGAGGTTCGCCCCGACTGTAAGATTACTCTCAGCATCAATTGGCACATCCGCAACAGCCGTTAAACAAACGGCCGCAGTATGGCTGAAAAACTGGCCGGAGAGATTGTAGCTGCATCAAAAGGCGAGGGTTCTGCTTTCAAGAAAAAAGAAGATACACACCGCATGGCCGAAGCTAACAAGGCTTTTGCCCACTTCAAGGTATAAGAAATACAATTGAACCGATAGAAACCATCCGACGTTACAGTCCGGATGGTTTTCTTTTTTGAAACAGGCTGTCGGCAGAATACCTGCCGCTTCCGAGAATGAACACCGGGATACAGAGCAGCAGAAAGGTGAACGGCAGCTCCTTCATCAGAAAGGCATCTTTGGCATGGGCTACAAAATAAGCCACGGCCATAACAATAAAAAGGGGTATTACCGACAACCGGGTGAGAAAACCAAGGGCCACAAACAAGCCACCGGCAAATTCAGCGATCATCACCAGGTTATAGGACAGTTTGGCGCCGATGCCGATAATATCTTTCATCATAGGTGAATACTGCTGGTAGTGAACAATTTTATCATAACCATGAAAAATAAACAGCCCGCCGAGAATGAGCCGCAGAAGCAGGGCTGCCAGGTCAGTACTAAGGGCCCGGGTAGTAAACAAACTTTTCATTTTTCAGCGGTTTTAATTTTTTTCAACAAAATTTTTCAGTGATGTACCAATCA
Organism: Bacteroidota bacterium; assembly: GCA_052389635.1. Taxonomy (GTDB): domain Bacteria; phylum Bacteroidota; class Bacteroidia; order Chitinophagales; family Chitinophagaceae; genus JJ008. The sequence goes on along the minus strand of JBQTHS010000044.1, from coordinate 38,244 downwards.
GTTCTGTCCAGCCCAGCATAAAGCTTTCTTTAACAAAATCCGGACCGTTCTCCTGAAAGGATTCTATCCCTTCATGCGTCAGTTTTAACCTTGTGGCGGAGCCATCGGGAAATAATTCAAATGTCACAAGGGAGTATCCTTCCAGGTTTTCGTAGCTCCAGCTATAGGCAAGTTTTTTACCGGAAACCGCTTCAACTACTTTACACAAATGCAGGTATTTGTCACCTTTTTGCCCTTCACCATAAAACCGGAATTCAAAACCCACTTCAGCCCTGAACTCAGCGAGGTCAAAATACCATTGTTTCATTTGTTCTTTATCAGTAATGGCTTTCCATACTTTTTTGGCAGGTGTATTCAATATTCTTTCAATTGTAAAATGAGCTGTTTCCATAGTGCTGTTTTTGAAATTAATACACCCTTTGCCGCATACATGTTTCATTCCCCGTCATAAGCTTTCTGCAGATCAGTAATAATGATCTTTTTCATCTTCAGCATAGCCTGCACCGCCCGGCCGGCTTTTTCCCGGTCGGGGCTGCCGATGAGTTCGCCCAGCTTTGTTGGTACAATCTGCCAGCTTACCCCAAACTTATCTTTCAGCCAGGCGCACATACTTTCTTTTCCGCCATCGGCAGTCAGTTTATTCCAGTAGTAATCCACCTCTTCCTGGTCTTTGCAATCCACCACCAGCGAAACACCTTCACTGAACGTGTAGCCATGTTCACCCGGCCCATCCATGGCGGCGATATCATAACCACTAAGGCTAATTTCTGAATACATCACTTTGCCCGCATTTTCATCTTCATCGGGATATGGGAAAAAAGCAGTGGTTGATGAATCTTTAAAAAGCTTGCTGTAGAGTTGGATGGCTTCGCCTGTATTTCCAAACTGGCTGCCCGTAAAGAGCAGGGAAGGAAAAAGCCTTGCCGGATCGCCTGCTTTTTCCACCATGGATACCTGCCAGGTCATTCCGTATTTATCCTGCACCCAGCCATAGCGTTCGCTCCAGAAATATTTATCAATCGGCATCAGCACCGAGCCTCCATCCAGCAGTTGCTCCCATACACGGTTTGTTTCATCAATGTTCTCACATAAAACAAAAAATGAAATAGCAGGATTGATTTTGAACATCGGCCCCCCGTTCAGCGCCATTATTTTTTTACCAAATAGCTCAAACATCACCACCATGCCTGTATCGGCAGTAACCTTTCCGTTTTTAAATACTTTGCAGTAAAAATCGGCAGCTTCTTTTCCTTTGCCGTCAAACCAGAGGCAGGGATAAATTTTATCTGACATTGTATTACTGTTTTTGGAAATTAAACATCCATTTGATTCCGTATTTGTCTTTGCAACTGCCAAAATAGGCTCCCCAGAACATATCGGCCATCGGCATTTCCACTTCACCGCCTGCGGATAAGGCATTGAAGAGCCTGTCGGTTTCTTCTTTTGTATCCGGCTCCAGGTTGATATAGACATTGTTGCCAATGTTTATCTTAAAGCCCATCTCTTCCGGCGCATCAGAACCCATCAGCAGGTAGCCGCCTGTAATGGGCAACTCCACATGCAAAACCAGGTTTTTAGCTGCATCGCTCAGCGGGGGCATACCTTCCTGCGGCGGCATATCTCCAAAACGCCGGAAACCCGGTTCTGTAAATTCTGTACCGAAGACGGACTTGTAAAAATTAAATACTTCTTCTGTCTGATTGGGGAAGTTGAGATAAGTGGTGACCCTTGCCATAAAATCTGGTTTTAATTGTTATGAATTGGTTTCTGTATGTTTTTTAAAACTGTTGAGGATGGACTGCCAGCCAAAGCGCTGCATTTCCAGCGGGTGTATATTCTCTGCCTCAAAACTCTCAATCACTTTGGTGGTATTGCCATTGGCTTTGAACCATGTCCTCCATAACCGGCCGTCGCCCATGGTGGCATGAATATATTCGTTTTCTTTTACCTCATCAATGCTGCCGGCAAAATCAAAACTGAAGCTGCGGTCTTTGGCTGCCATGGTGTAGCTGAAACTTCCGCCGGGACGAATATCATTGGATGCTTTGGGGCAATGCCAGTCGTCTGATGCGTTGTTCCATTTAGTGATATGTTCAGGTGTTGTCCAGCATTTCCAAACTTTTTCTGCCGGGGCATTTACTTCGGCTGCTATGGTGATGGTAGTTTTGGCTGTACCTTCTGCCAGCCCTTTTAATATAGCGAGTGCATTGGGCCACATGGTGTCAAACATGGTTTTATATTCCTCGGCAATGTCCATGTCAATGGATAATTCAGTAATGCCGTTCTCATCCTTCAGTGTGTAGCTCTCCAGTATGCCGGCCCAATTTTTTACTTCATCGCTGCTGGTGTCTTCCACACCGTCTTTTACCATACCGAGGTGGCGGAAGGACATGTATTCATTGGGGCGGTTGGCGGCCACTTCGCTTACCATGCCTGCGCCATTGCCGTCATGGAACAGAACTTTGCTGCCTTCTTTCCAGTTATCAGTTGTAACGGTAGAGCCTTCGGCAAAAGCTTTGGTCCATGTCTGATAGGCATCTAAATCCCATAATACCTCCCACACTTTTTCCCGCGGGGCATTAATGTTAGCGGAGAAATTAATTTTTTGCATATTGATATTTTTTTAAGGTTGAATAATTCAGGATTTTATAATGAAATGCACTATTCTCTTTTCCCTTTGAAAAATGCGTAAATGGCCATAGCATGCCCGTGCCCGGGCTCAAAATCTTTTTTCAGCCAGCTTACAATCTCACCGGCTTTAACTGATTGTATTAAAACTCCTTTTTTCAAAAAACCTTTTGTTTCTGCCAGCTTTTTAAAATCTGCGGCAGATTTTCCTGTTTTTGTTTTGATGTTATCAGGATAAGCCTGAAATGACATAAATAATTGTTTTAATTTTTTGATTGCTGCTTTTTCGCTGCTTTTTCTTCATTTGCTTTAACCCTGAACTGAACGACCCGCTTTATTAAATCAAGCGGCAGCTGTTTATCCAATGGGAACTGCACCGTGCCTTTCCCTCCCTTGTAACCGGCCAGCTCCTTTTTAAAAGTTTCGGCCATTCTGGGCGCAGGATACACACTCACATGGTTGGTATAACCGGCAAAATAGATGAGCATGCCATTGTATTTGTAGCCAGCAATCCCGTAGCTTATCATTTCTTCTGCCTTCGGCGCAGTTTTCTTTACCGTTTGCCGGATCTTTTTCAGCATCGCCTGCACCTTTGGCGGGAATGAGCTGATATATTCATCCACATTTTTAGCTGTTGTTCTTTTCATTGCAGTTGCCATGTTGGTTTTTTTTGAGGGGATTAAAGCTAACCCTATTTTTTGTTTTTTTGAAAGTGCAGCAGCCAGTGGTTCCCGAATTTGTCCGCCAGTGTACCCAGCAATGCACCAAAAAAAGTTGTTTCAATGGGGTGGGTAGCTGTTCCGCCTGCCGATAATCTGTTATAACAGCTTTTTATTTCTTTTTCACTTCGGCAATCCAGCATCAGCGAAACGGCATTTCCTTTTATCAATCCTGTTTCAGGAGCCATATCTGATCCCATCAGCACTATTTTGTCATTTGCCAGCGTGGCATGAAGGATGCAGTCTTTTATCTTTGCCGGCATTTTAGCCGCCAGCGGCGATTCTCCGATTGTTTGCAGTACCAATTCCCCACCCAGACATTCTCTATAAAAATTCATGGCTTCCCTGCAGTTGCCATTGAATGTTAAATAAGGATTAATAGCTGTCCTGCTTATTTTAATTTTTACACTTTTCATTTTGCATCCTCACATACAACCATCCATCTTTTGCCATACTTATCAATAAAGTCGCCGAGAATTCCGAAAAACATCCGGGTCAGCGGGTTTACAACCTTGCCGCCGGCAGAAAGCGCATTGAAAACTTTACGGGCATCTTCCTCGCTGCTGTAGCCAAGGCAGAGATGGTTATCGTTTCCTTCTTTGATGGCTTCGGGTGCCAAATCAGAAGCCATAATTTCAAAATTGTCTCCTTTTAAAACAGAGTGAAGGATTGACTGGCCATACTGCGGAGGCATTTGCCCTTCCATGGGTGAGCCGGCAACAGTCATCAGCGATAATTCACCACCCAGGCATTCTTTGTAAAAACTCATAGCCTCCCTGGTGTTGCCATTGAAGGTTAAATAAGGATTTAGCTTTGTCATTGTTTTGTGTTTTGGTTGCTTAGGTATTTGACAAGTCAAAGATGGGAACTGTTTTTGTTTTTTACAGGTGGCATATATGACAGTTTAAGGGGTTGATTGCGACAATGGCTTTCCCTACCTTTATCTCATGAAAAAAGTATCCATCCTTGTTCCTGAGTCATCAGTGATGCAGGCCATTGCAGATCCGCAGTACTTGTTTACCGCCGTGAACAATTTCTTAATTGCTGCAGGCAAACAACCTTTGTTTGATGTGAAACTTGTAGGCGCTAAAAAAGAAATTCAACTTAATAACGGTATGTTTTCTGTTTATACAGACAATCAACTGAAGGAAGTAAAGAAAACCGATCTTGTTTTTATCCCGGCCCTTTTTGGTGATATGAAACCGGCTATTGAAAAAAACAAAATACTTATTCCATGGATACGGGAACAATATGACAACGGTTCAGAAGTGGCGTCATTGTGTGTGGGAGCATTTTTGCTTGCTTCCACTGGCTTACTGAACGGTAAAAAATGCTCAACACATTGGGGATTTATGAATGAGTTCAGGGAGATGTACCCGGAGGTGGAGGTGGTGGAGGGAAGTATAGTCACTGAAGAAAAAAGAATTTACTCCAGCGGCGGCGCTAACTCTTACTGGAACCTGCTGCTGTACCTTGTAGAGAAATATACGAACAGGGAAACGGCCATACTTGCCTCCAAATACTTCGCCATTGATATTGACCGTGAAAGCCAGGCGGCTTTTGCCATGTTCAAAGGACAAAAAGATCATGGGGATAAAGAAATAAAAAAGGCTCAGGATTATATTGAAAAGAATATTCATGAACGTATCACCATTGATGAACTGGCTGGTATCGCTGCAGTAAGCCGGAGAACATTTGAACGACGGTTTAAAGAAGCCACCAATAACTCCGTATTGGAATATATTCAGCGGATAAAAATAGAAGCAGCGAAACGGCAGTTTGAAAGCAGCCGCAAGAATATCAACGAAGTGATGTATGATGTGGGTTATACGGATACCAAGGCCTTCCGAACCATCTTTAAACGGGTAACCGGGCTGACACCAGTGGAGTACAGGAATAAGTATAATAAAATGGCGACGGCATGAGTAATAAAAAAGGCCCCAATGGGGCCCTTTAGCAGCAGCTGTGTTGGTTACGACTAAATCTTAAATCCTACTGTGAGTAATGCGGTTCCGCCATTGTCTTTCAGGTTGGCAAATGTATTGGCCCGGGGTGCACTCACCCGGTAAGGAAAGTTTACATCCTTATTCAGGCGGTGTATATAAGTAAGGTCAACAAAGATCCCTTTGTTGCGGTAGCCCAGCCCCCCGCTCAGGTTCATTTTTCCTGCTTTCAGTTCTTTGTCTTTGTAGGGACTGCCATAATATGCAAGCCCTAACCTTGCCATGATGATTTTAAATTTCAGCTCGCCTCCCAGCCGGACATTAAAAGCGCTTTTATAAATGGCGTCAATGGCATCGTTGTAAGGTTCATAGGGGGCCTTTGTTTCTTCCGTTACATCACCATCGGGCCCAAAGCGGTTCCATTTATAATTTACATATTCAATATCAGCTGTGATAAATCCTTTTTGCCTGCTGACATTTTCCACTTCCCTGAACACATAGGCCCCGCTGATAACTATTTTCCCGGGTGTGTAAAGCGTATAACGGGCATCATCCAACAGCCCGCCGGTAAGAGTGGAGGAGGCCACACTGTCGTAACCGGAGTTGGGGCTGAAAAGCTGCTCCAGGTCAGCCGCCATACCAGCATCAAAACTTTCTTTCAGCATCAATATATGAGGGGAATGCAGGGCCAGGCCAAGGCGAAAATATTCTTTAGGACGGTAGATCAGACCTGCTTTAAAATTGAAGCCCACACCAGTTGCCTTGTAATTCTCCCTGTAAGCCATATAGCTGAAATCATTGTCCCCATCGCTGCTGGCATCCGATTCACGGTAATAAGTGTTTCTCTCAATTTTTGCAATAGGGATGCCGATGCTGCCACCTACCATGAATTTTTTATTCAGTTCATGCCCCATGGCAAGAGTAATTTCTGTAATGCCCCCGCTGGTTTGTGAATGGTGCTCCTGGTTCAGCAGGGCCGGAAATTCGGAACGGGCAATCACTTTCTTCGTTCCATTGATGGTGGCCGTATCCACTAAGAACGTGTATAAGGCCATTTTAGTAGTCAGGGAAACATCATTACTGTTCAGGGCGGCATCAATGGTATAGCCGGAAGAGGCAAACTCATCTGCCAGCGGTTCAGCAAAACTGCTGTAGTCATTCTTGCCTTTATATATCAGCGACTGGTTGAAATCAGCCAGCCGGGTGACGGTAATGGCAAAACTGTTTTTGGCTTTGTAGCCAAATCCGCCAAATACAAATCCGGAAGTACCTAACTGAAACCGGTTATTATTTGCCCCGCTGAAATCAGTGCCGCGGAAATTGCTTTGCGGTTTGCCAAACTGCAAACCGGGAGTAATAACAAAATCGGAAGTTTTAAAGAAAGCAAGCCCGGCAGGATTTACAATGGCAGCGGTAGCATCACCACCCAGCGAACCCATGGCCCCGCCGATGGCCAGGTTGCGGGCAGTTCCCTGCTGTGTGGTCCAGGAAAGACGCAATGCTTCTTCAGGAGCCTGGGCCTGGATAAATTGCAGAGAAAATAAAAAGAGTATAGCTGCGTAAAATTTTATTTTCATAAACGAGGTATAAGTGATGATACAATACGGACAGGAAACATTACTGCGATGTTTCTTTTGCAATCATTTTACGGAAAATTAATTCCTGGTTGGTCTTTTCACAGCACCGCCGCTGCTTCCTCCTGAATTACCAGAGCTGCCGGATGATGAACTGCTGTTGTTATTTCCCGATGACGATGATGAAGAAGGATTGTACGTCCTCGAAGAACCGCTGCCGGAATTATCATTGGAGAATATCGTTCTCATTTTATTGCTCAGCCCGTTATTGGAATTATTGTAAGCAGGTGTGGTGGTGGTTGTCCTTCCCGGTGATTTGATGACAGTGTTATTATTAGAGTTATTGTAGCCGGTATTGGTATATCCCGCCAGGCTGAAATGCCGTTTTACCACAGGCGGCGCTGCGGGGGTTTTTGGATTCGCAAAAACATAGTTGTAATTATTCAGGCAGCAGCAATAGGGGTTGTAGTAATAGCTCCAGGTATTGAAAGGATTATTAAAGCTGCCGTAAGTATAGTTGTAACCGATGCTGTAACGATCGTAGCCGTACCAGCTGTCAAGGTCACTCCAGCGGTAGCGGTTGCGGACCTTCATCCGCAGGAAGCGGTCATCATAGTAATTATCGTCGTAGCTGTAATACCGGTCTTCTTCTTTTTCTTCTTTTACAGATTCATCCTGCGGTTTAACGGGGGAATAATACACATCGTCGGGCGTTTGGCCGGTTTTGTAAGCAGTGGTGCAACTGGTGAAAGCGGCTACGGAAAATGCCAGGAGTAAAATTGTTAGTTTCATGGCAAACGGTTTATCGGGTTAAAGGTGAAGTTACTACTTTTGTGCGATCTTAAACGAAAGGCAATCGTTTGCATTTCAGCAGCAAAGATTCAGCCATTTTACCGGATTATTGTGTGGGCTGCTGTTAATTTAAATGAAAAACTGTTGCTGGTTGCTTGTACCTGGTTACTGGCAAATATTTAAACAGGAGTTTATTTATGAGTTATAAGAATCTGGAAATTTGGAAACTGGCTGATGAAATTATAACTGCGATTCTCAGAACGAATAACTATTGCAGCACCTCGCCTACAATAATTGTCATTAGCTTTACTACTGGCGTTTAAAACAACCCTTCATGAAACAAATAGTAAATCCCGTTGCAGCACTTTTTATATTGACCATCTTTACTTTTGGCCAATGCAAAAAGAAGAAGGACGAATTACCGCCTGAAACCCAAACAGGGGCCAATACTTTTGGCTGCTTGGTTAATGGACAAATATTTTTACCCGGCGGCGCACAGTTAAGCGGGGGCTCATTAAACTCGATATATCAGCATATTATCCCCACCAGTCCAAGTGGTTATACATTTGGCGTATCGGCAAAAAATCAAAGAGAAAGTTGCTTACCCAAAACAGTGGCTTTTGGCTTTGACAGCGTACAGATGAGCGCTGGTATTTATCCACTCGTTTTAAGGAAAAATGGGAAGGGGGGGGGAGCATATCAGCTTTTTCCGTGCAATCAATCTTATTATATTGAATACTTGACTAATGACCAAATAATAGGTGAATTAAACTTAAAAAAATTTGATTTAAACAATCAAATTGCAAGCGGAACTTTTTGGTTTGATGCGGTTGGTAATGGAGGTCAGAAAATAGAAGTTAGGGAGGGAAGGTTTGACGTTCGATTTACCCGTTAGGAGGTTTATGAGTAAAATAAAACAATTGTTTTGGGCCTTAATGGCGCTAATCTTCTTCAATTTTGGCCAATGCAAAAAGAAGAAGGACGAATTACCGCCTGAAACCCAAACAGGGGCCAATACTTTTGGCTGCCTGGTAAATGGGCAAGTGTTTTTGCCCGGCGGCGCACAGTTAAGCGGGGGTTCCCTGCAATGCAATTATCAGTATTTGGGATCCAGAGCTAATGGGGGGCACTACTTCGTATTAAGCGGACGAAATCAAACGAGCGGCAACCCATTGAGGAGTGTTAGTTTATATACAGATAGCCTTCAACTTGCAGAAAATATTAAATTAACATTAAAGAACCGGATAAAGGGTAATGCATCGGGAAGATACTTTGGACCTCAGACAGATATAAATATCGCAACTTATGTAACTAATGAGAATTTATATATAGGGGAATTATGGATAAAAAAACTTGACACACTAAACCAAATTGTAAGCGGTACATTCTGGTTTGATGCCGTAAACAGTAATAACAAAAAAGTAGAAATAAGGCAAGGAAGATTTGATGTAAGATATACCCGTTAATCAATTTAAAACCGAATGTATGAGAAAATTATTCCTGAGACTTTGTTTGCCCTTTGTTGGCCTTACCATTGTCAGTGCTGCTATTGCCCAGGCAGATGTAAACACCGAATTCAGCAACCGGATGAACTATGTATTCGGCCTGCTTGATAAAAGCAAAGTGCCCACCGGCCTGCTGCTTGACTATGCCATGGAATTTGCCGACCTGAAAAGCTATAACGGTGTATTAACTGACAGTAATAAAACCAATGCCGGCCTACTGAAGGACATATACAGCACCCTGCTGATGAGTGGCATCCATACCAATGCCGGCACTTTCTATCACCCTGATTATGCAGACAGCCTTTGGTGGGTGCAGCGGCAGCCGGGTATCATTACTTTAAGCGGCTTGTATTATAATTACAGCCGCTTCAGGGACGATGCAGTTTCCGCAGGATTGATTACCGTGAACAACGAACGGTTTATTGATCGCTATATTGACGAAGACTGGCTGAACCCCTACCAGGAGGAAACGGTGTTTGCCGTGTCGCCGCCACTGCATGTCTATAGCGGCAGAAATTTACAGGTAAAGCTTCCTTCTGAGTTATGGTTTACCAATAATGCCGCTGCAGTAAGCAGCGTTGCCGTAGATTTTAATGATGGAGCGGGATACAGGACCATCCAGCAAAACCAACTGATAAATATAAGCTATGCTGATACAGGCATTAAAGTATGGACCTTTCGTTTGTCGCTGACCAGCGGCACCCAGTTATACAGCCATACAGAAATGCGGATTGAGCCGGAGCCCAATGGTTATAGCGGTGGCGGCAACCGGTTTCTGCGGCCCGGCGGCCCCATTTTTTTAACGGCAGATGAAGCATGGAACGGACAAACGGCGCAGGGCTGGATAACAGTGGACTATGCCAACCCGCCGGATGCCACCGGCAGGCATAGATTAGTAAGACCATTAATAGTCGCAGAAGGATTTGACCCCGGGCATCTACTTACTCCTGAACAGCAATTTGGGTTTACAAATTTCAAATTTTTTCTCCAACAATTAGCTGACCCCAACGCCTCACCGCAACTTCTAAATCTACTTCAAAGTACAAACCAACAGTACGATATAATATATGTTGACTGGGCAAAGGGCACAGATTTTTTGCAGCGTAATGCCTTGCTGCTTGAAAGGGTAATACGCTGGGTGAATGAGGAAAAGGTTTTGGACGGTACAAATGAACCCAATGTGGTGCTTGGCCAAAGTATGGGCGGTGTAATAGCCCGGTGGGCATTGCGGGATATGGAGAATAAAAGCCTTAATCATCAAACACGGTTATTTATCAGTTGGGATGGGCCACAATTGGGTGCAAATATTCCAACTACTTTTCAGCACCTGGCCAGGCATGGCAACAGTGTTTACCTTACCTCCAACGGCCCGGCAATTGTTTTTGGTTATAATAACATTATACGCCCCTTCACTAATGCAACCATTTTTTTGGTTAATGGTATCAGAAGCTTATTTAATGGCACACCGTGGAATGAAATTGGTTCGCTTCCTTCCAACTCACAAATATTAGCCGGATTAAATTTGATGGATGTACCTGCCGCAAGACAAATGCTGATTAGCCGGATAAACTTAAATGGTGTAATAAATAACAACCTGCATGATGACTGGCAAACGGAGCTAAGAAATTTAGGTTATCCGCAACAAAGCAGAAATATTGCCGTGAGCAATGGTTCGGAGTGTGCTATTGCGCAGGGGTTTCAGCCATTTTCCACTCTGTTGTATTTTAACGGTAAGGCTAATACCAGGATAATTACAGATTTTCTTGGCATGGCCGGCTTGCCAATTGCCGGCTTTATTTTATTAAAGCCGCAGTTTTTATTAGGAATATTACCGGGAAGGAATGAGTTCTTCTTTGATTTTTATTGCAAAGCGCAGCCCTCCAGCGGCAGCGGCCAGATTTATAAAGGTAAAATAGATTACAGAAAGAAAATACTTTGGTTGGTAAATGTGAACACAACATTAACAGACCGTAACAGGTATGCAGATGCTTCCGTTTTACCGATAGATGGTTCTCCTGGTGGATTATATGATTCAGAGGTGAACCTTACGAGCCAGTCATTTAGTAATTGGGCTATAAAATATAATATTATAGCAAATAGTATTCCTCATTTTAATTTTGTTCCTACTCCTAGCGCATTGGATATTGGAGGCGGCAATTTCCCTTTGGGCATTGAGAATTACAATGCCCGTTATGTCGGCGGCAATCCGCCCGCTGCTCCTCTCAATTCGCAATTCGTAAATTTTACAACCGCTTTTAATCAGATTATAATGTCCAATGGGCAAATCAACAACAATGAGAATCATATCCAGATTTCGCCAAGAAACGGCAATTTTGCAGCTGAGGAGTTAAATGGAAATATTAATTTCAGAACGAACTGTGAAGTATTTTGTGGTAATGGTGTTATTACCGGCAATACTACAATATGTGTATCACAAGTACTGACTGCTCCGTTTGGAAATGGTATTACATACAATTGGTCGGTTAGTAATCCTTTGCTGTTTACGCTCAGCCCGAGTGGAAATACAGTTCTTGTAACAAGAAACGGTACTGCCGTTGGACAGGCTACACTAACCGTGAATATTAGCGGGGTATGCGGAAACACTACTTTAAGCACAACAATAACTGCAGGAACACTAACACCCGGCCCGATTACCTGGACATGGAATGCTCCTCCTAACAGAGTTTTGCTTGATGTGGATGATGTTCCCGGCGCAACTTCTTATCAATGGTATTTAGATGGCGTTTTAAAAGCTACCACTGCTAGCTCTTATTATCATTTACCTATGTCGGGAAATGTGAGTTGCGGTAATTTTTATTATTTTGGAGTAAAGGCTGTGAGCAGTTGTGGCGCTTCAGCCGAGTCATACATCGGAGCTGAAATGCCATCTTGCGGATTTGCATTTGAGATATCGCCCAATCCAAGTTCAGACAACATCAGGATAAAACATAGTGATAACCCTGCTGTCAAACTAGGCATTTCTAAATTGTGGGGAATTGAGGAAGTTGAGGTTTATGACAAGATGGGTAATATCCGGTATAAGCAAACTTTTGCTAAAGGGACAACAATTGCGTATGTTTCGGTAAGCAAATTCGCAACAGATGTTTATACTTTGAGAATTTTTGACGGACAGATATGGCACTCTTGCAAAATTGCAATCCGGCATTAAATTTCGGAGGGTAATAATATGATAAGTTAATTATCCCTTAGCGAAATATCATAGGGGGACTAATTTTAATAATTGTATTATTCAATATGGGCTGTGGAATATAACCTCAGCCCATATTTTAATGAGAATTGTATAAAAAGAAACAATTGACATGAGCAAAGAAATTACACCAAGAACCACAGACTATTCTCAATGGTATAACGACCTTGTAATAAAAGGAAGCCTGGCTGATTACTCAGCCGTGCGGGGCTGCATGGTCATCAAGCCCTATGGTTTTGCATTATGGGAGAACATGCAGGCCGCATTGGACAAAATGTTCAAGGATACCGGGCATGTGAATGCTTATTTCCCTTTGTTCATTCCTAAAAGTTTTTTGATCAAAGAAGCCGCCCATGTGGAAGGCTTTGCCAAAGAATGTGCAGTGGTAACCCATTATCGCCTGAAGAATGACCCCGGCGGGAAGGGTTTGGTGGTGGACCCGGACGCCAAACTGGAAGAAGAACTGATCATACGCCCCACATCGGAAACCATCATATGGAATACTTACAAAGATTGGATACAGAGCCACCGGGATTTACCGCTTTTGATAAACCAATGGGCCAATGTGGTGCGATGGGAAATGCGTACCAGGTTGTTCTTACGTACTGCTGAGTTCCTCTGGCAGGAAGGGCATACGGCCCATGCAACAAAAGAGGAAGCGGTGGAAGAAGCAGAAAGAATGTTGGAAGTATATGCCACATTCGCCGAAGAATTTATGGCCGTGCCGGTGATCAGGGGAGTAAAAACCGCCAGTGAACGCTTTGCGGGGGCCGAAGAAACCTATTGTATTGAAGCTATGATGCAGGATGGAAAGGCATTGCAGGCAGGCACCTCGCATTTCCTGGGGCAGAATTTTGCCAAAGCATTTGATGTAAAATATTCAAACAAGGAAAACCAGCTGGAATTTGTGTGGGCCACCAGTTGGGGGGTGAGCACCCGGCTGGTAGGGGCTTTGGTAATGGCACACAGCGATGACAGCGGGCTGGTGATGCCGCCCCGGCTGGCGCCGTTCCAGGGGGTGATCATTCCTATTTATAAAGGAGAAGAGCAACAGAAACTCATTGATGATAAAGTAAAAGAGATCATGAATGAACTGAAAGCATTAGGAGTAAGAGTAAAATATGATGACAACGATAACGCCAGGCCGGGCTGGAAATTTGCAGAGTATGAATTGAAAGGAGTACCGGTGCGGCTGGCCATCGGCGCCCGTGACCTGGAACAGAATGTGGTGGAAGTAGCCCGGAGGGATACGAAAGAAAAAAAAGTGGTGAGCCTTGATGGTATTGCGCAGTATGCTGATGCTTTGCTGAAGGAGATACAGGACAGCATGTTTAATAAGGCAAAGAGCTACCGGGAGGAACACATTACCCCGGCTGATAACTGGGATGAATTTGTAAAACTGTTAGACGGGAAGGGTGGATTCATTTCAGCCCATTGGGATGGCACTGCTGAGACCGAAGAAGCGATAAAAGATAAGACCAAAGCTACTATCCGCTGCATACCGCTGGACAATCCGAAGGAAGAGGGGAAATGTATCCTGACGGGTAACCCATCGTCGCAACGGGTCTTATTCGCAAGGGCTTATTAAGGATCGTATATGAACGAAGACAAAAGCATATTCAGCCTGGAAGTTGATAATAAAGGGGCTGAAACTTTTAGAAGTATCTACCGGATCGTCAGGGTGTTTGTTTGGATAGCGGCAACAGGGGAAATTTTGATACTGTTGTATACATTCAGGAATTATTGGCGTTACAGGAGTTTATCCAGGGAGGATGATCCGGGGTATTACTGGCATCTTAGGCTGGATGTATTATATGTGATAATTTATTCTGCTCTTTTCTTTCTTCAGCTTTTCTACCTTTTTCGATTTGCAAGTATGTCAAAAAAAAGCCTGGAATTAAATGACAGCCATCTGCTTAACGGTAGTTTTAAATGGATATATAAAAGTTTTATGATCGGAGTTATCCTTACCTTACTCACGGTAGCCTATTTCATTTACCTTCTCGGTGCGGGACGATAGCATGAAAAAGATTTGTATGAACTAAGAGCAATAGCTACATTTAATCCACCAAAATCAATTGTAATATGGAACAGAATCAAAACACCTCCTTATTTTCCCTTAACCTTGATGCACAGAACAGCTATACCCTCCGCAGCGCCGCCTCATGGGCCAAAGTGCTGGGAGTGGTGGGAATGATACTCGGCATCCTGTTTATCCTCCTGGGCATTCTGGTACAGCAGGCCATGAGCCGTTATGGAGGTTCTTACCGCAGTGGTGGTTTCAGTGCATCTGCCGTAGGAAGCTGGGGTATGGCTTTTTATGTGATCGTAGGTTTGGTTATGATCATCAGCTCCGTGTTTGCACTGAATGCAGGCAATAAGATCAATGCAGCATTAAGGGCAAATGACCAGGCGGCATTAAGCGCCGGCTTTGCCAATACCAGGAATTATTTTGCCATCTGGGCTATCATCATCATCATTTTGCTGCTGCTGGTACTGATTTCAGTATTGAGCGCTGTATAGTAAGTGAAAACAGGTTTGTAAACAGGCTCCGGTCCTTCGGTGTTCCCGTCAACTATCGGGACAGAGTGGCCGGGGCTTTTATTGATAAAATATCCTCTATGGAAAATGAAAAAAGTCTGTTTGATATCAGCATTGATATGACCGGTAAGATCCACCTGAAAGAGGCTGCCAAATGGGCCAGGTTCTTTGCTATCTTCGGGTTTATCAGCCTGAGCTTGATGATTGCTTATACTTTTTTCATTGCCTCGCAACCTGCAGAGACTGCAGACCCGGTTGTAAGGCAGGAAGAAAGTCCCAATGAATATGTTTATGCGATGATCGTCTCTGTGTTCCTGGTAATACTCTGTTTTTTCCCCTGTCTCTTCACCCTGCGTTTTGCCAATAAAATGAAAACAGCCATTGATGCAAACGATATGCAGCATCTCAACGAATCATTCAGGAACCTGAAAATAACCCTCCGTTATCTTGGCATAGTTACTATTATTTTGCTGGTCCTGATCTTTATTGGCCTGTTGTCTGAGATATAAAAGGCAGTTGGAAAACCTGCCTGGTTCTATTTGGTGGACAGGAAATTGTAGTCCTTCAGCAGCACATCCAGAAAATCGAAGGGCGGCATGGATGATTCTATCTGCAGGTGAGATTTTATCCTGGCCCCTGCTGCTTCAGCCATATTGTAATCCCCTTTTTTGCGGGCGGTTTCCAATATGCTCTTAATGGCATTGATGTCTTTATCGCTCAGTTGCATGATTTGCGGGAAAGAGGGCACATAATTGTCCGCCACTTCCTGGAAAACCGTTTCTTCTATATTGCTTTTTGTCCGTATGCTGATCAGAATGGTTTTGGCCAGAATATCCCCGATACGCTGCCCTTTTTTGGAGGAAACCACCAGCACAATATCAGTTACAAGAAAAGCCAGGGCAGTAAGTATTATAAATGTTGCTTCAAGGTCCCTGCCAAAATCGGGGTTACTGGCTATTATCAATATTAAAATGGCGATCCAAAGGTCTGATATCCTCAGCAGCCAGCGGATAAGAAACTGACTGATGGAGGGTTTGCCTCCTATCTCATCCACCACCCGCAGCCCCATTACTTTTTTACCTACGCTCTGGCCATTCATGGTTATTTCCATTACCGGGTGATAAATCATGACCGGTAACAAAAGCAATAAACCTGCTGCATGGAGGTCATAGGGTGTGTCGGAATCCCAGTTTGAATTGCGGGCAATGTTTTCATAGATTTCACCGGCAATACGGAGGTAAAAGTATTCAAGGATCACATCAATTATCAGCGCAATAAGCCTTTTGTAAAACTCAGGTACTTCAAATTCCAGTTCAATATTAAAATTGGTCGGTACTTTAATAGCTCCCATGCAATGCTTTTAACGGGCAATTAAGATAGTGTTTTAATCCTGTAAAATTATTGCCAGTGCTGTTACAGTTGCAAAAAAACATTATTTTACAACCCAAAGGGAAAGAGTTGAGAGAAGCGCTTTTTATAAAGAAGAATAAGGACCGCTGGCTGAAGACACAGCAACAGCCTTCCGCCGACCCGGATGAAATGGCCGCTGATTTTACCCAGCTGCTGGACGACCTGGCCTATGCGAAAACATTTTATCCTTCCGGCAAGGTTACGTCCTTCATCAATACGCAGGCCCAGAAAATTTACCTTGATATTTACAGGAACAGGAAAGAAGAATCGAACCGCATCGTTACTTTCTGGAAATACGATCTTCCCCTCACTATCAGGAAGCATCACCGGGTGGTTTTTTTCTCGTTGATCATCTTCCTTATTTTTTTTGTCATCGGTTTTTTTGCCTCGGCAAAAGATGATGGAATGGCCCGGAGTATTTTTGGCGATGACTATGTTGATCATACGCTGGAAAATATAGAAAAAGGAAACCCTTTTGGTATATATGAACATGGCAACCCGGTTTTAAGCTGGCTGGGTCTCATGATACACAATATCCGGGTATCCCTGCTCATGTTCGTTTCGGGAATTTTTTGCGGGGTTCCCTGTTTATACATCGAAGGACAAAATGCGGTGATGCTCGGGGCTTTCAACCAGTTTTTTGCATCCCGGGGTTTTGGCATTGATTTCTGGCTGGTAGTGTTTGTGCACGGCACACTTGAAATAACCGCATTGATCATATCAGCCGCTGCCGGGTTTGTACTGGGTAAGAGTTTTTTGTTTCCCGGCACCATCAAAAGGCTCCAGTCTTTTAAGGCGGGTGCAAAAGATGGCGTTAAAATGATGATAGGACTCATGCCTGTTTTTGGTCTTGCTGCTTTTTTTGAGGGGTTAATAACAAGATTATACAATGATATTTCTATACTTACCACCGTGATTGTGACTTTTTCTGTTTTGTTTGTTATATGGTATTTTGTCATTTATCCCATCCGGCTCGGCAAACGATTATCGGTTCATTTAAACGAGGAGGAAGTTTAGTGAGGCAGTTCAATATCAGCCATACCATCCGATTTTTTCCCGGCAGGGCGATACTCTGCCTGTTCCTTATTTTTTGCAATACCGCAGCCTGGTCGCAGTCAGACGAAGATTCCGTTGAGGTAGTGGCAGAACCGCCAGCAGAGGTTGACTACAGCGATACTGACGGTGAAGGTTCCCGGAAGAAAGAACATTTCTTCGAAAAGACAGAGGAAGACAGTTTCGCAGTGAATGAACGCAGGCTGCCTGCTGCTTATGCAGCCGGGATGAAGAAAGACAAAAATTTCTGGTATGCAGATACCGATTTCTCAGGGAAAAAGAAGAAAGAAAAAGATGACAGGCGGGGTACTGCCTATGTGCCGCTGAGCCAGCGCCCCTGGTTTCAGACCCTGTTATGGATGGTGATCATTGGCGCTTTTGCTGCCGCCATTATGTGGTACCTGATGGACAGCAATGTGGGACTGTTCCGTAAAAAGAATGCAGGAGCAACTGCCGGCAGTGGAGAAGATGAAATACCCGAAGATATTTTTGCCATTAATTACCAAAAGGAAATTGACAAGGCGGCTGCACAGGGGAATTACCGGCTTGCCATACGGCTGCTGTTCCTCCGCCTGCTGAAAAGTCTCTCTGATAAAAACATTATCCAGTACAAACAGGACCGCACCAATCTCGATTACCTGATGCACCTGCACCCCACCCGCTACTATCCCTCATTTTTCCGGCTCACCCGGCATTATGAGTACAGCTGGTACGGGCTGTTTGATGTGCCGGAGGATGCCTATAAAATCATTTACAGCGAATTCAACCGGTTTGAGACGGAAACAGTATAACCATGAAAGGGAAAACGACACCATATATTCTGCTTTCGCTGTTTGCTGTTGCGCTGATTGCGATGTTCATTACCGGGCAGGGGAAAAAGAAAAAATTAGATGAGCGGATCACCTTCCGCAAAAAGGACAAAATACCCTATGGCACATGGGTGGCATTTCAGAGTTTGCCGGAATTTTTTCCCGGCGCCGCCGTTTATACCACCCGGCAGGAACCGGGCTACTGGGACTCTGTCTCAATCTATGACTCCCGTCAGGCTTTTATTGCCATCACACCCAAGTTTATGCCGGATGAATATGAAATGGGCAAACTGATATCTTTTGCAGAAAACGGCAATGATGTGTTCATCAGCGCCAAATATATATCTGCAGATGTGGAAGAGATGCTGAACTGCAGTGTGTATGACGGTTATGGCGCTTATCTGTTTGATGACGGGACAAAAGTACTGGGAGCATCGGAGGATACACTTGAAGTGCGGCTGCTGAAGCCGCCATTTCCCGTAGCGGCTAAATATAAGTATCCGGGAAAAAAGCATGATGCCAGCTTTACAAGAATTGATAACTCCACCACCAATGAACTTGGGATAACAGAAACCGGTATTACCAATTTCATCCACCTGCGGGCGGGGGAAGGCAATTTTTACCTGCACCTGGCGCCGATGGCACTCACCAATTATTTCCTGCTGCATAAAGATAATATGGAGTATTATGAAAAAGTGATGTCGGTTATCAGCCCGGATGTGGAGAAGATCATATGGGATGAGTATTTCCTGATGAAGCGGGATGGCCCCCGCCAGCAAAAGAAAAGCTGGATAAAGGTGCTGTTTGGCTACCCGGCACTGAAGGCGGCCCTGCTCACCGCCATGGGCGCCCTGCTTTTGTATGTATTGCTCGGCATGCGCCGGAGGCAGCGCTACATACCCGTGCTGGCAAAACCGAGGAATGATTCACTGGACTTTGTAAAAACCATCGGGCGGCTCTATTATGATAAAAGCGATCACAAAAACCTTTGCAGGAAGATGGGTTCTTATTTCCTGGAGCATGTGCGAAGCAAGTACAAGTTGCTGACCGGTAATTTAGATGAAAACTTTATCCGGAACCTTCAGTTTAAAACCGGAGCGGAGGAATCAGAAATAAGGGGAATCGTTTCGTTTATAAAGTATGCGGAAGACGCCCCGGCAATTTCACCTGCGGAAGTAACAGAATTTCATAAACAACTGGAATCATTCTATAAAAAAGCATAACCCCTCAACCCTTACCCTTCTCCAGCAGTGGAGAAGGGAGTACCGCCCGACTGAACATGGGAAAGGCAGTAGCCGGTGAATGGAAAATAGAATAATGAAGAGAACCCCGTAGGGGTTCAATGTAAGTAGCTCCGGATAAAACCCGGAGGAAAAATGGCAGTGAAATGTTTTAGAGCCCCGGGGGGGCGACATATATAGATGAATGGAGAACCAAACGACGAAGAGTCCTGACAAAGCAAAGCTTGTCAGGATGCTGACCGAAGCGTCAGCATAATACAACAGCCGGGCAAAAAATCAAACAGAAATCAAACAGATATTATGGAAGAGCAACAAATTTTTCAACAACGAACCGACCTCACAGCGCTAAACCAGGCTGTAATGTCCATCCGGAATGAGATCAGAAAGATCATTGTTGGCCAGGATGAGATGGTACGTCTCATCATCACTGCCCTGCTGGCTGACGGACATGTGCTGATAGAAGGTGTGCCGGGAGTGGCTAAGACAATGACAGCGAAATTAGTGGCTAAAAGTGTGGCCGCTGGTTTTTCCCGCATCCAGTTCACCCCCGACCTGATGCCATCGGATGTGCTGGGCACACCGGTGTTCAATCCAAAGGAAGCTGTATTTGATTTTAAGAAGGGCCCTGTCTTCAGCAATATTGTACTGGTGGACGAGATCAACCGGGCGCCGGCAAAAACACAATCGGCCCTGCTGGAAATTATGGAGGAGAGACAAGCGACCGTGGATGGCAAGACCTATACGATGGCCTCGCCCTTTATGGTGCTGGCTACGCAAAACCCGGTGGAGCAGGAGGGAACCTATCGCCTGCCCGAAGCGCAACTGGACCGCTTTCTTTTTAAGATTATGGTGCCTTATCCAACAGAGGCAGAGGAGATGACCATCCTTACCCAGTTTCACAATATGGGCAACGCCACAGCACTGGATATGATAAGACCGGTGCTGGATGCAAAACAAATAGTGGCTCTCCGGCAGCAAATAAAAACACTGGTGATAGAGGAAAGATTGCTGCAGTTTATTGCCAGACTGATTCACCAGACCCGGAACAACAAGTCAGTGTATCTGGGTGCTTCGCCGAGGGCCTCGCTGGCTATTATGAATGCTTCCAAAGCCATGGCCGCCATCCAGGGCCGTGATTTTGTAACGCCGGAAGACATCCTGGCCATAGTGCCGCCCGTGCTGCGTCACCGTATCATTCTTTCGCCGGATAAAGAAATGGAGGGAATAACAGAGGATGATGTGATCAAACAGATCCTGCAGGGAATGGATGTGCCGAGGTAGGTGGTCGGAAGTCTGAAGTCTGAGGTCAGAGGTCAGAATGAGGCATGAGAACTGAAAATTTATCAACCAAATATTTTTTGGTTATGATTAAGACTGTTTTTGATTTGGAAGTTTTTAAGCTTTCCTATCTGTTTGCGATGGATATTTTTCATATTACCAGGAATTTTCCAAAAGAAGAAAGGTGTTCTCTGACCGACCAGATTGTCCGTTCGTCCAGATCAATATCGGCCAGTATTGCAGAAGGTTGGGGAAAAAGAATTTATGAGAATGATTTCAAGCGGCATCTTATTTATGCGATGGGTTCACTGGAAGAAACAAAAGTGTGGCTGCGCTTTAGCAGGGATTGTGCTTGCGTACCTATTGAGGAGTTCACGGAATTTGATAAACGAATAGATGAGTTGGGTGCAGGAATATATAAGCTGTACGAAAATTGGAAGACATTTTAAACTTTAATGAGTCTCCGGTCAGACATCTGACCTCCGGCTTCTGACCTCATATGATAAAGTCTTTCTACTTAAATAACATCGTTTACTACATCGCCGGAGGTGTTGCAGGAATTTTTGTTGCCAGTTACTTTATTCCTGAACTCTTCAGGATTGGAGGACTGGTATTACTTTTACTAAGCATCGCCATTTTGGTAGATACACTGCTGGCATATAGTAAGAAAAATGGGATCACTGCCAGCCGGGAGGTTGCTGACCGGTTCAGTATCGGCGATCCGAATAAGGTTATCATCCATCTTTCCAATCACTATGCTTTTCCCGTCCGTACCAGTATTATTGATGAACTGCCCGTTCAGTTTCAGGAAAGAAACTGGATAAGAAAGCTGTGGGTGGGGAGAGACGGCAAGCATGAGTTGTTTTATACACTTACTCCCGCATCCCGCGGCGAATATATTTTCCATGATATTAATGTGTATGTGCATGCGCCTTTGCAGCTGATAAAAAGAAGATACATTTTCCCGGAGGAGCAGGTGGTCAAAGTTTATCCTTCCTATGTGCAGATGCGGCGCTACCAGCTGCTGGCTGTGAGCAACCGCCTGCAGGAAGTGGGGGTGAAACGAATAAGGAAAATAGGGCACAGCATGGAGTTTGAGCATATAAAAGAATATGTGCGGGGCGATGATTACCGCACCATCAACTGGAAGGCCACGGCCAGGAAAGACGCACTGATGGTGAATAACTACACCGATGAACGCAGTCAGCAGATCTACTGCCTCATCAATAAAGGCCGGGTGATGAAAATGCCTTTTAACGGGATGACGCTACTTGACTATGCCATCAACGCATCGCTGGTGCTGGCCAATGTGGCGCTGGTGAAGCAGGATAAAGCAGGGATCATCACTTTCGAAAAAAACCTGGACACCTTCCTCGCAGCGGATAAAAAAGCAGGGCAGATGAACCTGGTGCTGGAAACACTTTACCGGCAGAAAACCGATTTCCTCGAATCCGATTTTGAAAAACTGTTCTCCGTTATCCGGAACCGGGTCACCAACCGCAGCCTGCTGGTGCTGTTCACCAATTTTGAGTCGGTGGAAAGTCTCCAGCGGGAAATGGCGGCGCTGAAAAAAATTGCCAAATATCATTTGCTGCTGGTGGTGTTTTTTGAAAACACGGAACTGAAGTCATTGCTGGAAAGAAAAGCGGATTCGCTGGAAGACATTTATATCAGGACCATCGCCGATAAGTTCATGTATGAGAAAAAACTGATGGTGAAAGAACTGCACAAGAACGGGATCCCTTCCATCCTTACCAGCCCGGAAAACCTGACGGTGAATACGGTGAACAAATACCTGGAGCTGAAGACGAGGATGTCGATATAGGTTTAAAGTTTCAGGTTTAATGTTTAATGTTGCAGTCGAAAACGGAAAATCCATGTTTACACAAAACTGCTGGTAACCTTAAACTTTAAACATCTAACCTTAAACAGCATTGGAAGAAAATATTTTTGAAAGTGGACAATTGCTGTTAATTGACAAACCACTCCGCTGGACATCTTTTGATGCCGTAAAAAAGATCCGGAACCTGATCCGCATCAAAAAAGTGGGACATGCGGGTACATTGGATCCGCTGGCGACCGGGCTGCTGATTATCTGCACCGGAAAATTCACCAAACGCATTAATGAATACATGGCGCAGGAAAAAGAATATGCCGGTAGTTTTACACTGGGCGCCACTACGCCCACTTATGACCTGGAAAGCGAACCCGAAAATTTCCGACCTGCTGATGGAATTACAGAAGAACAAATAAAGAATGTCACCGCAATACTTACCGGTGAAATTTTGCAGGTGCCTCCGGCGCATTCAGCTATTAAGCAGGATGGCAAAAGACTGTACGAGCTGGCGAGGCAGGGAAAAGAAGTAAAAATTGAACCAAGAAAGATCACCATCAGTGAGTTTGAAATTGTAAAAACAGAAATGCCATTAATTCATTTTCGGGTAGTATGCTCCACCGGCACTTATATCCGCAGCCTGGCACATGATTTTGGGAAAGCCCTGGGCTGCGGCGCTTACCTCAGCAGCCTTTGCCGCACCAGGATTGGGAATTTTTCACTAAAGGATGCAATGAGTATTGAAGCCTTTGAAAAAAGAATAACAGGGGACACAGGTAGTGCCTGAGCTTGTCAATCCGTAGAAATGAGCTGTGATTAATTCTTTTGATTCTTAATCAGTGCAATAAACTCATCAAACAAATAGCGGCTGTCATGCGGGCCCGGTGTAGCCTCAGGATGATACTGAACTGAAAAAGCAGGTTTTCCTTTTACCCTTATCCCTTCTATTGACCGGTCATTCAGGTTCACATGGGTGATTTCAATATGCTCAGCTTTCTTCACGGCCTCAGGGTCGACACCGAAGCCGTGGTTTTGCGTGGTGATCTCCGATTTGCCGGAGATAACATTCTTCACCGGGTGGTTCAGCCCGCGGTGGCCATAGTGCATTTTAAACGTAGGGATATCATTGGCCAGGGCCAGCAACTGGTGACCAAGACAGATACCAAACACCGGCTTCTTCTCCTTCAGTATCTGTTTCAAAGTGGAGATGGCATAATCCATCGGCGCCGGGTCGCCGGGGCCATTGGAGATAAAATAACCATGCGGCTTAAACTTATTCACTTCCTCAAGTTTAGTTTTTGCTGGAAACACTTTTACGTAAGCTCCCCTCTGCACCATGCAGTTCAGAATATTTCTTTTTACACCATAGTCCATCACGGCAATGCGGATAGCTGAATTTTTATCGCCCAGCTCATACGCTTCTTTGGTACTTACCTTGCTGGCCAGTTCCAGTCCATTCATGTCCGGTGTTTCCGCCAGTTTCTTTTTCAGCACTTCAATGTCTGTGGTTTCTGATGAAATGATACAGTTCATGGCCCCTTTGGTGCGGATATGAACTACCAGCGCCCTGGTATCCACTCCTTCTATCGAAACGATCTTATGCTGTTTCAGATAATCGTTCAGCGAACCCTTTGCCTGTTTGCGGCTGTAGCCTTCTTCTAAGTTGCGGCCGATGAGTCCGCTGATCTTGACGGTATCGCTTTCCACATCTTCCTCTTTTACCCCGTAGTTGCCAATATGGGCGCTGTTCATAATAAGTATCTGACCGAAATAACTGGGATCGGTAAACACTTCCTGGTAGCCTGTCATACCGGTATTAAAACATATTTCTCCCGTGGCAGTGCCGATGGCTCCAAAAGCCTGTCCATGGGCCAGGGTTCCGTCGGCTAATAATAAAACAGCAGGAATCGGGGAACTTGACATTTTGCAAACCTTATTTTTAAAATAAACCCCATAGCTATCGGGTGCGCAAATTTAGGAAGGGCAGGGGATTGGGTGAAAGTAGTTTTGTAGGAGTTATTAACAACCGGTCTTTTTACATTCAACCCGTCATCAAATTTTTACTTAGCCATGGCGAAACTAAATTTGCCGGGTTTAACCCAAAGTGAATGACAATATTAGTATTACCTTCATCAAAGTTCTTTTAACAGGCTTTGTACCCGGCCCCGCCCCGGTTTTTTTATTTTTCACTCACCTTAAAAAGAAGCAACTATGTCTGTTGTAAAAATTAAGACAACGGACGGTCGGGAGACCGTTCTTGCCGAAACCGCTGTTAATGATTTTAAAGCAGGACTACTTGGAAATCTGTTGCAGAAGGGAGACCCGGGCTATGATGATGCAAGGGCCCTCTGGAATGGAATGATTGACCGCCATCCATCTCTTATTGCCCGGTGTACGGGGGCAGCCGATGTTATCAGTTGTGTAAACTTTGCCCGGCAGCAGAACCTGCTCGTTTCAGTAAAAGGGGCAGGACATAATATTGCCGGGATGGCTTGCTTTGATGGCTGTTTTATGATTGATCTGTCTCAAATGAAATCAGTGCATGTGAACCCTGGTACAAAAACAGCTGTGGTGGGACCGGGCGCCACACTGCGAATGGTTGATCATGAAACACAGGCATTCGGATTAGCCATGCCTTTGGGAATAAATTCAACTACCGGTATTGCAGGACTTACATTGGGCGGGGGTTTTGGCTGGCTTAGCCGCAGTCTGGGGCTTACAGTGGATAATCTCCTTTCAGCAGACGTTGTGACGGTTGAGGGCAAACTGGTGCATGCAAGCGAACATGAAAACCCGGATCTGTTTTGGGGGCTTCTTGGGGGTGGCGGCAATTTTGGGATTGTTACATCATTTGAGTTTCGCCTGCACCCGGTAGGCCCGCAGCTACTGGCCGGGTTAATTGTTCACCCATTCAAAGATGCCGGAAAAGTTTTCCGGTATTACAGGGACTTTGTTGCCGGTGTTCCCGATCAGCTTACCTGCTGGGTGGTATTGCGAAAAGCTCCGCCGCTTCCATTTCTTCCGGCGGATGTACATGGGAAGGAAATATTTATTATTGCCCTTGTGTATAACGGAGATATAAAAGAAGGAGAAAAAATTGTGGAACCGTTGAGGAAACATGGCCGGCCCATTGCGGATGTGGTGGGGCCTGCGCCCTTCGCAGCATTCCAGCAGGCTTTTGATCCATTGCTTACCCCTGGCGCAAGGAATTACTGGAAGTCGCACAATTTTACAGAACTTACGGATGAGGCAATTGATACGATGATTGACTATGCTTCACAACTGCCATCGCCATTAAGTGAAATATTTGTAGGCAACCTGGGGGGGGTGATCAACAGGGCGCCTGTCAATACAACCGCCTATCCTCATCGTAACGCCAATTTTGTGATGAACGTACATACCCGCTGGGAAGACAAATCGCAGGACAAAAAATGTGTTGAATGGGCAAGAGATTTCTTTAATGTCTCGGCCAGGTTTGCAACAGGCGGGGTATATGTCAACTTTATCAGCGAAGGTGAAGAGCTGGTTGCTTCAGCCTTTGGGCCGAATTATGAAAGGCTGGCAAAACTGAAAAGAAAATATGACCCGGGAAATTTTTTCAGAACAAATCAAAACATAAAACCGGCTATGGAAACGGCGGCAGCTGTTTCAGGTTAGCGTACCGGAATTATAGAAAGCAAGAAAATAAAAAAGAACTGGCTGGTATTTGCCCTGGTTCTGCGACACTTGTAGTCTTACAGCTCAATTCTGCGCCCCGGCTATCAGTTGCCATCCATTCCCTGTCCAAAACTTTCCCCGAAACCCGGAAAATTGATCTAAACCTAATTTTTTGTCAATGCTTCCGGGAAATTTTGCCGCTGGGAAATTTGGTCTAAATTCGCAATCAGCCGGCTCTGAAAACCGCCGCTAAACTGGATAATATGAGGTTTACCGCTCTGAGTGCAGCCCTTGCATCCACAATGGCCACCACCGCACAGCCCATGCCGCTGCCCTATATCATTAACAATGTACCCCTGCCCGATGCCATGAACAAGCAGGTCTGTATTTCGGGCATGAAGTATATGGATGGCAAGCTCTATTTTGCCTCGGAGCGCTGCCCCGTCATCTTTGCCGCCGATCCGGCCACCGGCGCTATTACCGGCACCATCAATATCAACGTACCACAGGTATTTGAAATGGAAGGCCTCACTTCTTATAAAAACAAACTGTATGCTGTTTCAGAAAATACTGTGGCCGTGTACGAGATAAACCCTGCCGACGGGGCCACCCAGCAGCTGCAAACTTCGCAGCCACTGCCGCCAAAATCCAAGAACGGTGATGGCATGGAAGGCATTGCTGCCAACGAAACCAGCAATAAGTTTTACCTGCTGCGGGAGCGGAACGAGGAAATGACTTTTTCGCAGATATGGACCTTCAGCATAGAACCCGGCAGCGATGACAACAGCTTCAGCCTGAAATATGAATCCATGATCGAACTGCCGCTGCAAAACCCGCAGTGGCGCTACTCCGACATTTGCTATGACCAAGAGAACGACCGCCTGCTCTGCCTGAAATCTTACTCCAAGGGCAAGCTTCGCCAGCAGTTTATCGAAGCTATTGAGATAGACAAAAGCGGCAACCTGAAAAAAGAAACACTGAAGGACCTGAATGTTGAAAAATTCTCCGAGATATCCAACGAATACAAGGACCAGGACTACAGCATGAACCTGGAAGGTATCACGGTGGACAAGGACGACGTCATCTGGATCGTAAGCGACAATACATCCGGCAAGGCACAGTGTGAAATGCCTGCCAGGGAAAAAACCATTCTGCTTCAGCTGATTAAAAAATAAACTCCTGCTGTAATTTGCTGTAAATTGGCTGTATGGTTTTCAACAGCAAAAAAACCATTATGGCTCTTATTGCTCCCATCGCCTGGTTTGCGCTGGTACTCCAGCTATATATCATGTTAGAGAATGGTACTGCTGCCGGTATCCGGCCCATTGCATCAGTGGTCAATTTTCTCAGCTTCTTCACCATCCTCAGCAATATCCTCGTTGCTGCCTGTCTTACCGTTATGTTGTTGGCTCCCTCTTCTCTGCCCGGCAGATTCTATTCAAAAACAACCGTGCAGTCTGCGATTGCCCTCTATATTTTCATTGTCGGGCTGGTTTATAATCTTGTATTGAGAAATATTTGGTCACCCACTGGCTGGCAACTGGTGGCCGACAACCTGTTGCATGTGGCAGTGCCCGTTCTGTATGTGCTGTACTGGTTCTTCTTCACTCCTAAAAACGTACTGCAATGGAAGAACCTGCTGCTCTGGCTGGTATTCCCTGCTTTATACCTTGTATATTCGCTGGTGCGTGGTGCAGTGACCGGCTGGTATCCATATCCTTTTGTTCATGCAGATAATCTGGGCTATGGGAAAGTGACAGTCAATTCGATGTTAGTGCTGGTGGCTTTTGTAGCAGCAGGCTCGGGCATGATTGCCCTGAACCGGCTGACGGGAAAAAAAAACCGGCTAAAAAGTTAAAAGAGGCAGTAACAAATCTGTTAGCCAACTCTTTGGCATGGATTTACGACTTTTGGGAAGGGTATGAAAAAAATTGTACTTATTGTATTTATTGCAGCCGCAGTTTCCCCGCTTTCAGCTCAGAAAGTGGACAGTATTTATTTCCATCTTTATACGGATAGTCTGAAGAAAGGGCAGCATAATTATATTAATGTGGACGGAAAATTATCCAACGGCCGCTGGCTGCCGCTCAGTTCCAAAGAAATTGAATTCTCCTGCGCCTCCGCAAAATTTGAAGGCAATGAACTGGTAATACCTGAAGATTTCAAACCGGAAAAAGTGACGGTAAAGGCTGTATTGAAATCCAACCGTGTGGTCTGGATTGAAAAAACCATCTGGATAAAACAATTGCCCGACGGGCCACTCCCCGAACAGGATGAAATAATGAAAAGCAGCCCGTCACAAAAGGCAAAGAAAAGAAACCGCTGAGCTTCTTTCCCTGCTTTCCTGAACCCCCATACCCTTATCTTTGCGGCGGCAGGTCTTACACGACCAGCTCCTGCTGAACCCTCCCAGGGCCGGAAGGCAGCAAGAGTAGGTGGTTGAGCGGTGCGATGTAATCAGCCTGCCATTTTTTTCACCCGCCAAAGCTTTAGCGACGGCGGGTTGCCCCCTAACTCCCTGAAGGGGGAATACAAATCTTCAGGAATTCTCAATCTTTCAAAATATAAAGCCCCTTTTCCCGAAGGGATGCCTTCGGCAAGGGGTTTGGGGTTTATGAAATTCTTTATTGATACCGCCAACCTGGCCCAGATCAAAGAAGCAAATGAATTAGGTATTCTCGACGGGGTGACCACCAATCCCTCCCTGATGGCCAAGGAAGGCATTAAAGGAGAAGCTGCTGTGATGAACCATTACAAAATCATTTGCGAAATGGTAGATGGCGACATCAGCGCTGAGGTGATCGGTACCGAATTCAGCGCAATTGTGGAAGAGGGAAAAAAGCTGGCGGCCATTCACCCGAATATAGTGGTGAAAGTACCGATGATCAAAGACGGGGTGAAAGCCATCAAATGGTTTACTGATAACGGCATCCGCACCAACTGTACATTGGTATTTTCAGCCGGCCAGGCCATACTTTGTGCAAAAGCCGGTGCTGCTTACGTATCACCTTTTATAGGCCGTATTGACGACAGCGGATGGGACGGTGTGCAGCTGGTGGAGCAGATTAAACATATTTATACTATACAAGGCTACAAAACTCAGGTACTCGCAGCCTCTATCCGCAATCCCAATCATATCATCCGTTGTGCTGAAGCGGGCGCCGACGTATGTACTTGCCCGCTGGATTCCATACTCGGCCTTTTGAAACATCCGCTTACTGATATCGGTCTCGCTAAATTCCTGGAAGATGCAAAAAAGACTTTATAAGCGTTTCCTGTAAGTCGAAATTATTACCGGTTACCCGTGGTCTCAGTGTATTTCTTCCACTTTTCAATCACTGCCCTTATGTCATCGGGCAATTCAGTTTCAAAAAAAACCTCTTTACCAGTGGAGGGATGAATAAAGCCAAGGGTCTTTGCATGCAGAGCCTGCCTGGGGCAAATTTGAAAACAGTTCTCCACAAACTGTTTGTATCTGGAGTACACAGTTCCCTTTATAATTTTATCTCCCCCGTAAAAATCATCACTGAAGAGCGGATGACCGATATGCTTCATATGCACCCTTATTTGATGAGTTCGGCCGGTTTCCAGCACACATTCCACAAATGTTACATAGCCAAATCTTTCCAGCACCCGGTAGTGGGTTATGGCTTCCTTGCCATGATCTCCTTCTGGATAGGCTTCAAATAATTTCCGGAACCGCTGATGGCGGCCCACATGGGCGATGATGGTGCCCTTATCATTTTCCATATCACCCCATACCAGTGCAACGTATTGTCTCCTTACGGAGTGGTCATAAAATTGTTTGGCGAGCTGGCGCATCGCCACATCTGTTTTGGCTAGTACCAACAGGCCACTGGTATTTTTATCAATTCGGTGCACAAGTCCGAAGCGGGGCAGCAGGTCTTCAGAAATGGCAGGGTTTTGCTGCTGCAGGTGCCAGGCCACTCCATTCAGCAAGGTGCCGGAATAATTGCCGCTTCCCGGGTGCACCACCATGCCGGCGGGTTTGTTGATGATCATCAGGTCTGCATCTTCATACACAATGTTCAGTTCCATCGGCTCAGGTGCCACATCGGTCTCATCGGGGCTCATATCCGAATAGATGATAACTGAATCCAGCGGTTTTACTTTATAGTTGGGCCGCACATCTTTACCATTCACCAGCACCATGCCGGTATTGATGGCCTGCTGCAGTTTATTGCGGGTGGCGCCTTCCAGCCGCTGCATCAGGAATTTGTCAATACGGAGCGGCTCCTGCCCCCTGTCAATTACAATGCTGAACCGCTCGTACAATTCATCATTATTGTCTGATAATTCAGCGCCGTTATTTTGTAGTTCATCCCGCATGGCTGTAAAGATAAAGGATGGCCTTTTGTTGGTAAATTTGCGATTCGCTCCCGCATAAGCGGGACAGGTTATGGAAAGACAGCAAATCATATTCAGGGACCTCGGCTTAATGGATTACCAGGCTGCATGGGATTACCAGGAGGAGTTGCTGAGAGAAAATGTCAGGAGAAAGTCGTTAGCCGTTAGTCATGTGTCAGGAGTCAATACATCAGGGCTTCCGACTCCAGACTCCGAACTGCTGACTAATCACTATCTTCTCTTCGTGGAGCATCTGCCTGTTTATACGCTTGGGAAAAGTGGTAACAAGGAAAATGTATTGCTGGGGGATGAGGAAATGAAGGAACGGGATATCCAGTTCTTTCATACCAACCGGGGGGGTGATATTACTTTTCATGGCGCCGGCCAGGTGGTGGGTTATCCGATTCTTGACCTGGAAAAATTTGATACGGATATTGGCAAATACCTGCGGCGGCTGGAAGATGTGATTATCCTGACACTGGCTGAATATGGAATCAGCGGCGGCCGTTCAAAAGGTGAGACGGGAGTATGGATTGAACCAGGTGTTACCGGCAGGGAAAGAAAGATATGTGCTATAGGTGTACGATGCAGCCGCTGGATCACCATGCATGGGTTTGCCTTTAATGTCAATACTGATCTGTCTTATTTTGATCATATCATTCCATGCGGAATAGCGGACAAACAGGTGACTTCGCTGGAAAAAGAACTGGGGAGAAAAGCGGGTATGGAAGAAGTGAAAGAAAAGCTGAAAAAGAATTTTGAAGCGGTATTTGATGTGGAACTACTGATAACAGGCAATGGGCAATAGACAATAAGCAATGTGCAATTCCGGACTTTTTTTACTTTGCAAATTGCCGGTTGCCAATTGATTCAGAAATCTTTCTCTAAATAGAACTTGTGCTTCTCCAGCAGTTTGCCGTCTTCATACAATTCAAAACGGAACCAGCCGGCATGATAAAAATTGGCTTTGTCAATTTTAAATTCCCTTTCTTTTATTTCCTTCAGTTCAAAAAGCTGAATCTCATCTTCAAAGAATTTGATGGAATATTTTTTCGATTTCTCTTTGTCGGGCAGGCGGATGCACACATAGCCGTCCCGGCAGGTATAAACATACAGCGAAGGCACAAAGGCATTGGTTTTGTTTTTGATAATAACAGGGTTGGGTACTGTCACCGAATCAGTAACCGGGAAACCGTCTAACCTGATCACAACCGGCCTGGCCTTTTCAGCAGAATCCAGTATCACGGGTTGCTTATTGTTTCCATCAACTAAAATTTTATTGTCCCGATCAACCGATAATGTTCTGGCAATCCGCAGGGTGTCTTTCACTGGTTTTTTTGCTGTACTGAAAAGGTACATACCCTTATCCAGCATGATATAAATGCGGTAAAACATATGGTCGTTCGGGGCCCTGGCATCTAAGAAACCGTTCTGGGGTGAAGTTGGGTCTGCTACAGTAAGAATGGATTTATAACCTGTAAGGCTGTCATATGAACGCTGGATGCTGATCTGTTTTACGTTCTCAAACTTGTTGAACCAGCCGATGATGATACGGTTATTGCCGGCATTTATGAGGGAGAATTTGGGAAGGGTATCCTGTGCAAAAACTTCCCCGGCAGGTACCAGAACAAACAGCAAAGGGAACAGGGCCAGTTTTTTCATTCTTCTGAAACGGATAAAGTATTGGATTCGTTTATCAGCGGTAACAAAGATAGGCCAGGGGTGTAATAAATCTAAAATATTAACAGTCCCTTTTTCAATGAGGCATTGCCTGTTAGCCCGCCGCTGTGGATGAGCAGGAGGCGGCTGCGGGGCGGGAAAAAATCTTTTTGTACAAGGTCCGTCACAGCAAAAGAAAGTTTCCCGGTATAAACAAAATCGGTGGGTATGCCTGTTTGCCGGAAGAATTCATTCATGAAATAAATAAGCTGAACATTGTATTTGGCATATCCGCCGGAATGATAGTCATAAAGGATACGGAAATTATTGTTTTCTTTTTTAATCAGATTTTTTACATCTTTTTCCGGCTGAGAATTATTTTTAAGCACACTGATGCCAATCACTTGTTGTAAAGGAAGTGCAGCATCCGCCAGCCCGGCCAGCATGGTGCCGGTGCCAACAGCACAGCAGATATGCGTATATTTTTCTCTATCGCAATAATTCAGCATTTCCGAAGCACCCCTTGCCCCGGCAACTCCATATCCGCCCTGCGGAATAGTATAATTGGTTTCATTTTGCAGATGTTCAGGAATTTTTTGGGCAGCATAATCTCCCCGGCTGATGAATATGAATTCCATCCCCAGTTCCGCCGCCTGCTGTAAAGTATTTGAAAGTACAGCTGGCCTTTCGCCACGGATGATGCCGGTGCAGGAAATGCTGCGGAGCTTACAGGCTGCTGCCGTTGCGATGATGTGATTGGACCAAGCGCCGCCGGATGTCACAATTCTTTCTTTGTTTTGCTGTTTGGCTTCCTGGAGGTAATAGCGGAGTTTAAACCATTTGTTGCCTGAAATAAGCGGGTGTATTTTATCTAACCGCAGCATATCAGCTCCGATGCCGTTGCTTTCAAAAGCCGGCCATGTTATTTTATCTGTCGAAATATTTGAAAGACGGATTCCCTCCATATAAAATTGAATAAGCAGCATGGCGAATTTACTTTAATTTCGTCCCGCATTTTTAAAACAGGATATGAGCAAACCAACACTGGTAATACTGGCGGCAGGGATGGCATCCCGCTACGGAAGCATGAAGCAGGTGCAGGGCTTTGGCCCCTCCGGTGAAACTATCATGGACTATTCCATCTTTGATGCTATCCGTTCAGGTTTTGGAAAAGTGGTGTTCATCATACGCCGGCTATTTGCGGATGATTTTAAATCAATCTTTGAGCCCAAACTAAAAGGCAGGATCGCAACAGCCTATGTTTTCCAGGAAATGGATTTCTTTACAGAAGGTTTTCCTGTTCCGGAAGCAAGAACAAAACCCTGGGGCACGGCACATGCGGTATTATGCGCCATAGATGCTGTGAAGGAACCATTTGCCGTCATCAATGCCGATGATTTTTATGGACGGAATGCCTTTGAAAACGCAGCCACTTTTCTGAACACGGGATGCAATGAGAGGAATTATGCTATTATCGGCTATGACCTGCTGAAGACATTATCAGATTATGGCACAGTGAACCGCGGCATCTGTGGGTTAGACAAAGAAGGAAGACTGGTCAATGTGACAGAGCGGATCAATATCTCTAAAAAGGGGGACAGGATCGTATGTGATGACGGGTTGCAGCCGGAGGAACTGCCGCTGGATACAAGGGTGTCCATGAACTTCTGGTGTTTTGATCTTTCTTACTTCAGCTATACCAAAAATATGTTTGCCGGTTTCCTGCAGGAACATGGCCATGAACTGAAGTCTGAATTCTTTATTCCCATTGTGGCCGACCAGTTTATCAGGGAAGGGGGAACAGTTGAAGTGATCCCCACCACCTCATCCTGGTTTGGGGTTACATACAGGGAAGATGCGCCTTTTGTGGGGAAAAGCCTGCAAAAGCTGATCCATGAGAAACAGTATCCGGACAATCTTTGGGCAAGGGCGTAAATAAAAAAGCCGCCTGATACTTCAAACGGCCTTTACATTCTATAGGGGTTGATTCGTTAGTCTCCTTTTACCATAAATACATAGTCCTGTATCTTCTGCACCTGTTGCTGTTTATTCATTCCCCGGACAGATGAAGTAAGGGGTATTTTTACACCCGCATAAGCGGTATCCTTTTTTAACTCATCCAGTACCTGGTAAATATATTTGGACTGGATGGCAAATACGGCGCCTTCGGTTTGCCTTTCCTTGGTACTAAGGATCCCTATTATTTCTCCATTGTTATTGAAGACCGGACCACCGCTATTACCAGGGTTAGCAGCCACAGCTATCTGGCAGCTGAGGGTATCCCCGTTGAAGCCGGTCCTTGCGCTCAGGTAACCTTCGCCATAAACGATCTCGTTCCGTGGAAAGCCAAGGGTGTACAGCGGTTCAGCGATGTTGGTGCTGGATTTCCGGATGCCATAGGGCAATGTGGGAAGGGTCTTGAATTCAGCATCCTCTATTTTCAGAATAGCAATATCTTTTGTCAGGTCCAGCTTCACCACTTTTACCTTGTATTGCTCTCCTTTATTATTCTGAACGTAAATATTTTTTGAATTTTTTACAACGTGGGCATTGGTGGCCAGGTATCCTTTCCCGTCTATTAAAAAGCCCGTGCCATTATACCGGACAGGGGTCTTGATGATCGTTTTGCTGTCCTTATCCACCTTATCGATCTTGGTGTCAAGTTGCCTGGTTTTGACATCAAGCTGATTGACCTTGCTGACCAGTTCTGTTACCTGGGCGCTTTCTTTCTTCGGGGCAAATGCCCAGACCAGGGCGGATATACCCAGGGCCGTGATGCCCGCAATACTTGCCGCAATCGCAGCCACCCTCCTGTACCTTTTCCACAGGTAAACGATCTTGCCCCTGCCTTTCAGCTTCATGGAGTCAATCTTGCCCTGTTCGGTCAGGTCAGTATGGATATCATTCAGTGAAGAACGCAGGTTTTTGCGTTCACCAAAATGATTGAGCTGTTGCAGGAAAAGAGTATGCCCCACCACCAGCTGGTCCACTTCCGAATTGGCTTTGCGCAGGTTTTCAAATTGCAGCCTTTCGTCTGGCCTCATTTCGCCGCGGATGTAACGCTCTACCGCATCTAACAATTGAATATCATTCATCACCGTTCCCGTTTTTATAGTGAGCAAAAAATATTTTCTTCAGCCTCATCAGGCATTTGTACTTCTGGTTCTTGGCATTGTCGGCATTGGTGTAGCCAAAACTGGCGGCGATTACCTGCATGGTCTGTTTTTGCAGGTAGTAGGCTTCCAGCAGGCTCTTGCAGGGTTCGCCTAAGTGGTTGATGGCTTTTTCCATCATATCAAACTCGGCGTTGCGCTGCTCATGGGCTTCCAGATCATCCTCCACCGGCACAACAGCCTCCATATTATCACCGGGGGCCGAGTAGCGGTTTTGCTGTTGCAAACGCTTCAGCCACAGCCGGCGGGAAACCGAGTACACAAAAGTTTTAATCTGGCAGTTCAACTCAAACCCGCCCGACCTTACCTTTTCATAAAGAACTATCATTGCCTCCTGGAAAACATCTTTCGCATCGTCAGATGAGCCGTTGTTGTTGATTATCAGGGCCTGAACCATATTAAAGTTCTCCCTGTAAATTGTTTCTACGGCTCTTTTATCGCTGGTTGCCAATCCTTCCAATAAGGCCTTTTCGTCTGCTGGAGCTTTCACATTCCCTTGTTTAATACTGGATTTTAAAAATAGTAACCCTGCCCGACTATAAAAAAAATATAATAAAGACGGTCAGGCGGGCCTGCCGCATCTAAAAAAAACTTTAAAAGCCGGGTTACCTTTTTCGGTTCCGGGTATTAAGACTGAAATATTTCAACAAATAACAAAAAAACAGAAAATGAAAAAAGTATTTGCAATTGCATTGATCGCTACTGCAATGGTAGCTTGTAACAACAGTGGTGACAAGAAAACTGATGCTGATACAACTAAAGTTGACACAGCTGCTCCTGTTACTCCTGACACTGCTGCTCCCGTTGCTCCGGATACTACCGCAGCTCCCGTTAAGGACAGTGTTACCAAGTAAGATTTTCACATGGCAAGCAATCATTGAAGCCTTCCGCCAGCTGGCGGAAGGCTTCTTATTTTAAATACATTGCCCTTTCCCCTTATTAAAAGCTACCTTTGCCGCCTTATTTCCCAAATCATTTAAATCATTCAATCAGTGGTTACATTCGAAGCGCTGGGTATTGAAGAAGGATTGCTTCATTCCATTAAAGCATTGGGTTTTACCCAGCCCACACCTATACAGGACAAAGCCATTCCCGTTTTATTGCAAGGCACCAAAGATTTTATCGGACTGGCCCAGACCGGCACCGGCAAAACGGCCGCATTCGGCCTGCCGCTCCTGCAATTGATCAATAAGGCAGACCGGTTTCCCCAGGCGCTGATCGTTTGCCCCACCCGGGAATTATGCCTGCAGATAACAAGCGACCTCAATACTTTTAAAAACAAGAAAGAGCATATTGCTGTTACAGCCGTATATGGCGGCACTTCCATTACTATGCAGATACGGGACCTGAAAAAAGGCACTCATATAGTAGTGGCCACTCCCGGCCGGTTGATTGACCTGATAGAACGTAAAGCCATCAATCTCGAAAAGATTCATTATGTGGTGCTGGATGAGGCAGATGAAATGCTGAACATGGGGTTTAAAGATGACATTGAATTTATCCTGAAAAACACACCCAACCGGCAAAGCACCTGGCTCTTCAGCGCCACTATGCCCCCGGAAATACGGCAGGTGAGTAAAAGGTACATGGACAAGCCCTTTGAAATTACCATTGGTAAAACGAATGCAGGAGCTGCCAATATAGACCACCAGTATTATGCAACGCAGCACCACAACCGGTACGAAGTTTTAAAACGCATCATTGATTTTAATCCCGGCATTTACGGGATTGTATTTGCCCGGACCAAAGCTGATACGCAGGATATAGCTGAACGGCTGACAAGGGAAGGCTATGATATTGATGCCATACATGGCGACCTCACGCAGCAACAGCGGGACAAAGTGATGGGGCTTTTTCGGGATAAAAGCATTCAGTTGCTGATCGCCACCGATGTGGCTGCAAGAGGGATAGATGTAACGGGCATCACCCATGTTATCAATTATGAACTGCCGGATGATGTGGAAGTTTATACCCACCGCAGCGGCCGTACAGGGCGGGCGGGCAAAAGCGGCGTTTGCGTCTCCATTGTAACACCCAAAGAAACATACCGGCTGCGCCAGATAGAAAAAATATTGAATGCAAGGGTCCACAAAATGGATGTTCCCGGAGGAAAAGATGTTTGCCGCAAGCAGTTCTTTCATTTTATTGATAAAATGCTGAGTGCAGATATAAGTCACGGACAATATGAAACATACCTGCCGGCGCTAAAGGAAAAATTTTCTGAAATTGATAAGGAAGAGATCATGCAAAGGGTGGCAGCCCTTGAGTTTGACAGGTTCCTGAAATATTATGAAAATGCTGCCGACCTGAATATGCGGATAGATGACAGGAGAATCGAAAGGAGAGGAGAGGGAAGAGAAAGACCATCAAGAGAACGGGATACTGGCGGCAGGAGATTTGTCAGTAAAGATTCCTTTGGAGGCGGGAATGGTAATTACCAGCGGTTGTTTGTGAACCTCGGAACAAAAGATGGTTTTTACAAAGCCAGTTTCCTGCAGTTCATTCTTGATATGAGTGACCTGAAAAAGGATGTACTGGGCAGGATTGATATGAAAGAGATGAACAGCTGGGTGGAAATAGAAGCCGGGGCTGCTAAAAAAATGATAAAAGCCATAGACGGCAAGAACTACCGGGGCCGGAAAATCAGGATGAATGATGCCGGGTCAGGTGGCAAAAGAAAATAATTCTAAGAGAGAGTTGGATTTGTTCAAAGAGAAAACTACATTTGTTACATGACATTCACAAAGGCATATCGGAGCTATTATTTTTATTACTTCTTTTTTGGAAAGAAGCCGGGTATGCTTTTGTTGACAGCCAGATAATAACAACTAAAAATCAACATAAAGAATCCC
>JBQTHS010000043.1:0-9704 GCA_052389635.1 Bacteroidota bacterium | reverse complement strand
AAAAAGTTATCCGATGAGATCGGCAAGCCAGTCAGCTTAATGTATAGAATAAAGGTAAATCACCTGAACCCGCAGCTTATCATTCAGCAGGTATTAAGCGTATGCAATATCAGTTACTCAGATTTATTAAAGAAGAGCAACGAAAAAAAACATGTAATACCAAGAAGGCTTATTATATGGCTGGTCACATATTACTGCGGATTTAGCAGCCCAATGATAGCGCCGATGTTAAACATTGACGCAAGCACTGTTCGGCATGGTATAGACAGCATGAACGATTCGCTTGATACCGAAGACCCAATGTACCTGATACCGCTGAAGGAAATAGAACAAAGGCTTTTACAAATTACCAGGGAAGCATGAAACTCAAAAACCTCACATATGCCGAGTTCACAGCCCTGCACCAGTTCCTTGCCCTGATATGCACAAGCATTACACCGAAAGGTATAGAAGCGCAGGTACTGCATGGGGTTCTGTTCAGGATGTACAGGCGCTTCTATACAAATGCCATCAGGGTAAAGAAGAAATACACCATCAGCATTGAGGCAGACGAAGCCTGCGCCTTTTGGATGTTCACCGGCAGATACGATATGTGGCAGCAGGATGAATTCACAAAAAATCTGGTAAGGCAAATAAACAATTCCATTCACCAAAAATATTCATCATGACCGAACAACATTTCACCCCCTACAAAGAAGTGATAATACGAAGCATCAACAGTTGCACTGCCACCGAACAATTGTGGTGCTGCCATGATATGATTGACCGGTTCAAAGAATGCTTTTTCAATTTCACAGGTCTCCGCCAGGCATTAGAGCAGGCAGCAGAAGAGCTGACCGCACATTACCTGCAAAAACATCATGAATTACACATTTATTAACTATAAAAAAACAATCATGGCAAAGAGAATCTCAAAAAAAACATTCGCCAACGTAACGCTGGAAGAGGCAGAAAAAGCAAGTAATGAATTTGCTACCGGCTACAACAAGCTTGAGAAAATTGAGGCGAAAATGAACGAAGAAATTAACAAGGTAAAAACCAAGTACCAGGATGAGATCACTGATTTAAAAGAAGAACTGGAAGAGCCGAACGACATATTGCATGTGTTCGCAAGAGAGCAAAAAAACGCTTGGGGCAAAAAGAAAAGTTTGGAGCTTCTCCATACAACAATTGGCTTCCGCACGGGTACACCGAAAGTGATAAAGGACAAAAAATTTACATGGGAAGCTGTGCTGGAGTTGATGAAAAAGAACACCCTGATGAAGCCCTTTGTCCGAACCACCGAGGAAATAAACAAAGAATCAATATTGGCGGAGAAAGACGAGAAGTTGCTGAAAAAATTGAAAGAAGAGTGCTATGTAGAAATTGACCAGGACGAAAAGTTTTTTGTCACTGTGAAGAAGGAGGAGATAGTGCCTGCGTGACCTATTTAATAGTTGTTGATAAAACACGGCAACCTGTTTCTACAGGGGGCCTTATTTGAAAAGTCATTATTCATTAAAAATAAAGCCAAATGCAAATCTTAAAAATTCCTGCTGCTGCGGCAAAGCCCTCCGGCAACATTATGGACAGGGTAAAAACCTTTGAAGATGCCTGCCGTGAATTAGGCATCACACAATCGGAATTAACTGTGTCCGGTGAATTGGGAAAAGACTTCAAATGTATTGCAGCACATGCACAGCTGATCATTGTCTGCAAAGCTTTGAACGAAGACTGGACACCCGATTGGGCAAACGACAACCAATACAAATATTATCCATGGTTTGACCTGTCCTCCGGTTCCGGGCTGTCGTACTACGACTGCGATTATCGGCACTCGGCTTCGTATGTCGGCTCTCGCCTTTGCTTCAAGTCAGCAGAGTTGGCTAAGTATGCCGCTAATCAGTTCAAAGACATCTACACTGATTTTTTCATAATCTAAAACCAAACAACATGGAAAGAATTAAATCATTTGACGAAGCCTGTAAGCAACTTGGCATAGACCCTGCAACGGTCTGTAACGATCAGGACACTAAGGACGAAGCGGCTTACAAAAGGCTAAAGGTAGTTGCCAAAGTTCTTAACAACGGATGGGAACCAAATTGGAAAGATTCCAACGAATGGAAATACTATCCGTGGTTTGATCTGTCCTCCGGTTCCGGGCTGTCGTACTACGACTTCGTTGGTCGGTACTCGGCTTCGTCTGTCGGCTCTCGCCTTTGCTTTCAGACAAGGGAGCTGGCCGAGTATGCAGGCAACCAATTTATTGATCTCTACACCGATTTCTTCATCATTTAAAATGCCGGTGCACCGGCACACCAATTGCGATGAAAACAAAAATTAAAACATTCCAGGCAGCATGTAAATATCTCGGACTTGATCCGGTAAAAGCGCTGCCAAAAGTAGGCACCATGCCTAAGCGCCATCAGCTGGCTACACTGGCACATGCACAGCTGGTGATCATAGCGGAGGCGCTCAATCAGGAAGCCAATGATGGAAAACCCTGGGAACCGAATTGGAAAAATGGCCTTTGGGATAAATACTATCCGTGGTTTAAGCTGTCCTCCGGTTCCGGGCTGTCGTACGGCGACTGCGATGATCGGCGCTCGCATTCGACTGTCGGCTCTCGCCTTTGCTTTATAAGCAGAGAAGTAGCCGAGTATGCAGGCAAGCATTACCAGAAGCTATACAAGCAGTACTTCCTGCTATAAGGGAGTAAGGCGGTGCGCTGTGATAGGGCTGTCCTCCGGTTCCAGGCTGTCGTACAACGACTACGATAATCAGAACTCGAATTCGAATGTCAGCTCTCACCTATGCAGATGAGAGATACAGCGCAGGCCCCGCCTCTTGGCGAAAAATGATTTACTGATAAACTGGTTGGTAGTATAAGCGAAGACCAGTTTTAAAAAGCAAAGTAAAACGATGGCATTAGGTGTTCACACTTTATACGGATGTTCAGTAGCAGATAATTATCGCATCAATAATAAAGAGGATTACTTACTCGGAAAATTTGTTGGCGATCATCATGCAGATGAAGAATTTGATGCAAAGATGAAAAGAGTAGTAAAGAGATTAGGACAAATATTTGGGTTTGGGAATTTTAATTATTGCTGGTCAGCATTTCAGAAAAAACCAATTAAGCGATTGACCGCTGAACAGAAGTATAAAAGAATGGCAACACTTACATATAACAAGCATAAGAAGTCGGTTGCCAGTATCATCAATGCTAATTCTTTAGTCGTTGATGACTTTCTTGCTGAAGAACAAAAAAAACTGCACAAAAGGATTGAGCAACTTAAAGCCAGGTACAAGCAATGAAACGCCACACTAACCTATATCAGCAGATCATCAGCCTGGATAATCTCCAGCTGGCTGATGCCAAAGCCTGCAAAGGCAAGGGTTGGCAATATGGTGTGCGCATTCATCAACGCAACCAGGAGGATAACCTGATGTCCCTGCATAAGCAACTGAATGCGGGAACTTACCGCACCTCAGCTTACACCATCTTCAAAATATATGAACCGAAGGAGCGGGAAATATACCGACTGCCCTACTATCCTGACCGCATCGTACACCATGCCGTAATGAACGTACTGGAGCCGCTGTTTGTAGCCGTGTTCACTGCCGACACATTCAGTTGCATAAAAGGACGGGGCATACACGGGGCTGCAAATGCCGTTAAAAAGGCGCTCAGGGATCAGCCAGGCACACAGTACTGCATCAAGCTGGATATAAAGAAATTCTATCCAAGTATTGATCATGCTGTACTAAAAGCCCTGCTCCGCCGCAAGTTCAAAGATGTGCAGCTGCTGGCCCTGCTTGATGAAGTGATTGACAGCGCACCAGGCTTACCAATTGGCAACTATCTGAGTCAATACCTCGCCAATTTCTATCTCACCTGGTTTGATCACTGGCTTAAAGAGCAGATGCAGGTGAAGTATTACTTCCGCTATGCGGATGACCTGGTAATACTCAGTCATAGTAAAGAACATCTGCACTCATTATTTATTTCCAT
Organism: Bacteroidota bacterium; assembly: GCA_052389635.1. Taxonomy (GTDB): domain Bacteria; phylum Bacteroidota; class Bacteroidia; order Chitinophagales; family Chitinophagaceae; genus JJ008. The sequence goes on along the minus strand of JBQTHS010000043.1, from coordinate 5,710 downwards.
TCGCCAATACCTGAATGAAAAACTGAAACTGGAAGTAAAAAGCAACTGGCAAATATTTCCTGTAGAAGCCAGAGGAGTTGATTTTGTCGGCTATGTATTTTATCATACACATACCCGGCTGCGCAAAACCATCAAACAAAACTTTGCCCGGATGCTGGCAAAAAATCCCAACCCGCAGTCCATTGCTTCTTACAAAGGATGGACTGATCACTGCAACGCAAAACATTTAACCAAAACCTTATTGCATGAATTTCTTTTCACAGATGAATATAAAGCCAACCGAGATGGCTTTCACCGGCGACAAAATAAAACTCAGCCGGATACTGAACGAGCCAATCATTGTACACAGGTTCAAAATAGAACCATCCAAATATCCGGACAAAGGCAACGGCAAACGACTGGTGTTGCAAATAGAATGGAAGAACAATCAGCATATTCTTTTTTCCGGATCAGTAACGCTGATGGAGATGATACAACTTGTAAACAAAGAACACTTCCCGTTCACCACAACAATTAAGATGATTGATGAACGGCCACAATTCACCTGATGGATGACCAAAACACAGTAGAATAATAATAAAGCATGGCGAAAAAGTAGCGAATCAAAGGGGTATTTGACCATAATAATTTGACAAATGATTGAAATTCAATTAGAAGAACCAAAACAAGCTGCCCGAAAAAGAAGAAAATTGAGCGGAAAAAAGATGAGCATACAGCAGTTTTTACAAATTCAGCATTCGGATATAAGTCATTTAATATCAAAGGAATTGGCTGAAAGTTTGGGAGAAATAGAGTGGGGATTTGACATCTTTATTTGGGGCAATTCAGGCGACGGAAAAAGCTCTTTTGCAAACATCCTGGTAAAGCAGTTTTCTCAATTCGGAAAGATACTCCATGTGGTGTATGAAGAGGGCCATAGCAAAAGTGTGCGGATGAATGTGGAGCGAAGCGGCATTGCCGAACTGGCAAGTACCGGGCAGCTGGTAAATGGATATGATGTGATAGATAGCTGACCCTATGACGACCTGGTTTACCTGCTCGGCAGAAAGCAGAGCGCCAAAATAATTATCATAGACAGCTTTCAGTATTCACGGTTCACCAAAGAACAGTGGCTCGCTTTGAAGGCGAAATATGTTAAGGGCAAGAAAGGGCAGAAAAAAATATTCATTGTGATCTCTCATGCTGAAGGAAGGAGACCCCGTGGATCAGTAGCCTGCGATTGCATGTTTGATGCACAGATAAAAGTATTCGTGAAGAACATGATTGCCTTTGTAAAAAGCAGGTATGAAGGGAAAAGGAATTTTATCATTTGGGAAGATGGCGCAAAAGCTGCCTGGGGCAAGCGGTATAAAACAATGTTGACGAAACAAATATTTTAATAATGGAAACAATGCCCTTTTCATATAATTGGAACAATAAACTTGATTGCCGCTGTTTCACTACCATCCGGTTATTCAATCCAGGTAAACATATACCAGGGATGGAATATGATATTATTCTGAAAGGAGTAAGTAAAGGCATCGGCAAGATCATGGCCGTAAAACTCTTTCTGCTTGATAAGCTAAATCCATTCATGTCCTATCTCGATACCGGCTACAGTGTAGAAGAATGCAAAGGCATTATCACAAGAATGTATCCGACTGTTGATTTTCAAACGAAACAACTTGCCTTTATCCTTTTTGCGAAAAATAAATGATATGGCCTTAACCCTCTTCAATAACATTACCGAAAAGCTGACCGATTTTGAAAAACAAAAACTGGTGCCAATGTTATTGGAGGTTTTGAAAGATACAAATGAGAACCGGCGAATAACCGGGGGAAAGTTAAGCACATGGTATAAGCTGGCGGGCTATAGTTCCGTATCCGATACCCGCATCCGTAAAATGGTAAACTATATCAGGCAAATGAATTTATGCAGCCCTGCTATCCTTATCGGATCATCCAGTGGTTATTTTATTACAACAATGATCCCGGTAGTGGATATGCAGATTGAAAGCCTGGAAGGCCGGGTGGACAGCCAGCAGGCAGTAATAGATGCATTGAAAGCACAAAGAGAAAATTTAAAACGTAACAGGCAATGAGACGATTCCTTATTACATCACCCAAATACAGCGGCCAGGCCGAGCTGGTATATAATGAAAAAGAAACGTTGTGTATGATTGATTGTACCAAAACGGATATGGATGAAACAGTGATTGATCACTTTAAAAGAGCAGTGCCGGTCACCATTCACAAATTGCAGGCTGGTGCCAGCTTCAATGCAGATGTAACGGTAGTAGAAAGTGATTTTGTGGTTTCATTCAAACGCTTCTATGATGAATATCCACTCAAGCGCAACCGGTATAAAGCAGAGCAGGTTTGGGGCAAACTTAGTAAGACCGACCAGGTAAAAGCATTCTACAGCCTGCATCACTATAAAAAATACCTGAGCCGCAACCAATGGCTTACGCCGATGATAGCAGATAACTATTTGCGTAACAAACATTATGAAACCGAATGGAACAAAGTATGACCCACTTCAGCACTACATACCGGGGCTTCACCATCACCCTGCTGGCAGGCTACTACCGCATAGCCACCCTGCCCTATGTGCATTTTTTAACTTTGCAGGCAGCAAAGAATTATATTGATAAAATAAGACCATGACAAAAAAAGAAATACAGCAACTTTTTAAACAAAACCGGGAAGATGCGGCCATACTTGCATTCAACAGCATGGCCGACCCTGATTTTCCGCACCAGGATGATATAGACATGCTGGCCGCCATTACTGATCGTTACCAGCAATATATTACACACTTAATACAAACGCAAAATGAACTACCAGCCACGAAAACCGTTTCCTGATTGGGTGTTAAAAGCACTTGCCGTTATCATCATCATAGGTATAGCGGCATCAATAATTAAAGGCTGCTGATGGAGATAAAAACAAAATATGATCTGAAACAGATGCTTTACATTATGCACGACCCGGAGCAGCTGCCCCGCATGGTTACGGAGATAACCATCATCACACCCAGGCTGATACGCTACCAATTAAGCTGCGGCAGTGAGAACAGCGACCATTATGAATATGAATTAAGCGCCGAGGAAGATAAGGTGAAAGCATTGACCGCAAAAACTACCGGGGAATGAAAGACATAACAAAACCACAGATAGCAGGCATACATACGGCCCTGCGGGTGCGAAAAATGCATGAGCAGAAGAACAGCCTGGTATATCAATACACCAATGGCCGCACCGAAAGTGTAGCCGCCATGACGTTTACCGAAGCGCATGAACTACTGAAGATGCTGAATAACCAAAAAACAGAAAAGAAAGAACCACGGGAAAAGATGATCCGCAGCATTATTGCAATGGCCAGGGAGATGGGAGTCATCACCCGGAAGCAGGTGGTTACTGAAAACGGGCTGGAGTGGAAAAGCGACTATAGCCAGTTTAACCACTGGCTGCTCACCAAAAGCAGCGCAAAGAAAAAAACCCTGAACCTTTGCAGCTACGGGGAATTAAATACTTTAGTAACGCAATACAAGGCCATCTACCAAAGCTGGCTGAAGAAATTACATTAACCAAAAACCTTTAACATGAAAAAAGTATTATTTCTTTTGCTGATATTATCAGCTTGCAACCAAAAAAAAGACAGACCGGTAACAACTGAAAAAGTAGTAATTCCCCCGGATAGTACAACTAAAACTGCCATAGTAGAAGAATTGCCACCGGCAAAAACATGTCAGTCTGATTTGGGAGTTTTGAGAATGGATGCAAACGGTCATTCTGTTGGCAGTAATACAGAAATGACAGCGCTTAGAAATTTCCTTAAAGCTAACGAATGCGATATTATTGAGGTTACTTATGAGTTGAAGGGTTCTTACGGAGATAATATTTCCAAAAGGATCGTTTATAACAAAAGAGAAATGACCCTGAAGGACATATATACAACTAATAATGTTATTGAAGATTACTCCGGGGTGACTCCGGAAGGGTTAAAAAAATACTTGGAAAAAGGAGAAAAAGACTTTTATGGACTTGAAGAATATGCAGGCGCTTCTTATGATTTTAACAATAGAGAAATGACAATAAAAGCTGTTGGCCCCGCCCCTGCTCAGGATGAACTGGATGGTTCAGTTGCGGTAGTCAGGGAGTATATAAAGGCTAATGCAAAAGATGCGTCAAGCATAGTATTTATTGAATGGTCAAAGGTTACACCCCTTGATAAGTTTTGGGTGGTCAGGTGTAAGTATAAAGGCACTAACTCCTATGGCGGCATTGAAACAGAAAACAAGTGGTTCTTTATTCAGAATAATAAGGTGGTAAAGGAGCAATAAAAAAACACTCCGGTGTAAAAAAAGCTCTATATTTGAATTGCCAAATCACTTTTCACATGCAATTCAATCAACTTTTAGGTTTAAACTTAAAGCCCCGTGAAACCGTAAAATCGGTTGACTCTCTCTACACAAGTGGACTGTGGTTTGGCACACGGGGCCTTTTTATTAACTTAAACTGTATGTTATGCCAAACCACAGTCACGAAGCAAAAACGGCTTCACAACTCCCAATGGAGTTTCAATTCTCTCCCAATTCAATGACGGTTCATATTGAACTAATCAATAATGAGCCGTGGTTTTTAGCAATTGATGTTTGTGAAATTTTAGGATTGTCCAATCCTACAGAAAGCCTGAAAGCACTTGACAAAGATGAAAAGCTGACCTCAGAAATACTTAGGTCGGGTCAGTTAAGAAAAATGAACTTTATCAATGAATCCGGCCTTTACAATCTCATCTTCCGAAGCAACAAACCCGAAGCTAAAAAATTCCGCAAATGGGTAACCAATGAAGTGCTTCCGGCCATTCGCAAAACGGGCAGCTATGGCAAGGCTGGTATCAGCATCGGCAACCTGCTGAGCGCAGCTGGCATCAATGAATTGCTGGAGTACTGTACTCAAAAAACTCATGAAGGCGAGATATATTATTGCGCCATGCAGATAAGGAGGCTGTTTGGCAAGCAGCGAAACGGGGCAGTAGATAAAAACCTGAAAGCGCTTTATAAAACTAAACAGGCTATAAAAGTGCCGCCAGATAAAGAAACCGGCGTGTGGTATGTAACCCGATCAGGTGTGCCACGCCTGCTGAACATAAGGGCCACCAACCTGGTAAACATCTCTATTATTAAATCAATAATAGAAGGAGGTATATCATGATTGCCATAAAAGACAACCAGCTATGCATATGCATCCCTTGCAGCGATGCACAACAGATAAAAGATAGTCTGTTAAAAGCCCTGGCAGCGGCCTTTCGCTGGCGGGCCAGCTACCCGGAAGATTACAACGGCGATGATCATAACCTTACTGTGCTTTCGCAATTGCAGGAGCAACTTACCGATGGTAAAATAATGGTGGAATAAGCATCCCTGTTTATCGGGATTCCACTGACCCCCGGCCTTAGCAGGCGGGGGTTTTTGCAATAACAAATAATTTGGTATTTTTACAACCAATGAAAGGCCGCTCACCCGCACTCATACAGCTTCGCAATGAATACCTTATCAAAAGGTATTATTACTGGCATGAGCTTAACCAGATCAGAAGGGACATTACCCTGGTAAGGCTCAGCCGGGAAGAAGTCTTCCTGGAAATTTTCACCATTGAATCCATCCTGCGGGATTGCTATCATCTCTGGAAGGAGATCAAAGCAAAAAAGCCCACTGAAAAGCAGCTTA
>JBQTHS010000042.1:0-10611 GCA_052389635.1 Bacteroidota bacterium | reverse complement strand
TTGCCTGCAAAAAGCAACGCAGGGTATTTAAAAGAACTTTTCTCAATCAAACCACAACATGATACAGTCCACGTGGAACAATTACCAGGGTATTTAAAAGAACTTTTCTCAATCAAACCACAACCATAATCTTCATCTTGATTTCTACCTAACGGGTATTTAAAAGAACTTTTCTCAATCAAACCTCAACACACGCGGGTTAACATTTGATGCGAACGACGGTATTTAAAAGAACTTTTCTCAATCAAACCACAACAAAGAATCAATCCAGCATGAAGTAGAAAAAGGTATTTAAAAGAACTTTTCTCAATCAAACCACAACCCTCAATAGTTTTTTGAAAAAGTTTACGCCGGTATTTAAAAGAACTTTTCTCAATCAAACCACAACTTGATACACTCACTATACAAATCATCACCGGGTATTTAAAAGAACTTTTCTCAATCAAACCACAACCGATAACTATAAAAGCTGCCAACCTGAGGTATTTAAAAGAACTTTTCTCAATCAAACCACAACTAAGAGGGATGACAGGGTGGTGTTGTAAAAGAGCTAAGCTACATGATAATTTGAAAGTTTATCCGCTATAGCTTCAGCGAAGGCGGGCAAATCAAAACTACGGGTTTTTGATTTTTTCTTTGTTTCTTTCTTTTGTATCAAGACAAAAGAAAGAAAATTTTTTTTGGCTATTTCGCACAAATTAAACCTGGCATCATCAGCCTCTCCCAGCGCCTCGTTCCGCCGTACTATCAGCCATTAATTACTTTAAAGAAATTCAAGGCGGAACGTAAGCGCCTTTAGAGTCTGCACAAATCACGAAGCGGAGTCTTGTACCATTCACTGCAAATCAATAGTAAGATATTAGCCAATCAGGGTCTCCCTGTGCGCTGGCTGGGCAAACGGGCGGAGCCATTCGTTTGTCCTTGAACTTTCTTTTGTTACTTTTCTTTGTTTCAAGACAAAGAAAAGTAAGAACTTATCCGCCATCTGCACGGGCCGTTCCGGCGGCGGAGCATTCGCCGGAACTTGAACTTTTGGTTCTTTTGGTTCAAGCCAAAAGAACATACAAAAAAGTTGAACATATCCTGCAAAATTGGGGCTGCCTCAGCTTATCTTAAGCTACACACATAATACAATTGAATATACAACTAATAACGTTTTTCAATATATCGGGAAGTTACCTGAATGACAAAACCCGCTGTGAAACGGGTCTTGCTGTGGTTGCACGCAGATTGCTCTTAGTACATGACAAAGATAAAAAATGCAAACGAATTTAATAATAGTATTTCCGCCTTGGTTCGTGTCCTCACCAACCATTCCCCCAATCCAAAAACTGCAAAAACAGGCCCAGATTTCCAGCCACTCCCCGCGCCTTGTTCCGTCGTACTATCAGCCACTAATTACTTTAAAGAAATTCAAGGCGGAACACAGCGCTATCGGGGTATTCGCAAAACACGCAGTAAGGGTCTTGCTTCACTCGCCTCACTTATCCATAATGTTCAAATAATTACTCCTCCGCCCCATTTAAAAAAGGTGCGCTGGCCCGATAAACGGGCGGCGCCATTCGTTTGTCCTTGAACTTTCTTTTCTTACTTCTCTTTGTTCCAGGACAAAGAAAAGTAAGAACTTATCCGCCATCTGCACGGGCCCTTCCGGTGGCGGAGCATTCGCTGGGACTTGAATTTTTGGTTCTTTTGGTTCAAGCCAAAAGAACATAAAAGAAATGCTTCTGTATTCAAAACACTGCCTGAAAGAAAGAAAATAAAAAACTAACCCAAAAAAAAACATTGCAAAATCAATTTTCCCCCTAACTAACGGATTTTCAACCCTTGCAAAGGACACTTACTACACTGCAAAGACCTGTTACACTGCTGCATTGACAGCTTACGCTGACGCAATGGAAGATCACAGTAATGCAAAGGACACTTACATTGCTGCAACGCCCACTTGCAGTCATGCAAAAGACAATTACATTAATACAGAAGCCATTTACATTCAGGCAATGGCAGTTTACACTGCTGCAATGGCAGATTTCAATCATGCAAAGGCCAATTACATTCATGCAAAGGGCATCTGCAGACATGCAGGGAGCATCTCAGTTAATAAAATCGCCATCTCCACCACCTTTAACGGCTATTTAAAAGTGTAAATACTTAGTACAAAATAGCAAATACCATTACCTCTCCTCTTTATACCAGTTTCAGGTATAGGTAGTAAAATCCGGAGAATTTAACTTCATTACTTAACCATTTTTTAACCTTAAACTTTAGATTATGAATTCAAGACAAGAAGCAAAGTTCAACATGTTTGATGCAGTGTTCACACATTGTGATGAAAACGCAGTCACTGTAGCCACAGTCCCTGCCTTTGCAACGGCTGTAAATTCATTTGAAGTCATTCTTGACGACTTGCGGGAAGCAGCGCAGCAGGAAATTTCTATTATTACAGGACATGCCGCTAATAAGGCAGAGCAAAAGCAGTCATTAATCGAGAAAACACTGGACATTGCAGGCGCTATCGCCGCCTTTGCAGCATCAACAAACAACACCGTTTTGAAAGAACAGGTAACGCTGACTTACAGCGGGCTCAATCGCCTCAGGGATGAATTACTCAGCCCCCAATGCAGTAATATCCTGGATGCTGCTCTGGCCAATGCAGCTGCATTGATTCCATTTGGCGTTACAGTGGTAAAAACCGGTGCCTTAAGTGATGCCATCGACGCCTATTCAGTATCAGTGCCGGCGCCGCGTAATGCAGTTGCCAACCGCACTTCCATCAGCCAAACCATCAAACTAAAATTGGAACAGGGTGATGAAATGTTAAAAGAACAAATGGACATGCTGGCTGTTCAGTTTAAAACAACACATCTGGGGTTTTACAATGCCTACAAAGCAAACAGGGAGATATTAGACCCCGCCTCATCAGCCACAAAGCTTGAAGGCGCAATTACTGACGATGCCACCTCCGATCCTGTTGTTGGTGCTTCGGTTCAGGTGGTTGGTCAGCCATATAATGCCGTTGCAGATGGTTTTGGAGAATATTCACTTACAATTCCAGTCCCCGGCACATATAATATCCAGTTCTCAAAATCTGGTTATGATACCAAAACGGTGAACAATGTGGTCATTACTCTCGGTCAATCCACCGACCTTGATACCACAATGCAGCAATCACCTGTATAATGCAAAAAAGAGCGGACCGCTCAAAGCGGAACACTACAGGTATTAAAAAATAAGTGAAACGAAAAGACAATATCCCGGTACCGCCGGGATTTTTTATTTAAGCCACCATCTTTCCAGGTAATGAAAGTGAAATGACCGTTACCAGTTTATTCGGGGAACTGATATCAATACGTCCTCCCATTAATGCAGCATCCCCCATCATCGTGCCAATGCTGAAGGAAAGGGCATACCCGTTGTAATTATTGCGTTCTTCGATATGCAAGACCAGGTCCTGGGCTCTCTTTTCAGCTGAAATATGAATATCTCCTTTGCGGGAATTCGTAATGACCGTGGTCAGTAATTCGTCCACCAGGCCGATCAGCCGGTAATCAACCGACTGCAGGATAACTCCCCTACCCACTTCATTCACCACTTCACTGTTCCTGCTCATAGTAATGGGCAGGGAGTTACCTACTAAACCATCTACTAACTGCTGCAATGGTAACCGGGTATTTTCATGAGCCGGGTAACCAGTGTTTAGTTGCTCTTTCATAAGGTCGGGATTGAAGGTGACGGAATAAGGCGGTTTTCAAAGGAAGGATTGAATAGCTACGGATCAACTACACTGCGAAATAATGATAATGGCAGTTGTGGACAAATAGTACATAATTTCATTCCTGCGTAATAACTATACTACATGCTTTGGTTGTTACGAATAGTTTCTCATAAGAGTTTTTGCTGACTTATTCCGGGATTCTTTCCTGGCCGGAATATCATAGTATAGCTCCGCTAACGGCGGCGGGATGAAGTTCCCGGCAGAAAAAGGAAGTGGCTTACTTTATCAGCGTCCTCCCCTCAGTCACCAGGCAAGTTGCCAGCGCCATCAGCGCTTCCTGTTCTTTTGGTCCCACATTCACCGTAACGGGTTTTTTGCCGTTGCCGGTGAAAATGATATGGGTGATCTTTTTGGTACAGATCCGCTGCAGCAGGCTGGTGGGTGTGTTGCGGGAATTTTTAAAAACAAACTGGAACAGCCCCTCACAGTTCATAGTGCCGGCATTGCGGCTCATGGTCTTGCTTTTGATGCCTTCAAAGAAAACATCGGCTGTGCCGTTGTTATCAAAGCATTTTTCCGGCCCGTCTAATGAAAACAGGACAATGATCTCCCTGCTGTCCGCATCAATCGTTACCGAAGCGCCGTCCAGGAAAACAAAACCGGTGGAGAGTTTGGTCTCCTTCGTGTAAGGGTCCGTTTCTTTTATCAGCCTGCATTGACTGGCCGCTGTGTCCTGGGCCATTGATAAAAAAGGAAACAGTAAAAAAGCCGCCAGTAGTTTTTTCATGCCCGAATCTTTAGCTGTTAATGCTGCGTAAATTAAACATAAATAACGGTGAATTGTTTCAGTCTGTAAAAGACCGGCAAATCGTTGAGGCAGTTGCATGCTGCTTTGCCTGTGCTGCGTAGTACACAGCAGCAAGCAACCGGGATAAAGCCACAGCCGTTTAATTGTGTAATTTTAGTAACCCTGCACAAAAGCAGCCCCTTGCAGTTAGTTATATGAAAAGATTTGCCGCAACCATATTGCTCCTCCTGCTGTTTTCAGCAGCCGAGGCCGGTCATATCACCGGCGGGGAAATGTATTACACTTACCTGGGCTTCAGCAATGGCCGGCACAATTATAATGTGACCTTAAAATATTACAAGCGCTGCGGCAGCACCGCTGCTTTTCCTTCCGTAGCCATTGTTTCGGTGTTTGATAAAACAACGGGCTTCCGTTTTCAGGACTTCAACGCCCCGATGATCAGCGAGGTGAATATCAACCTGCCCAATACCAATCCCTGCATCAGCAACCCTCCGCAGGTCTGTTTTTTTGTAGCCACCTATAATTTTACGCTGTCTGTCCCTGCATCTTTGCAAGGTTATATACTGGCCAGCCAGATTAATTTCCGTATTGCAGGCATCACCAACCTTACCCCCGGCTACTCCGGCGTAGGCGCCACCTTCACCGGAGAAATCCCGGGTAACTTACCCATTGGAGCCGGACCTCAGAATAACAGCGCCCGGTTCACCGGCAGCGATCTTGTTTTGGTTTGTGCAGGCAACAGTTTCACCTACAGCTTCGGAGCCACTGACCCCGATGGCGATGAACTGCATTATTCTTTTTGCGAAGCCTACAACAGTACTGCTTCCGGAGGCGGCACTTCAGCGCCGGACCCGCCTCCCTATCCTTCCGTTCCCTATGCCAGCCCTGCCTATTCAGCCACACAGCCCCTTGGCAGTGGTATTACTGTGAACCCCACCACCGGCCTCATACAGGGTGTGGCGCCGGCTGCCGGTATTTATGTGGTAAAAGTATGCGTGGAAGAAATCCGGAATGGCCAGGTGATTGCCGTGCAGCGGAAGGACATGCAAATTAATGTAGCAGACTGCAGCATCGCTTCTGCTTCGCTTGACCCTGAATATTTTCTTTGCGGCAGCACACAAAGCATTTCATTGGTGAACCAGAGCAACAGCCCGGTAATAATTTCCACCATCTGGGAAATAACAGACCAGGCCGGTAACCCCATACATTTTTTCAGCGGAACAAACCTGAACTATACATTTACTGATACGGGGCTTTATTCTGTTAAACTCGTCATCAACCGCAACCTCACCTGCGCCGACTCCACTACTGCTTCTGTTAAAGTATATCCGGGTTTTGTTCCTGATTTTAGTTTTACCGGCGGATGTGTGACAAGGCCCACTACATTTACCGATCAGACAGTTTCTGTTTACGGTGTTCCCGACGTATGGAGCTGGGATTTTGGCGAACCGTCCACATCGCTGGATGTTTCTTCACTTCAAAGTCCTGTTTACGCCTATCCGCAAACAGGAAACAAAACAGTGAGGCTGATAGCAACTGATACAAGAGGCTGCCGGGATACGGTGGAGAAACCAATTACTATAGTTACAGGTCCTCCGTTGTCGGTTGCTTTCCGTGACACACTCATCTGCATAAACGATAATCTTGTACTGCAGGCAACCGGAAACGGCAACTTTGCATGGTCTCCCCCGGTAAATATCTCCAATCCCAATTCCCCCACCCCGCAGGTAACACCTCCGGTTACCACTACTTATTATGTGGATCTGAATGCAGGCGGCTGTACCAACAGAGATTCAGTACGGGTAAGGGTGGTAAATTTTGTAACACTGCTCCCGATGAATGACACAACGATCTGCTTTGGCGATACCACACAGTTAAGAATCGTTTCCGACGGGCTGCAATACAACTGGACACCGGCGGCACAAATCATTAACCCTTTTGTACAGAATCCCTTTGTCATCACTCCCGTAATAAGCACTTATTCTGTAACGGCTGTGATTGGCGGCTGTTCAGAAACGAGAAGCATTATTGTAACGCCTGTTCCTTACCCCACTGCTGATGCAGGTGAAGATATTTCTGTTTGTTACAATGCGCCTGCACAACTAAGCGGCATTACAGACGGCAGCTCATGGCGATGGTCGCCTGCTGGTTACGTTGATAATCCTTCTTCACTTACACCCATTGCATATCCGCTGCGGACAACTCCTTTCGTCTTTGCCGCTTACGATACAAGGGGCTGCCCCAAGCCGGGATTGGACACTGTGCTGATAACAGTGTTTCCCAGGTCAAAAGTTTCGGCTGGAAATGATACGGCTGTCATTGTTGGCCAGCCGCTGCAACTGAATGCGACAGGTGGCATCAGCTATAGCTGGTCGCCGGTTGTAAACCTTTCTGCTTCCACTATTCCTGATCCTGTTGCAGTATTTAACAACCCCGCTGCAGGATTGCAGTACCAGGTAACGGCCATTGATACCAATGGCTGCAGCGCATCGGCCTGGATAATGATCAAAGTATTTAAAACAGGGCCGATGGTTTTTGTTCCCACTGCTTTTACACCCAACGGGGATGGCCTCAATGATTGGCTCCGCCCCATCGGCGCAGGAATTAAGAGCATTGAATACTTCAGCATCTATAACCGCTGGGGGCAGTTGCTCTTTTCCACACGGCAAAACGGAAAGGGCTGGGATGGCAGGGTGAATGGCGCTTTACAGGCAACCGGCACTTATGTGTGGGCCGTGAAAGCGGTTGATTACTTAGACAAACCCTATTTTCAGAAGGGAGTTTTTACTTTGATAAGATAATGCCCCCCTGCTCTTGCCTCTGATCAATAATTGTGAAGAACTTTTCCTAAACAGAAAGTAAAGCTTAGCACACAAATTGTTGCTTATACTCCTTAACTCTGATTGGTATGGAACTTCATTTCACCCCGATGGTGCAGTTTTCTTTGTTGGTAAAAGCCGGGGGAAGGCTCCGTGAGTTCAACTTCCGGAAACTGAAAAGCCCCGAACAGGAAACAGTGACCGTAAATGTGTGTGATGACCGCGGCGACCGCATCCTCTTCAACATGCAGAAAAAAGAAACCGACTGGCTGATCACACAGGATAATCTTCCGGCCTGGATAAAACAGAATGAAACCGGCCTTCGGCAGGCATTGGAAGAAGAATTAAGAAAATGGTGAGATGAACCTCACTCTGCATTTTTGCGGAACCTTTTTTGGATAACAGACAGTTGCTCTGCGTTCAGTTTGGTGGTTTTCTTCAGCACATCAATAAAATGGGCCACTTCTTCAGGATGTGCCGGGCACCCTGTGTTTTGTCCGGCCTCAGGCCCCTCTCCCTCTTTCCTCATTTTTGAATCGGCCAGCAGGCTGCCATCTTTGTCAAACACCAGCCAGTAGGGAATGCCCTGTTTGTCGCCATGATACTTGGTGCGGAGTTCGGCAGCGCCAGGTGTTTCGAGGTCTTTCTTACCTGCTGATTCATCCACCACCATGTGGCGTATCACAAAATTATCATCAAAGAATTTTTTGCAGCCCTCATCATTCATACTCTTATCCATGCGGTGGCACCAGCCGCACCAGGAAGCATGAAACATCAGAAAGACATTTTTATTTTCCTTTGCTGCTTCTTCATAAGCCTGTTTCATGATGGCATCTGCGGATAGTTTAGCCTGTGCATGGGCCATCATCACCGAACAAAGCGATACTATAAAGAAAGAAATGATCCGTTTCATCAGCGTTTTATTTTACTGTGTACTACTTAGCTCAGGCAAATTAGTAACGCTCCAAAAGTTTACCTGCAACAGGTACGGATTTTTAATCAACCCTTTTGGAGAATTCGGTGATTATAAGATCAAAGACGCACTGCAGTTCCGGTGGCAATCACCATCAGCATACTGCCGCCGCCCCCGATGGTTTCAAAATCCAGGTCCACACCGAGGATGCCATTGGCGCCCATGGCCTGTGCTTTTTCTGAAAGTTCACGGAGGGCATCTTCCTTGGCCTGCTCCAGCACTTTCTCATAGGTTTTGCTCCTGCCGCCAAAAACATCCCGCAGCCCTGCAAAAATGTCTTTAAATATATTGGCTCCGATGATGCTTTGCGCATTGATTACCCCGAGGTATTCCTGTACCGGTCTGCCGTCAACGGCGCTGGTGGTGGTGATTAACATGTGATTGATTTTATTTTAATTGCTCAAAAATAGCTTTTAACTCCGCATTTTCCGCAACGGGTGAATTTTTTGATGCTTCCCGGATATAACTGATGCGTTTTTCAATATCCGGGTGGCTGCCCAGGAATTCGGGCAGCGATGAACCCGGCGCCGACTGTTTCAGGTGAAGAAAAAGGTCTTCAAAACCTTTAGGGTCAATCTTTCGTAGGGTGAGTATCTGCAAACCGTCAATATCTGCTTCCTTTTCCAGCCGGCGGGAATAGGTCAGGTGCTTCAGGTTATCGGCATGATTAACGAGGATGTTGGTGACTGTGCCGAACCGGCCAAACAACAAACCAAGGAAAACTTTTGACCCCAGCCGCCGGAAGATGGATTTGGTGGAATGCTTGTTATTGATATGGCTGAACTCATGGCTCAGCAGTGCCGCCAGTTCAGGGTAAGATTGGACCTGCTGCAGCAATGCCTTATACACTACGATGCGTCCGCCGGGCAGTGCAAAGGCATTGACCGTATTATCGTTCACCACGGAGATGCGGATATTATAGGCAGTGGGCACCTCCATTGTCCGGAAGAATTCATTTAGTACAAGTGAAGCGGATTTATCTTCCTGCTCGTTCAGGCCAAGTGCATCATATACCGCATCGCCGAGCCGCTGCTCGGTCGTTGGAGAAACTTTTGAAGCTAATTTTTGAGCGACCCACGGTACCAGCAGTAAATAAAGCAGCACCAGCAAGCCTGCTATGCCGAGCAAAAGCAAACTGTTCCGTATCCATTCCTTGCCGCTGCTCTTTTGGTGCCAGGGCTTTTGTCTTTCCGCCTGCATGGATTTTACAAAGTTCGCCGCATCATTTCCTTCAATCAGCAGTTCACCCGGCAGTTTGCTGTTGCGCAGCCGGGTGGTTTGCCCGGCAAAATCAAAATGGGCATCCACATCCCGCAGCAGCCAGTTCAGCATCATATTGCTTCCGTCAGCAGCCTTATAGCCAATGCTGAGGTTTTTATCGAATACCAGTACGGTACATTCTGCAGGCGCAGTGCCGGAGGAGGAGTAAAGACCAAAATAGCTTCTCATTTTACTTGCTGATTCAGCATGTAAAGATAAATGAAACCACAGCTTTGGCCTGTAGGAAAACTCTATAAAACATCTTTGACTTTGTTAAATGCCCGGAAAACAAAATCTTTGTACACTTTCTATGGTACAGGCATACAATTTCCTAGCTTCCTGGCAACTCTTTCCTGAAAAGGGAACTTATGAGTACGGCGAAAGGCCGAAAAGCGGCATTTATAAGATTGAGGCTGCGACTGGCACAAAAGAGCTCGCTGTTTTTCACAATTGGGTTACGCTGGAAAACCAGGCATTCTCTTCTGACTATACAATAAATGCCGATGGCTATTTGAACGATTTTGAGAACCACCAGCTGGCGGATAAAGTGCAGGCGGTTTTTCCCGACAGCATCAGTTTCGAGATCCATTTTTATAAAAAAGGTGAAGTGGCGCTGCATGTGGTGCATGAGATAATGCCCAACGGTTACCTGAAGATCACCCAGCAGGGAAGTAAAGAAGACGGAACGGCTTACAGCAACACGGAAATCTATCACAAGCAGCTGAGCGTGCTTCCCTATTCGGCATCGGTGGCCGGCGCCGTTATCAAACACACAGAAGAAGGGATAATAAAGCATAAGGCCCTTACCGCCATGGAAGAGCAGACCAATATGCAACTGGAGCAGATACGGAAACAAATAGAACTGCTGGCGCTGCAGGCGCATGAAATACAAAAACGTAAAGAGCTTTCGATGACGATCTATAGCGCAAGAATGTCTTTCAAACCCAATATCGGCCAGACCTACTATCTCTATGAAAAGGAAGACAGCAGCTTTCTGCTCTCTCTCGTTTCTCCCAAAGAATGGGGCAAAAACGGC
>JBQTHS010000041.1:0-54662 GCA_052389635.1 Bacteroidota bacterium | reverse complement strand
GTTCCGGCACTTCTTCTTCCGGAACTTCTGCGAGCTTAATTTCGATATTGTTTTTCTTCAGCACATCAAACCATTTCACCATCTTCTTCATGTCGCTGGGATATACCCTTTCGAAGTCCATATCGGGATATACTTTTTCAAAATACTTTTTTACCGCAGCGCCATCTTTTTCATCCGGCAGGCTGCCGCCGGCTTTATCCATGGCATTGAGCACATCCACGAGGTTTACATTGTCCCGGACGGTATAGATTTCTATGCTTTCAAGATGGGAGAAATGGTGAATCCGGCTGGAAACAAACCGGGTGGATTTATCTTCCAGTGAGCGGACAATGGCCCCGTCTGTCTTACTGTTAATCAGTTCAAATAATCCGGGCAGGCCCGTTACGGCTACAAGGTTGCTGTATTCCATAAAGTAATAATTAAATCGGGGCTGCAAGATACTTGAGTTCGGCGAAAAAGTGAGGGCAAAAAATTATCCCTCTGCCGAACGGTTGAGTTCTTTTTAGCGTCAAACAAGGCGTCAATTGATTATTTATCCATAAACAATACTTCATGAAGAGGACTCTGTTAGCAGCATTTGCATTGCTTGCCGTTGTTTTTACAGCTTTGGCCCAGCCCGGTAGCGGATTTACCCGCCGTAGCCCGGAGGAAAGGGCAGCAGCCATTCACCAGAAATTGGACAGCGCCTTTAAATTAGATGCCGCCACCCTGGCCAAAGTGGACACAGCCATCACAGCTCTTTACAGGGCTCAGGACAAAAAAAGAGAGGAATTGATGGCCGGTGGCCCGGGAACTTTTGACCGGGAAACCATGCAGGCCGAAATGAAAAAATACTCCGATGCTCAGGATGAAATACTGAAAGCAGTGCTTACCGAAGAGCAGTTTGGAATTTGGAAAGAAAAGATTCAACCCTCTATGCGGCCGCAAAGGCCCCAGGGCCCTCCACCAGGCAGCGGCGGAAATAAATAAAAGCAGTTGGCTGTACTGACGAAGATTCCGTCCTGTTCCCGCCTTATGCGGGACAGGGCGGTTTTATTTTGACCGGCAGCGAATGAGGATAAACGGGCAAGCTATTTTTTATCTTTACCTGTCTCTGCAAAAACTACCGTTATGAGATACCTGTATTCAATTATTCTTTTATGCATTGGCCTGACTTCTTTCCCCCAAAAGCCCTGTAGCCGCCCCGAATACCGCCAGTTTGATTTCTGGATTGGCGAGTGGGAGGCATTTGGTCTGAACGGGCAAAAAGCCGGGGACAGTAAAATCAGTTTGATGCTTGACAGTTGTGTGATTCTGGAAGAATGGACCAGTGCAACTATGAACCGGGGCCTTCGTTATGCCGGTAAAAGTTTTAATACCTGGAATGCCGCTACAAAACAATGGCAGCAGACCTGGGTGGACAATGCCGGGGGCAGCAATGAATACCTGCTGGGAAAATTTGAAAACAATCAGATCATCTTCAGTTCCTCCCCGTTCAAATTCAGCAAGGATACGATGGCTATCCGCAAAATGACATTTAGTAATCTAAGCCCGGTAAAACTTCGTCAGCACGGCCAGATATCAAAAGATAATGGAGCCACCTGGGCCACGGAATATGATTTGGAATACAGAAGAAAGAAATGAAAGGGATGCGCCTGTTCATATTATTGATGCTGAGTATTCATGCAGGATGTAAAAGCAGGAACAAAGAAAAATACTTTACCGGCACTATTGAGTACAATTATACCTATACCAGTAATTCTTTGAACATTGATTCCATTTCTGCCCTAAGACATCGCAAAGCTTATTTCAGGTATGATGAGAATAATTATGTAAGCCAGTTCATCCACCCTGACACAACAACGTATTATTACTCCGGTACGCTGAACAAATGCATTTCAGAAACCAACAGTCTGAAAAACTATGAATGTGAAGACTATTCCTTAATAACAGATCCGGTTCTGTCGTTCAGAATTTATGATAGCGATGAAAAGATTCTGGGCCATACCTGCAGGGTGCTGGAAATACAGAAGAAAAAGTACAGTGCTGGTTTACTGGTTCAGTACGGAAGTAAAAATGGCGCCGGCCACTTACAGCAGGCACCTTTCCTGTAACTGGGATTTTTATGGGGAAAAATCAGGGGGCGGTATTATATTGAAGTCGGAAGCCAGGTTCAGTAACTATACAAAGAAGGGTATAGCAGTAAAGGTGGAAGTGCATAGTAGTGCCTTTAAGGCACTGGAAATTAACGAAGAACTATTTCAGGGAATATGCGGTAAAAAGTGAAACCCTGAAGCTATCCTGCTGTTTTTCATTATTGAGTACCGGAATGAGTTTAAATGAGCTTTAGTCGTGATAAACGGCAGCGGGGATTGTTGGTTATTTCTGTAATTTGAATGCACCAAAAACAAGGTTATGAGAAAAATCCTTTTGCTGCTGCTGGCGTCAGCTCTTTTCAGTTGCCGGACAAAACAGCCAGATACTACAGATAAAAGCAGCTTCAGCATTGACTCCGTTAGAGGCCATATCATAAAAATGAATGAAAGTTACAGCGAAAGGTTTATGAGTAATGGTGCCGCTTTTTATGCAGACCGCTACTGCGTGGATGCACAGGTGTACTCTCCGGGTATGCCGGCTGTGGCGGGAAGGGATTCTATCCGTGCTTTCTTTTACAACAATGGCAATAACAAGGAAGCGAAGATTGAACTGCCTGCCGGCAATTTTTATGGCAATGCCGGTTTGGTGGTGGAAGACGGAACATATAGCTTTCCCGATGGTAAAGGAGGCAGTGCGGATAAAGGAAAATTCATTGCCATCTGGAAACAGGAAGATGGTAAATGGAAATTATATCGTGAAATCTGGAACACTGATTTAGCATCTCAACCATAAAAGAAAAACAATGAAAAAACTACAACTGCTTTTTGCAACAATTGTCACTTCAATTATTTCTTTTGCCCAAATGGATATACCCCCCAGCGGAGGCAACCCAAGGGCCATGGTAAGCGAAGAAGTGGGCATTACCTCTATCACTATTAAATACGCCAGGCCTGATGTAAACAAGCGGGAAGGGAAAGTATATGGCGATGGCAACCTGGTGACATATGGTTTCAGCACCACTAATTTTATCACAAATAAACCGACAAGCCCCTGGAGAGCCGGGGCTAATGAAGCCACTGTCATCAGCTTTGAGCATGATGTAAAAGTGGAAGGTAAAGACATTAAAGCCGGCAGCTATGCAATTTTTATGGCGATGGGGGCAGATAATGTAACACTTATTTTCTCGAAACAAACCGATGCATGGGGAAGTTTTTATTATAAGGAGGAAGATGATGTGTTGCGGTTGAATGTAAAACCAGCAGCACTGGATAAAAGTGTGGAATGGCTGAAGTATGAATTCATTGAGCACAAAGAGAAGCATTGTGTCATTGCCATGCAGTGGGAAAAAGTTTCCGTGCCGTTTAAAGTGGAAGTGGATGTTGACAATATTGTGCTTGCAAGGCTGAAGGAACAGATCACCAGCCAAAAAGGGTTTAACAGCACCAATATGATACAGGCTTCTTCTTTCTGTTTTAACAAGAACATCAACCTGGAGGAAGCATTAGGCTGGGCACAAAGAGCTGTTACCGGGTTTAATGGCCAGAAAAGCTATCCGAGTATGAGAAATCTTGCGGTTGGTTATGAAAAACTGAACCGTTTGCAACAAGCTGACTCGGTAATGAACGAAGCCCTGGCCATGGCCAATGTAAACCAGTACGCCGGCTATGCAAGAGCATTAATCACACAGAAAAGAAATGATAAATCCCTGGAAGTGCTGAGTGCTGCAAAAACAAAATTCGGAGATGTGTTTGCTGTAAATAATGCTTACTCTTTTGCTTATTCAGCCAAAGCTGATTATAAACAAGCCCTGCAGTTTGCGGAAAAAGCATTGGCACAGGCACAGGAAGCACAAAAAGCTGCGATCAATACAAACATTACAAAACTGAAAGATGGCAAAGACATCAACTAAAAAAAAATTGGCAGTTCTCAAGACCAAAGAGAACAATGCCAGCATTGAGGATTTTCTGCAAGCGGTTCCCGATGAAACAAAGCGTAAAGATACCGCAGAGATACTCAACATGATGAAAAAGATAACGGGTGAAACACCAAAAATGTGGGGAGCCAGTATTATTGGTTTTGGAAATTATATTTACGAATCACCGGCAACAGGAAGAAGGGGTAAATGGTTCATGACAGGTTTTTCTCCGAGGAAACAAAACATGGTCGTTTATATTATGCCCGGTTTTGCCGCATATACTGATCTTTTAAAAAAACTCGGCAAACACAAGACTGGTGGCGGTTGTCTTTATTTCAATAAACTGGCAGATGTGGATGTCAAAGTATTGAAAGAACTGGTCAGTCATTCTTATAAATACATGAAAGAAAAATATTCCAAAAAATAAAAAACATAATATGGACAACGCAATCAACTGGTTCGAAATACCTGCCACCGACATTGAAAGAGCGCAGAAATTTTATGAAGCTATCTTTCAGATAAAGATGCAGAATATGGATTTTCCCGGTGTGAAAATGCGGATGTTTCCCATTGATGACCCGATGAAGGGCATTGGGGGAACCATTATTGATACGGGCGGTTTTCATAAACCATCGGCTACAGACGGGCCGCTGATTTACCTGAATGGTAACCCCGATGTACAAATTACTTTAGACAGGATAGAAGCTGCCGACGGTAAAATTGTGGTGCCTAAAAGAGAGATAAGCCCCGAGTATGGGTTTATGGCAATGTTTGTTGACACTGAAGGGAATCGCATAGCGCTTCACTCGGTTCCTGAAAAATATTTGCAAAAATAAAACCACACAACTATGATAGTACTGTACATCATCATCGGCATTATTGCCGCATTACTGCTCGCTGGGTTAGTAATCAGCAAAGACATCACCGCCACCCGGGAGATTGTGATTAACAAACCTGTTGGCGAAGTCTTTAATTACATTAAGTATTTAAAAAACCAGCAGCACTACAGCAAATGGGCCACTATGGATCCAAATATGAAAAACGAATTTCGGGGTACGGATGGTACAGTGGGTTTTGTAAACTCATGGGAGGGAAATAAAAAAGTGGGTATCGGCGAACAGGAAATTACAGGAATAACGGAAGGTAAAAGCCTTACCACCGATTTACGGTTTATCAAACCATTCAAATCATTTGCCAAAGCAACAATGACAACCGAAGCAGTGGGTGCCGGCAGTACAAAGATTTCCTGGGGCTTTGAAAGCAAAATGAACTACCCGATGAACATAATGAAACTGTTCATGAATATGGAGAAAGCAGTCGGGAATGATTTCAGCATCGGGCTGAATAACCTGAAAGCATTAATGGAAAAATAATCAGTCGTGACAAATTTTGATTGGACAACATTTACCGTAAGAGTGCCCGTAAATGCAACGGAGGAAAAACTGTACTGGTGCTGGGCCACCCGTGAAGGGATAGAATCCTGGTTTCTCCGGCTGAGTGAATACAGGAAACCAGATGGATCATTGCGGAGCAGTAATGAACCTGTTCAAAAAGGGGATACATACAAATGGCTCTGGCATGGCTGGCCGGATGATACAGTGGAACAGGGAGAAATATTAGACTGCAACGGGAAAGATTTTTTCAAATTCAGTTTCGGGAAAGCCGGTAACTGTGCGGTTACCATAAAGGAAGAAAATGGGCAAACACTGGTGGAATTGGTGCAGGATGAAATACCCGATGACGAGCAAGGGAGGCAGTATTACCAGTTGGGCTGCAAAACCGGGTGGACATTTTACCTTGCTAACCTGAAATCGTTACTGGAGGGCGGAATTGATTTGCGGAACAGGAATGAGAATTTGAAGAATGTGATTAATTCATAAAATAGCCACTAAAGCACCAAAACACTGAATTATTTCTGTGTCTCAGTGTCTCTGGGGCAAAAAAATATTATGGCATACAATGAAAAACTGGCTGATATGACAAGGGAGCTGATTTCCCTTACCCATAAAAAAGTGCAGGAGAAAGCTATGTTTGGCGGTCTTTGTTTTATGGTAAATGATAAAATGTGTCTGGGGGTGGAGAAAGACCGGCTGATGGTTCGTCTCGATCCTGCCCGGTATGATGAAGTGATGGAAAAAGAAGGCTGCAAGCCAATGGACTTTACCGGCAAGGTGATGAAGGGGTTTGTTTTTGTGGATGCAGATGTGCTGACCACAAAAAAGAAACTGGACTACTGGGTGCAACTGGCGCTGGAGTATAATAAGATTGCGAAAACAAGCAAGAAGAAACCCGCAAAGAAGGCGCCGAAGAAAAAATGACTCTGGAAGCCATTCAAAGAACCTGTAACAGCTTTCCGGATGTAACGGAGGACATCAAATGGGAAAGCCACCTGTGTTTTAATGTGGGCGGTAAAATATTTTTAATCACTTCTCCTGACTTATCACCCATCACTGCATCATTCAAAACATCCGAAGAGAAATTCAATGAACTGACGGAACGGAAGGGATTTAAGCCAGCTCCATATCTCGCCAAACATAAATGGGTGTATGTGGATGATATCAGCCGGATGAACGGCAGGGAATGGAAAGAATTGCTGGAACTGTCTTATGACCTGGTAAGAGCAAAGCTGTCGAAAAAGAAAAAATAATGAGAACGGTTGATTGCAGGATAGAAATAAACTCAGCCCCTGAAACAATCATTCAGGCATTTACCGGTGCAGAAATGCTGAAAGGCTGGTGGGGCGTTGAAAAATCATTGATTGAACTAAAGCAAGCTGGTATTTACACCACTGCATGGTTTGTGTCGGAAAATGGACTAAAGTATATCTCAACGGGTGTTATTAAAGAATTCATTGACGGGAAAAAATTGCATGTGGATGACTACATGTATTTAAGTCCTGAGCGGCCTTTCCTCGGCCCCCTGAATTTAATAGTTGAGGCATCTGCGGCTCCAAAAGGTTCTTTGTTACGTTTACAGCAAGGCCCTTATCCTGTGGGCCGGGGCGAAGACTGGGACTGGTACTATGAAGCGGTAAATGATGCTTGGCCAAAAGTACTGCAAACTTTAAAGCAATACCTTGAAAAATGAAATTTGATTTAAGCAGTTCATACGAAATTCTTGAACGGACGCCGGCCGTACTGAAAACACTGCTGAAAGACCTGAGCGAAGGCTGGATAATGAATAACGAAGGCCCCGAAACTTTTTCTCCTTATGATGTAATCGGTCATTTGATTCATGGAGAGAAAACGGACTGGGCAACAAGAGCAAAAATTATTCTTGAGATTGGTTTATCAAAACCATTTACACCCTGGGACCGGTTTGCACAGTATGAGGAAAGCAAAGGGAAAAACCTGCAGCAGTTGCTTGACGAATTTGAAGCAGTGCGGAAAGAAAATATGACCTGGTTTAAATCACTCAACTTAACAGAAGCGGACCTGGACAGAAAAGGAATGCATCCCAAACTAGGAGAAGTAACATTAAGAAACTTATTGT
The DNA here is from genome assembly GCA_052389635.1 of Bacteroidota bacterium. Lineage (GTDB taxonomy): Bacteria > Bacteroidota > Bacteroidia > Chitinophagales > Chitinophagaceae > JJ008. The sequence goes on along the minus strand of JBQTHS010000041.1, from coordinate 47,179 downwards.
CCACATGGGTGGTGCATGACCTGACGCATATTGCACAAATAACCCGGGTGATGGCCAAGCAATACAAGGAAGAGATGGGCCCATGGCCTGCGTTTTTCAGGATACTGAATTATTGATTTTATCACCCCCGAAGGAGTCCTTCGGACAATACCAAAATATATGTCTTCCGATTTTTCTTTCTGGATATGGGGAACCATTATTGCCCAGGGCCTTTCTGCCCTTTTTCACTCATTAAGTTTTATTGCCAAACCCAAGCCGGGAAACGATACTGAAAAGCAATTGATGGACCTGCTGGGCAATTACAAAATGAATATGGGTGGCGGTATCAGGCGAAGCTTCGGTAGCCTGTTTATCGGAGTGAGCATCTGCTTTACCTGTATTTATATACTTGGGGCTGCACTGAATTTCTATTTTCTGAAGTCGGGCATCTCTCCTGCTGTATGGGATGGTTTCCTGCTGATACAGGTAATAATATATGGCATTGTTTTTTTAATGCAGATACGATTTACGTTCTGGCCGCCCATCATTGTTACCGGATTAGTTTTTTTGTTCCTGCTGGGTTCATATATCTTTAAGTAAAACGATTTATTATGCAATCAAAAGCAGCAACTGTAGACACTTACCTGGCTGAGCTGCCGGAAGACAGAAAAAGGGCGATGACCGAACTTCGCAAAGTGATCAAAAAAAACCTCCCCAAAGGGTTTAAAGAAGGAATGGGTTATGGAATGGCAGGCTGGAGTGTGCCCCATTCATTATACCCGCCGGGGTATCATTGCACACCCGAGCTACCGTTGCCTTTTATGGGTATTGCATCTCAAAAAAATTTTATCGCTATCTATCATATGGGAGTGTATGCCGATCCCAAATTGCTGAAATGGTTTACAGAAGCCCATGCCAAAGCATCACCCCAAAGACTGGACATGGGCAAAAGCTGTATCAGGTATAAAAAACCGGAAGATATTCCGTACAAACTGATTGGAGAACTTGCCTCTAAAATTACTCCTGAAGAATGGATCAAAATTTACGAGACAAATTTTAAGGATAGCCGGAAGAAAAAATGATTCTGCAATTTCACATACCGTCCGCACCACTGAACAATTATATTGAACTGATCACTTATTACAAAGGGTACAACCCCCCACATACGATTGAACTTTTATTGCCCGATGGGGGGATTGATCTGATAATTGACCTCACTTCTATTTCTAAATACATTTATGATAATGACACACTGAAGGAAATTCAATCCTGCAAAAAAGCATGGATCTCCGGTATGCGCACAGAATATATTTCCATCCAGGCACGGGCGGCGGAATCTGAGATGATGGTGATACGTTTCCGGCCGGGTATGGCCTGGTCTTTTTTGCATATGCCGGTGGTGGAGTTAAAAAACAAAGTTGTGGAGGCAGAACTGGTGTTTGGAGATGAATTCTTATTATTCCGGGAACAACTTTTAGAAAACCCGGAGCCGGAGCAAAAATTTTCCATTGCGGATGCATATTTACTCGGCCGTATTAAAAATCATTTTGAGGTTCATCCGGCTATTCGTTATTGCATTACAAAGATCGGTAGCAGCCCTTCACAGGCTTCCATACGGGAGATCACCCACAAAACCGGTTATACCAATAAACATCTTATCAGTCTTTTTGGGAAATATGCGGGTATCAATCCAAAACAGTATATAAGTGTGCTGAAATTTCAACAGGCTGTATTGCTATTGGAGAAAAACCCCGGTCATATCAACTGGTCGGGACTGGCGCTGGACTGCGGCTATTATGACCAGGCACATTTCATAAATGAGTTCAAACGCTTCTCCGGCTTCAACCCCTCCGCCTATATGGAGGCCAGGGGTGATTATATCAATTATATCCCTGTCCGTTAGCAGGTTAATTTTTTACAATACGGGATAATTAGTTTTCAATAATTTGCCGCAGTAAACAACACAACATGGGTACGGAATCAATTGACAAGGCTACACAGACACAAATCGCCAACATTGAAAAGAACACCGGTAAGAAACTGGAGGAATGGATTGCCATTGTAAAAAAAAGCGGCTTTGCCAAACACGGCGAGCTGGTAAATTTTCTGAAAGAAAAGCACGGCTTCACCCATGGCAATGCAAACACAGTGGTGCATTTTGCCAAACAATCTCATGCAGGCGCTGCAGAAAACACCGATGATTTAATTACAGAACAGTACAAGGGCAAAAAAAACCTGAAACCCTGGTATGATAAGATAACGGTGGAAATAAATAAGTTTGGCAAGGATGTGGAAGTGGCGCCGAAGAAAGCTTATGTAAGTCTGCGGAGAAAAAAACAGTTTGCCCTCATTCAGCCATCCACCAAAGACAGGTTGGATGTGGGATTGAATATTAAAGGTGTTGCCCCTTCCGGTATGGTGGAAGACGGCAGCAAGTGGAATGCCATGTGTACACACCGCATCAGAGTTGAAGATGAAAAAGCAATCAACAAAAAATTAATCAACTGGATAAAGCAGGCTTACGACCAGGCAGGGTAAAGCCAGGATTTACAGGACTAAAAATAAGATTATGAGGACAATATTAATTTACTTTTTGCTTATATGCCCGGTTGTTTCAGTGGGCCAAAAGCAGCAGTACAAAATTGCTTACAATGTGTATGAAGACACAGCAAAGGACAACTATGATATTTATATTATGAACATGGATGGCAGCGGACAAAAAAATATTACCAATACTCCGGGTGTGGAATGGGTGTATTATGCTTATGAGGACAGAATATTTTTCATCAGCGACCGGGATACCTGCCACCGCTGTTATTTTCTGTACGAAATGGATGCAGAAGGAAACAATATAAAAAAGCTGGGCAACCTGCAATTAGAGGACAGCTGGATGAGCAGCCGTAATAAAGCCACAGAAATGATTGTGCTGGGAAGGATTGGCAAATTAAGGGACCAGTTGTTTTTAATAAACCTGAAAGACGGTTCTTATAAACAACTCACCAACGATACCGTTTCCACCAAAAGAGACCCGTTATTTCTTTCCGGCGGCAATGAAATTGTGCTGGCTTACCGGCCCGACAGAAGCCTGAGAAGAACCGTGCCGGATGAACTCTGGAAAATGAATCTTGACATGAGCAATAAAATTCAGCTAACATATTTTCCAAAAGAAGATACCACAACAGAATGGTTTCGCTACCATGCAGGTCCGCCGCAGTGGAACAGTAAATATAAATTCATCAGCTACCTGTCAAGACAGAAAAAACAAAATCAGATTTATGCTGTAACGCCTGATGGAAAAAAGCAGTGGCAAATCAGATCCGGTGATTTGAGCAGCGGCTGGCACAGCTGGAGCCCCGATGGGAAATGGTTGGTGATGGATAAATCAACCCATGATGAAAAGGGATATGATATTTACCTGATGAATTTCAAAACCAAAAAAACGATTCAGCTCACCAGCGACCCCAAGTACGAGCAGGCGCCGGTGATTGTGGAAGTGAAGAGATAAGCCGCCTGACCCTTTAATGGAGTTTATTTAACCGTTTGTCAAAGAAAATAAAGTACAGGGTTTATTTCTTTCTACTTTACCGGCATTAAAAGCTGCATCATGAAAAAAATACCATTTGTTTTATTTACCTGTATTCTTTCTTTGGTTATCCGGGCACAATCATCCATAATTGTTTCCCCGCAATGGCTGAATGAAAACCTGAAAGACCCCGATCTGGTAATATTATATACAGGGTTTGTGGTGAAAGCAGATTATGACCGTGAACATATTGAAGGCTCCCGTTTTCTGTGGCCGGAATGGCTGGCTTATAATACTCCGGAAGCCAATATGATTTCTGCTGATGCCAAAAGGGCCACCAAAGTATTGCAAGAATTAGGCATCAATAAAAACTCCAAAGTGGTGATATGTCAACGTGGCGGAGATGTAACGATCGCTGCCCGGATGTTTCTGTCGCTTGAGCATTATGGATTAGCGGGACAGGTATATTTTTTAAGTGGCGGTATTGAGGCGTGGAAAAAGGCCGGTTACCCTGTAACCAATAAACCTGCTGTTTTCAAAAAAGGAGATATTATAGCGAAAGACAATGGATTATTTGTTGATAAAAATTATGTACAAAATGCCCTGGAAACAAAATCATCAGAAGTGGTGGATGCGAGGCTGAAACGCTGGTATGATGGCGATGCCACCGGGTACCCCAGGGACGGGCATATTACCGGCGCCAAAAATATTCCCTACCCGGATATGATTGACTCCACCAACACGTTTAAATCAAACGAAGTGTTGGAAAAGAATTTCACTTCTGTTGTTCCGGACAAACAAAAGGAAGTGGTGGTATATTGTTTTATCGGGCAAACTGCCAGTGTGGATTATCTGGTTGGCCGCTCATTGGGGTATAAAATGAAACTTTACGACGGCAGCATGCAGGAATGGAGCCGTGATGAGAAAATGCCAATGGAGAAAACAAAAAAAGATTAATCAGGGATATAAAAATGAAAACCCGGCTGTTTTAAGAGCCGGGGTTTCATTTAAACCGGACAGATTATTTCCTCCGGGTAAACTTTATCTCCATTGTTTTATACTGCTTTCCGGTTGTCTGGTCGGGTCCCCACATTTCCATTTTTTGATTATCGTTATCAGTCATGGTGAATACTTCCTTCATTTCACACTCCATTCCATTGGCAGGGTTGGTGTACTTGCCGGTCAGTGTCATAGATTTGGTGGCGTCATCCCATTGGCCTTCCATTGACATAATGCCTGTTCCCATATTATCAATCCATACGTTAGTAAATGTTTTTTTGTAATTATCGTATGACAGAATGCCCATACCATTGAATGGCATTCCCATCATTTCACCAGAAAACTCTGTTACCTGGTACCTCCCGTCCATTATCATTTTATTGTTAGCAGTGGCCATAGTAGTAGTGGGAGGAGCGCCTTCAGCCATCCAGTTTGTTACTTCGGCATTCCAGGCGCCATCCGATCCGGATATCATTTTATGCACATCGCCGGGTGTGGCATAATCCATCCAGGCTTTCATGGCAGTGGCAGAATCAACAACTTTCCATTCCTTTTCTTTTACTTCTGTTTCAGTACCGGTGGTTTCTTTTTTATCTTCTTTTTTCTCGTTATTACAGGCAGCAAATAATATAGCTGCAGCCAAAACAGGCAGTAGTTTTTGTTTCATATAAATTTTTTAGGGGGAGAAGTTACAAACTCTTCCGGCAGGCTACAAAAAATAAAGGGATAAACTGCAAATATTTCCAGATGGAAAAAGGGGGAACGGCCTAAAAGATTGATTTTTATTTCTTACCGGTTTTTACCTCATCAAATTTTTCATCATAGTCCGGCCGGATGGTTCCCATCATCCTGTCCCAGAAAAGGAAGTATAACCCATAATTTCCGCTGAAATATTGGTGGTGCATATTATGGTTTACCGAAGTGTTGATCCATTTGCCCAGCCAGTGCTTACTGAATCCTTTTGGATACAGCTCCCAGCCTAAATGGCCATATACATTGTACAGCATCATAAACAGAAAGAAGAACAGGAGGTGATACAGATGCACCGGCATAATAAATACAAAAACAACAAATATTCCTGCTTCCACCACCGCTTCCAGCGGATGAAAGGCATAAGCGGCAAAAGGGCTCGGGTTGGTTGATTTGTGATGCACTAAGTGAACCTGCTTAAAGATGAGGGGATGGTGCATCAGCCGGTGCATCCAGTAGAAATAAGTATCATGAATAAAAGCCATTACCGGAAAAGCAACGACAAAATATAAAGTGCCATGCTGACGGATATCCATATAAAACTGTGTGTGTTTGGCAATTGCGGGGCTGCCCAAAATCAGGGACGGCACAAATGCCATGATGAAAACAGTGAGTATAGAGAAACCAATTTCCCGGGCATAGTCGGAAAACTTCGGAAACCGCTGCTGAATTTTTTTGCCAATGATGCTGCGGCGAAGTAAAATATAGCAAACCAAAAAAGCTATAGTGGCAATAATCAGGTAACGGCTGCCGATTATGTTGACATTCTTGAAATACGCAGTCCAGTTCATATTGCAAATTTAATGCGCCTCCAGCCAGTTGATGCCCTGCCCGCATTCAGCGATCACCGGTACTTTGTAAGGTAATGGCATGGCGGATTGCATACATTCAATAATAAGCGGCTTCAGTTCTTTGGTTTCTGATTTCAGGGCATCAAACACCAGCTCATCATGCACCTGCAGCAGCATCCTGCTCTGCATCTTTTCTTTTTTCATGGCAGTATGTACTTTCTGCATCGCCAGTTTTATCATATCGGCAGCTGTTCCCTGTATGGGGGAATTGATGGCATTTCGTTCAGCGAAGCCCCGTATGGTAAAGTTGGCAGAGTTAATATCCCGCAACCAGCGCTTTCTTCCCATCAGTGTTTGCACATAACCATTCTCCCTGGCAAAATTGATGGTGTCATCCATGTATTTCTGAATGCCCGGGAACTCTTTTTTGTAATTATCAATGATCTCTTTGGCCTCTGTTCTGCTGATGCCCAAATTATCTGCCAGCCCGAACGCACCCTGTCCGTAAATGATCCCGAAGTTCACACTTTTGGCCTTGTAGCGCATTTCTTTGGTTATGTCTTTTTCGGCAACATTGTAAACTCTTGATGCAGTTGCTGTATGAATATCAGTACCGTCTTTAAAGGCTTTGCACATATTCTTATCACCGCTGATGGCTGCCACAATCCGCAATTCAATTTGTGAGTAATCGGCAGACAATAACACATGCTTGCTGTCTCCCGGAATAAACGCTTTGCGGATCTCTTTCCCTCTTTCAGTCCGAACAGGTATATTCTGCAGATTCGGATTGTTACTTTGCAAGCGACCCGTAACAGCTACAGCTTGCCCGTAAGTGGTGTGTACTCTTCCCGTTTTCCTGTTTATCAGCTGCGGCAGGGCATCCACATAGGTTGATTTTAGTTTTGTCAGTTCCCGGAAGGCAAGAATATTATCTACTATCTGATGCCCTTTTACTGCCAGCTTCAGCAGCACATCTTCACCGGTTTGGTACTGTCCGGTTTTAGTTTTTTTTGCAGAGGGGTCAAGTTTTAATTTATCAAACAGTACTTCGCCTAATTGTTTGGGCGAAGCAAGATTAAACCGAACACCAGCCTGTTTATACACACTCTCTTCTGCCTTCTTCGCATCTTTTTCCAGTTGTTTGGAATAGCCGGCCAAAAAACCCACATCCACTTTAATACCTTCAAATTCCATGTCCACCAGCACTTTTACCAGCGGGCTTTCCACTTCAGCAAAAACCTTCTCCACTACCTTTGTTTTCAGCATCGGTACAAAAACATTTTTCAGCTGCAGGGTGATGTCGGCATCTTCGCCGGCATATTCCTTTATTTTTTCAATCTCCACGTCCCGCATACTGCCCTGGGTTTTCCCCTTCTTACCAATCAGTTCCTCGATATGCACCGGTTCATAGCCAAGGAATTTTTCACTCAGCAGATCCATGCTTCTTTTGCCGTCCGGTTCAATTACATAGTGAGCAAGCATGGTGTCAAAAATATTCCCGGCCGGCTCAATGCCGTACCATTTCAGCACCAGCAGGTCGTATTTGATATTCTGGCCAACCCATGTTTTTTTCCTGTCTGCAAACAACGGTTCAAAATAGGCCAGTATCTCCTTTGTTCTTTTCTGATCAGCAGGGCAGGGAACATACCAGGCCTCTCCTTTTTTCACCGAAAAGCTCAGGCCCACCAGTTCAGTGTCGTTTGCATCAATACCGGTGGTTTCACTGTCAAAACAGATCTCTTCATGCTTTTTTAGCTCGGCAACTAGTTTTTTTATAGCCGCATCACCTTCAACAGCTTCATATTTATGCCGGGTATTATTAATATTTTTATCGGCCCCCCCACCCCCCGAAGGGGGGATTTCGGAAGAGCCTGAATTTTCCTGGCTTTCCTTCCCGTTTACAGGCTGCTCTATGATATTTCCGAACAGGTCAGTCTGTACTCCCTGTGGAATTTCTTTCTCTACCACATTTTTAGATGAAGCCGCTACTGAAAAATCTTCACCCAGCAACCTTTTCCCCAGCGTTCTGAATTCAAGTTCGGCAAATACCTGCCTGAGTTTTTCTTTATCCCAATCCTTCAGTTTAAAATCTTCCACATGAAATTCAACCGGCGCATCTGTAATAATCGTGGCAAGTTTTTTAGACAGAATGGCCATCTCTTTTCCTTTCTTCACTTTTTCTCCCATAGCTCCTTTTATCTTCTCCGCATTTTTCAGTGTGTTTTCCAGCGAACCGTATTCTGCCAGAAATTTTGCAGCGGTTTTCTCCCCTACTCCCGGGATACCGGGAATATTGTCCACCGCATCACCCATCATGCCCAGCATATCCACCACCTGAGCTACATTTTTAATATTCCATTTGGTGCATACTTCCTCAGGTCCCATAATCTCCACATCATTTCCCTGGTAGGCGGGCTTGTAGATCTTTACTTTTTTGGAAACGAGCTGACCATAATCTTTGTCAGGTGTTACCATATACACTTCATAACCGGCCTTCTCTGCTTTCTTTGCCAGTGTGCCGATGACATCATCTGCTTCATATCCATCCACGGCAATGACAGGGATATTAAACCCCTCAATGATTTTCTTGATATCGGGAACGGCAGCGCTGATGTCTTCCGGAGTTTCCTGCCGGTTGGCTTTGTAGTCTGCGAAGTCAGTGTGGCGTTCCGTTGGCGCAGAAGTATCAAAACAAACAGCCATGTGGGAAGGCTTTTGTTTGGTGATCAGCTCCACCAGGGTATTGGTAAAACCAAACTGGGCATTGGTATTCTTGCCTTTGGACGTAATACGGGGACTGCGGATGAGTGCATAATAGGCCCTGAAAACAAGGGCAAAAGCATCAAGCAGAAAAACCTTTTTTTCCATGCCCCTAAGGTAAAGAAATCAGGGGCAGGGGAAAAACACAACAACCCCGGCGATAAATGCCGGGGTGCTGATATAATTAACGCTGCTTTGCTTAATTAATGGAAAGTTTCAAAGCTGCAGTTCCTTGTTCTGCTTTAGGTTCTGCGGGCTGAGTCTTTGCGGGCTGTTTGTTTTCCTGCGGATTGTCAACAGGCGACGAACCGCTGAAAGCAGCCGTATTTTGCTGGGTGGCAGTCTCACCGGCAAAACTTACCGGGGCTTTGTCTTTATGAATAAAATTCAGGTAAAGGGCAAAGAACAACAGGTTGAACGCAAAGAAATTGGCGATTTTACGGACACGTCTTTTCATAATACTGGATTTACTGGTTTTACAAGAATTGGATTTAGTTCTGGTTCTGAGGCTAAGATAAACAGGAGCCAGTCCGTTCGCAAGTATTAGGTAATGGTATCCCGGTAAATCAGGCAGAAATACGATGGGTATACTCGTAAAACTACGAGCAGCTATTTCTTCATTCCTTCCAGTTCTTTTTGCATTCTGAACATTTCGTCTCTCAGGCGGGCCGCCTCCATAAAATCAAGATCCCTCGCCGCCTTCCCCATCTCTTTTTTGATTTTTAAAAGAGCCTTTTCCATCTGGGGTATGGTTTTATATACTTCCTGATCCTCAGCAGCAACTGTAACCAAATCTTCATCCGGGGCAATGGCATAAGGGTTTTTGACATCATAACCTTTTATATCGAGCACCGATGTTTGCGCAAACACATCCTTTGTCGTCTTGGATATTGTTTTTGGGGTAATGTTATACTCAATATTCCAGGCAATCTGTTTTTCCCTCCGGCGGTTGGTTTCATCAATAGTCTTTTGCATACTCTCGGTCATTTTATCTGCATAGAAGATAACGAGGCCATCCACGTTTCTTGCTGCACGGCCTGCTGTTTGTGTCAGCGATTTTTCATTGCGGAGAAAACCCTCCTTGTCTGCATCTAAAATGGCCACCAAAGAAACTTCGGGCAGGTCCAGCCCTTCCCGCAGCAGGTTCACCCCTACCAGCACATCTATTTTCCCCAAACGAAGCTCACGGAGTATCTCCACTCTTTCCAGTGTATCCACTTCGCTGTGTATGTATTTTGATTTGATATTAATGCGATGCAGATACTTATCCATTTCCTCTGCCATTCGTTTCGTCAGCGTTGTTACAAGTACCCGGTCGCCTTTGATGACTTTTTTGTCAATTTCATCCAATAAATCATCAATCTGGTTCACACTTGGACGGATTTCTATCGGCGGGTCCAACAGTCCTGTCGGCCTCACCACCTGTTCCACCACGATACCCTCTGATTTTTGCAGCTCATAATTATCTGGTGTGGCCGAAACATAAATGGTCTGATTGGTCAGGGATTCAAATTCATGAAAATTCAGAGGACGGTTATCCAATGCACTGGGTAAGCGGAAACCATAATCCACAAGTATAAGTTTCCGGCTTCTGTCGCCTCCATACATGCCGCTTACCTGCGGAATGGTCTGGTGGCTTTCATCCACCACCAGCAGATAATCTTTGGGAAAATAATCCAGCAAGCAGAAAGGCCTGGTGCCCGGCTTTCTTCTGTCAAAAAATCTTGAATAGTTTTCAATACCATTGCAATAACCCAGCTCCCGTATCATTTCAATATCATAATTCACTCTTTCACTGAGGCGCTGGGCTTCCATATACTTTTGCTGTGCTTTAAAATATTCAGCTTGCGCCGCCACCTCATCCTGTATTTCATACAGCACCTGTTGTAAAATATCCTTGGGCGCCACATAAAGATTGGCCGGAAAAATGGCAGCATTATCCATCAGGCCAGTCCTCTTCCCCGTTACCACATCCATACTTTCTATTTCTTCTATCTCATCGCCAAAGAAAGTAATGCGGTAGCCATAATCAACGTAAGGCAGGTTAATGTCAACAGTATCGCCTTTCACCCGGAATGTGCCGCGGTTGAACTCTATGGTTGTTCTGTTGTATAATGAATTGACTAAGGAGTGTAAGAAAGCCTGCCGTGAAATAGTTTGACCCTTATTAATACGGATAATGCCATTCTCATAATCGGTGGGATTGCCCATACCATAAATACAACTGACCGATGCGACCACAATTATATCTCTTCTTCCGCTCAATAAACTGGATGTTGCCCTGAGTCTGAGTTTATCCAACTCATCATTGATGCTTAAATCCTTTTCAATATAGACATCTCTTACCGGCAGATAAGCTTCGGGCTGGTAATAATCATAATACGAAACAAAATACTCCACTGCGTTCCCAGGAAAGAACTGGCGGAATTCGCCATACAATTGCGCCACCAGGGTTTTATTATGCGTAAGCACCAGGGTGGGCCGCTGGGTGTTTTGTATTACATTGGCGATAGTGAAAGTTTTACCGCTTCCCGTTACACCTAATAAAGTTTGATATTTTTCGCCGTTCAGTACTCCTTCTGTCAACTGGCGGATGGCATCCGGCTGGTCGCCGGCAGGAGGGAAGGGGGTATGAAGATTGAAAGGCATAAACGGGATGCAATTTACTGAATGTGAACTGACAGAATAACCGGTGGAGTTGCTATTTTTAATACACAAAACACAATATGGAACAATTTGCTGTTATGAATGTGGAGAAAGGAGAAGAAATAGTGGCTGCTCTTGTAAGCGGCCATATTCCCGGTACCGGCAGGTATAAATCCCTGGCCAAGAAAAATAAGAAAGAGAAATATGAATGGGCTCATTTTACGGAAAGGGATAACGGCCTGAAGGAAAATGTTTACCGGGGCGAAACAAAGGATACCAAAGAATTAAAACAGGTGCTGGAGATTATGAACCGTAACCTGAAACGAATATTTGGCGACAAAGCCGAAATGAAAGAAAGTATCCCGGAGTTCCCCTTCATTATGGGAAATAAATTTGATGATACCATTAATTAAAAAACCCCGCAATAACAGCGGGGTACAGAGAATATTATAATTATACAGGCTTAGAAACTGGCCGAAACAGTAACCTTTGGTTCAGGGGCCACTTTACCTGCTTCAATTGGCTGACCTGAAATTCCATAATCAGCAAGTTTAACTGAAAAAGCGGATGTCGCCGAGACCGCCCCTCCTTTTACGACGATGATAGCGGGAGCTTTCACCGGTTTGACAACTCCTTTTATTGTCAGACTGCCCGACACATTAACCTTATAAGTACCGTCTTTGCCAAATTTTACTTTGTTTACTTTGTCAATTTTTCCGGTGAAGGCGAATTTTGGAAAAGAAACGGAATTCAGCCATTTTTCACCATTAAAATGTTCCTGTATCATCGGATTGCTGAATGCAAAATTGTTGACAGCTGCTTCAAAGGCCACTGCACCGGTCGTTTTGTCGAGTGAACCGATTACTGTCTTGTTTTCCGCTTTGGGTAATGCATCTTTTGGCGTGGTTGCATCAAAAGATACAACAGCTGTGGTGGTTGTTAGTTTCTGCGCCACCAGGCTTCCGGTAAACACGGCGAACGAAAGGAATAAAATTGTTTTTTTCATTTGTTTGTTGGGTTTTATTTATTGAGTGTTGATCGTTTAAAATTGATGGAGGTGGTTCCCAGTATTTCACTGAAAATACTGCCGCTGCACACCCCTTTTACCGAAACAGCATCACCTGTGCTTAGTTTTTTTATTTCTTCCAGTTGGTCTTTTTCCAGGGCGAAAATGGCATAAGACCCTGTGCTGTCAGCAAAACGAATAGTGCTTGTCGAGTCGGTCATTATATCCACAGCCGAAGCATTGCCGTTCACCACCAGCACCTTTTCCAGGTATTTTTTATTGGCAGCTGTGTCGTTGACGATAAACTCGCTGATAAGGCTGTCTGCCCTCACTGTAAAATCTGCTTTTATCTCCGTGGTTGCTTTATGCGTTTCACCCATCACATATTTTTCCCCGAACCTGAAAGAGGCATAAGCAACAACCGGGCCCAGGATAAGCCAGATGAGTTTTGGCAATACAGTTTTAACAGGAAAAGCTGTGACAATAAGACCAACGGCAGCGAGAGCATGAACATATGCGGCCGGTTTCAGCATTTCTCCCAGGCCTTTGCCAAGACCAAGCGTAAGGAGAACATTACTGAAGAGCAGGTAAACAGTAACCAGGGCCAGCGAGAGGGTCCCCGCAAAAAAAGAAAAGGGAACTGTTTTCTTTTTTAGAACCACTAATCCCGGACACAGTACACCCAGCACAGGGATAAGCCAGAAAAGGTAGAAACTAAAGCTAAACTGCGGGAATGGATTATCCGGTCCGCCGAGTAATTGAGATATTTTAAAAAAAGTACCTGCAGCAAGCGCAGAGCCGTTTACAGCTTTCCCATCACAGTCAACCCAGGGAAGAAAAAAAGAGGCAACAAGCATTACACCAAAAAAAAGGTGAAGCCACTGGGTTTTTGTTATTGCAGAATGCGGGGTAGTCATTTTCTTTTTACATGTATCGCTTATTCAGGCGGCCGGGTTGGCATCCGGACTCAAATATACAATGTTTAAACATTGAACAATTGCTTTACTGCAAAAAAATTGTGAAGAAATAAAAACCCCTCCTGCCTGGCAGGAGGGGATACAAACTAACCCATCTTTAAATCACTGAAAGAAAGTGCTTAAGAAGCCTGCATCTCCTTTATTTTCTCCCTGATCTTTATCTCAATCTCTTTAGCAAGTTCGGGATTGTCCACCAGTAACTGCTTTACCGCATCCCGGCCCTGGCCCAGTTTATCGTTATTATAGCTATACCAGGACCCGCTTTTCTGAACGATGCCCAGTTCAGTACCCATATCAATAATCTCTCCATTCTTAGATATACCTTCCCCGAAAATGATATCGAACTCTGCTGCACGGAAAGGAGGGGCTACTTTATTCTTCACCACTTTCACCTTTACATGGTTACCGATTGCTTCATCGCCATCCTTTACCTGTGTCTGACGGCGGATATCAAGGCGAACCGACGCATAAAATTTCAACGCATTACCACCGGTGGTGGTTTCGGGGTTACCAAACATCACCCCTATTTTCTCCCTGAGCTGGTTAATGAAAATACAGATAGTGCCTGTTTTTGAAATCGTGGCTGTGAGTTTGCGCAATGCCTGGCTCATCAGTCTTGCATGCAATCCCATTTTACTGTCGCCCATCTCCCCTTCCAGTTCGCTTTTGGGAACCAGGGCGGCCACGGAGTCAATCACCACCACATCCAGGGCGCCGGAGAGGATCAGGCGGTCGGCTATTTCCAGGGCCTGCTCGCCGTAGTCGGGTTGGGAGATCAGGAGGTTGTCAACATCCACCCCCAGTTTCCTGGCATAGCTGCTGTCAAAAGCATGTTCTGCATCTATAAAAGCGCACATGCCGCCTTTCTTCTGCGCTTCGGCGATAACATGGGTGGCGATGGTGGTTTTGCCGGAAGACTCGGGGCCGTAGATCTCAACGACCCGTCCCCTGGGCAAGCCGCCAATTCCCAATGCCACATCCAGCCCAATGGAGCCGGTGGAAATCACTTCCTGCAATGTTTCGGCCTTATCACCCAGCATCATCACACTTCCTTTGCCGTAGTCTTTCTCCAGCTTATCCATCGTAAGCTTTAGGGCCTTCAGTTTTTCACTGTTGGGGTTTGTCATGTCGGTGGTTTTTTCTGTTTTTGCCATGCGTTAAAGTTATGTTTTTGCGTACTGTATGCTAAAATATTTTAGCCACAGCGAAGCTAAATGATTTAGTATTTAAAAACTAATATTTTGGGGATTATTTTAAAAAAATACCGGAAAGTAGTAATTGGCAGGCCGGTTAATATAATGCGGTTTGATGCAAAGCACATACGGTATGCCTGCCCATCTCCGCTTCAGGTATGTATCATAAATGCGCCCCCGGTTATTGTTACCGTCTCCAGGGTATTGGTGAGCCCCGCTAATAGTGGTAATTTTTCAAAAAATTATTCATGTCAATCAGGGGAGTTAGTGTTTTTATCATACTCAAGTGGCTAATGGGTTCTGCTTCTTTTGCACAGCAACCCCAAATAGTTTTACCTCTCGGTCATGTAACTCCCGTTTCAGAGATATGTTTTAGCCCCGATGGCAGGCTGGTGGTGACCAATGGCGGCAGTGAGGAAAAAAATGTAAAAATATGGGAAACCCGGACAGGGAAACTCGTAAAAACAATTGATGCGCATGCCAACAGGGTAACGTCCGTTGCTTTCAGTCCCGACGGAAAATATTTACTGACCACCGGGCATGACCAGCACGGGAAGGTATGGGATATTCAAACCGGGGAGCTTTATTATGATATTTTTTATAATTCCAGCAACTGGATAGAAAAAGGATTCATAACCGGCGACGGGAAAAACGTTTTACTGCTTTCATCTGATGCGATGGAATATTATGACCTGAAGGGGAAAAAATTGATCCGGCGTTTATTGGATACCAGTTCCTACAGGATCTATGATGATAGGGTGAAGTGGAGGCATCTTTTCCATTCATATGATATGAGCCGGAATGGGGAATATGCGGTCACCGCCAATTCAGACAGCAGTATCAATGTATGGGACCTGAAAAAGCAAAGCCTTCACCTGAAGATCAACGGGACAGGATTTGAATTTTTAAGTTGTGACCTGAACACAGCCGGGGATAAGTTGCTGTCGACAAGCTCCGACAACAAGGTCCGGGTCCATGAAACCAGGACAGGAAAGACCATCAGGGTATTGGATACAAAGAATCGGGAACTGCTTTTTGCGGCTTTCAGCCCGGATGACAAAAAGATCATAACTGTTACGGGTGACAGCAGTACCAGGCAATGCCGGATCGGATACTGGGATGCTGCCAGTGGGAAGAAGGAACAGGAATTCAATACCCCGCCGGAGGTGTTGACCCTCTCTGTCATAGCCAGCTTCGACGGGAATCTGCTGCTGAGTATGTCCTCCGACGGGATGATCCGTTTATGGGAGACCGCAACGGGTAAACTGCTGAGGGTCGTTGCAGAATTGGATACGCTTTACAGTGAGGGGAAGAAAATGCTGGGCAAGGAAAATCTTCATGCTGTTACCGGGGCCTTTAGCGGGGATGGCAGGTATATTGCAGCTTCCCCGTTCACCAATATTCCTGTTGTGCAGGAAACGGGCAACGGGAAAACGCTGGCAAGGCTCGAAGGGGTCTCCACCCTGATGTACAATCCCCGTTACAGCCCGGATGGTCTTTTTTTTGCAACGGCAGGCCTTAAAAATAATCTGCGGACCGACACTAAACTTTCCGGAGTGGCTAATGTTTGGGATACCCGCACTGGCAAACAGGCTTTCAACCTGGCGGGTCATACCGGGCCGATCAATGACCTGCAATTCAGTAAAGACAGCAAACTACTAGTGACTGTATCACAAGACAGTACTGCAAGGATATGGGATCTTTCCTCCGGAAAAGCCATCCATGTATTCAGGGGTCATGATAAAGGGGTGGGTGACTGTTTTCTTACGGCAGACAATAAATACCTTGTTACAAAAACCTTTACCGGTGTGGCGAGGATCTGGAACACAGAGACCGGGAAACAAACCGGTCTTGTACAACATGACTCTTTCAGCGTTAACAAGAACGGGATCTATACCATCACTCCTTCCAAAACCGGTAAATATTTTAAAACTGTTTTCTACGATGATTACAGGACACTCATTATAGAAACGGCAACAGGAAGGAAGGTTTTGGATTTTGATACACAAAAGGACAGCAGCGGCTTTTTCAGATTCAGCCCGGATGAAAAGGGCCTGATCTACCAGGAGAAGAAACAAATCATTATCCGGGATATTGAAACGGGGAAAGTCCGCGCTGTCATTCCCTACCGAAAAAGAATAACCGGGCTTGTTTTGAATCACAAAGGAAATATGCTGGCGGCAGCATCCACTGATTCTTCGCTCAGGTTGTGGGATACCGGAAACGGGAAACTGATCACCGACCTTGGCCAGGTTAAAAAAGGAATCGATTACTTTGATTTTACGGAGGATGACAGGTACCTGACCGGAAATGCTTATGACAGCAGTATTCTCATATGGGATATCGCGACTGGCAGACCAGCGAAACCGGTACATATTGGCCGCGATGATATGTATAGCTTTAACCTGACCAGAAACAGCCGGCACTATGTAGTGACCCGCTCCTACGAAAGTGTGCTGAAGGTATGGGATATGGAAAGCGGTAAGCTATTAACGGCTGTTTTGGATAAATTTAACTCCAGCCTCAACTATATCCTGCACCCCGTAAAAGCACAGTTTATTGTTGATAATAAATTCTCTAATGATATTTATAATATCGGATCTTCCACCTACACATTAAGGATTATTCCCTCTTCCAGTTCAGATTACCTCGCTATTGACAGTGCCGGACGATTTGATGGCACTGAAGCAGCCCGCAAACTTTTATACTTTACCTGTGGCACTGAAATTATCGAACTGGATCAGGCCAAAGACCAGTTGTGGGTGCCCGACCTGGGAGAAAGGATGGCCAATGGCGAAACGATAAATGCCAAAACACTGTATGAGTTAAATATCTGTGGCCTCACACCGGAATTGCAGGATGCCGGCAGCAGGGCGGGGGAATATTTGTTCAGGATAAAACCCCGCCGTGGTGGTTTGGGTGAAACAGTGCTGTATGTAAACAGTATCGAGGCACAGCGTTATACTACTGCACAACTAAAAAAGAACGACGATTGGTATGAATTGCAGGTGAAGAAAGAAGCGCTGCAGCATTTTTTCATTGCCGGCCAGGAAAACCTGGTGACAGTGAAAGCCTTTACTGCTGATAACAGCATCTCATCCCGGGGCGCCGTGGTCAGTTCCCGGGAAGAACAAAAACCGGCAACGGCACCGAACCTGTATGCCGTGATGATCGGCGTCAGCGATTATAAAGGTGATGAGCTCGACCTGAAATATGCAGCCAAAGATGCGACTGATATTTCCAATGCGGCCGGCAGTGCTGCCCGGAAATTGCTGAATACGGATGGTAAGGAACATGTATTTATGTATAACCTTACCACAGCGAAAGAAAGATACCAGTTACCGGAAAAGAATGCCATCAGGAAACTGATGGAAGAAATTGGTAAGAAAGCCACGGCTAATGATGTGCTGCTCATATTTTTTGCCGGGCACGGGGTAATGGCAGGAGAGGGGGATAAAAAACATTTCTATTTCCTGACAGCGGATGCCTCTACATTGGCCTCCACTGCCGCCGTAAAAGAGGTGGGCATCAGCACAGCGGAACTCACCGAATGGATGAAGCCACAAAATATCAAAGCACAAAAAAGAATACTGATCTTCGATGCCTGTAACAGCGGGCAGGCCATCAAAGATTTTGTGAAGATGGGAGGCAATGATCAGCATTACCTGGCGGCCAGGAATGATGATAAATCCCGGCTGGTAAAAGCCATTGACAAATTGAATGAGAAATCAGGCCTGTTCATCCTTTCCGCATCGGCCAGCGACCAGAATGCTTATGAAATGGGCAGGTACTCGCAGGGCCTGCTCACTTACTCTTTGCTAAAAGCCATTAAACAGCAACCGGATATTTTGGAAGACGGTAAATACCTGAATATAAGCCGCTGGTTCAGTGCCGCAGAAAAAACTGTAAGTGAAATCACCAGGGAGACCGGCGCCCGGCAGGAGCCGCAGATAGTAAGCACCACCAACTTCAATATCGGCCTGGTGGATGAAGAGGTGACGGCGAAGATTGTGCTGCTGCAGGAAAAACCTCTGTTTACAGCCAGTAATTTTCAAAACAGCGATGAAGCTATTGCTGATGATGATATGGAACTCAGCAAACTCATCAACCTGCATCTGAGTGATATGGCAGCAAGGGGGGCTGACAGCAAGATAGTGTATGTGACCGCCACCAATTCGCCGGACGCCTGGTCGCTCAGCGGCAGATATTCAGTAAAAGAAAATTCTATTACGGTACAGGTGAACCTGAAGCAAAGCAAAGTGATAAAGAACAGGTTTGAAATCAGCGGAACGATGGATAAGCTGAAGGAACTGGCAGCGGCCATTACAGATAAGGCGGCAGGGATGGTGAAATGATCTGAACCCTGAAAAGTAACATCCGCAATAAGACGCTTGTAATGGACTGGAGTCTCTGGTGATAGAGAATATCTGTGTAACTTAATAGTATGAAGAAGTTAATTGCTACCTGTTTCTTCAGTATTTCCTCACTTTTTGTTACAGCACAGGAGCCGGAACTGGTATTACCTGTCGGCCATCAGTCAAGTTTTGGCTCACTTTATTTCAGCCCGGATGGAAATACCATCGCCACTACGGCCTTTAAAGATAAAATGATGGCCTTCTGGGATGTTAAAACCGGTAAACTGCTCGCTACGTTCAGTGATACCATTGCTTTCTGGGGTTTTAATGCCGTTCACATGAGCCGTGACGGAAGAAAAATTTATAGTTGGGGAGGCCGCAGCCTTGTATGGGATTTGGATAAGAAAAAGTTGCTGCTGAACCTGGATGAGGGCATTGATCCTGACACAGATGATTTTAAAGATGCTGCCCGGTATAATCCAATAAGCCCCGATGGAACCGTAATTGTTTCAGTGGGCGATAAAGTGATTTCTCTGATTGATATTGCAACCGGTAAAATGATCAGGAAGTTCAATGACGATTTAGATAAAATAGTTTCGCTGCAATTCAGCCCCGACGGAAAATACCTGTCTGCCAGGTCAAATAAAAAAGTAATTGTCTGGAACACGGCAGATGGCAGCATCCGCTTTGAACAGCAAAGCCCCGACCCCGTCTATTTTATGGCCGACAGCAAAAAGTTGGTCTGGCCGAAATCTGGCAAATTGCTTATCACTGACATCGAAACCGGAACATTGGCCCATGAAATCACCTGTCCCGGTCCTGATACTATTATCAGCAGCCCCGATAGCAGGAAACTGATTGCGATTATTCAGGGGCAAGGAACAGAAGAAAACAACTACCTGGCCCTGCTGTTTGATATAGAAAAGGGAGAATTATTACATCAATGGAAGGATATTTCATTGGCGCAATTCTATCCCGATAATGAAAACGCCATACTGATAAAGGAAACCAGTACCCCTTCTGATGCTGCCGCCTGGGGTTATGCGATCAATAGCCGGGTGGAAGTTTGGAATATCTTTGTCAAAAAGATCACCAGAACATGGGAAGCCCCTTTTTCATTTACTGTGAGTGAGGACGGCAGCAAACTGGCAGCCGCATCCGATACAATGATCAGGGTATTCAACAGTAAAACGGGAACCTTATTAAGGGAGTGGGACTGGCATGGACATATCCCGAACTACAGCATAACCTTCAGTCTTTTCGGGAAAAGGATGATCACTACAAGTTCATACATCAATGTATGGGACAGCGACCAGGGCACAGTACTCAACTCAGGATTCGCCGGCCATAATAAAGACTTTTTTGAAGATGATATTAAAATGGTATATGCTGTCGACGGAGACCGGTTCGTGGCTGTAAAAAACGGGTCATGGCAGGTATGGAGCTCGAAAGAGGCCAGGTTGCTGTTGCAACAGAATGGCATATTTAAAGGCAGTATCGTTTCAGCTATCAGTCATGACGGGGCATTGGCCGCTATTGTTTCTCAAAATAGGAAGCAGGGTTTTCTTGAGATCTATGATCTGCGGAAGTTCAAAAGAACAGGGAAATTCAACTTGAGCCCCTTGCCTGTGCAGTCAGTTTTCTTTTCCCCTGATAAAACCAGGCTGTTACTATCTTATGAAGAAAATAACAGCACGGAAATCAGGACAACCGGTAACGGGTCGCTGATCAAAAAGATTCCCGGAATTACAGATGGCAGGTTCAGTCCAGATGGGAAAAAATTTATCACCACATCCGCTGCCAAAAATATATCTCATTGCTGGAATATAAATACCGGGGTATTACTTGGCAGCTACCCCGGCATTGCGACCTTAAGCGCAGCGGATAACAGGCTTGTAACGACAAAAGGGTTGATCATGGATCTGGATCAGAATAAGGTTGTTTCCCGCCTGCAGCATTTCGCTGAATCTTATTCTCCGGATATATCCAAGCCTCCTTATTTCAGTCCGGATGGGAAAAAGATCATCATGATACAGGTTAATGGTGGTTCTGCAGGCTACCCGGATGATGTATGTATATGGGATGCCGCAACTGGTAAATTTCTCCTGCCTGATTCTGCCGGTTACAATTTCCATTTTGCGAGTTCATCGGGGAAAAAACTGCTGAGCCTGAACGTAGATGGAGAAGAAGATATGCAGATCGTTGATCTCGAAAGAAACGACAGCACTATAATGGCTTCCTCAAAAGACGCAGACTTTGTAAGGTATGCAGAATTTTCACCGGATGATAAATATCTCTATACTTCCAACGACCAAACAGTAAAAAAATGGGAAGTGGCCACCGGCAGGCTCTTGTTTACTTTTTTCCCGGTGGACAGTACGGGCTACCTCACCCGCATACCTTCCGGCTTTTATTCCTGCAGCCCCGGCGCAGCCCGGTCGCTTCATTTTGTTAAAGGGATGCAGGTCATCAATTTTGACCAGTCCGATATACGGTATAACAGGCCAGATAAAGTACTGGAGCATATCCGCCATCCCGATACTGCCCTGATAAAAGCCTATCACAAGGCTTACCTGAAACGGATAAAAAAACTGGGAATTGACACCGCTTATTTCCAGCCCGGCTTCACCGTGCCGCAGGCAGATCTCATCAACCGTGATAAAATACCCGATGAGCAGGCCGGGGAAATGCTGACCCTTCAGATCAGGGGAAGCGATAATGACTATCTGCTGGAAAGCTTTAATATCTGGATAAACGAGGTACCGCTTTTCGGCTCAAAGGGGATCAGCCTCTTATCCCGGCGCATAGCTGTTTTTGATACCACTTTAGTAATACAGCTCTCCCGGGGAGAAAACAGGATTGAAACAGCTGTCAGGAATATCAACGGGATGGAAAGCTACCGGTCACCTTTACTGGTAAAGTTCAATCCACCTCTATCAGAAGCGAAAGTTGAGAAAACCTATTTCATCGGAATCGGGATAAATGAATTTGCCGATAGTGCTTATAACCTCCGCTGGAGCGTAAAAGATATCCGCAACCTGGGAGCTGCGCTTAAAAAGAAGTATGGCGCAAACTGCCATATAGATACATTGTTCAATGAAAACCTGACTATTGCAAATGTGAAAGCCCTGAAGGACCGTTTATATACCACAGGGATCAATGACAAAGTGATCATAGCCTATTCCGGTCATGGCCTTTTGAGCAAAGAATATGACTATTTTCTTTCTACCCACTCTGTCAATTTCAGCAAACCCGAGGAAAATGGATTGCCCTATGAAGAACTGGAAAGCCTGCTGGACAGTATCCCTGCGAGAAAGAAGCTGATGCTGATAGATGCCTGCCACAGTGGCGAAGTGGATAAAGAGGAAATGATAAGGCTGGATGCGGTGGACACTTCTAAATTGAAAAAAGGGGGTAAGCCGGTAGCGTTGAAACCGAATGAATCCCACCTCGGCATGAAGAACAGCTTTGAACTGATGCAGTCATTGTTTGTAAATGTAGGCAAGAGTACCGGGGCCACCATCATATCCGCAGCTGCAGGAACCCAGTTTGCTTTAGAGAGAGGTGATTTAAAGAACGGCGTATTTACCTACAGCATCCTCGAAGCAATGGACAAAAACCTGACTATGAAGATCAGTGAACTGAAGAAGACGGTGGGAGAAAGAGTGGAACAGCTGACTAATGGGTTGCAGAAACCCACCAGCCGGAATGAAACGATTGCGGTGGACTGGAACCTGTGGTAACAGCGGCTAAATCATCTTCCTTCTCAATTATTGTTTGAGATACTATTAGGTTTATTTTTTCTAACATCTTCAGCCGGAAGGATCAATCAGCTTCCTCCAAATGAAAATGCTGGTGATGGGCGCCTGCAGCAATATGCAGTGCAAAACCCATGATGGCGGTATCCTTCAGGATATTGATCAGCGCCAGTTGCCGCATTTCCTTATCACCGGCATTCAGATAGTTCGGCACATGAATTGTCAGGATAAAGATGATCAGTAATGCTGCCAGTACATACCCGGTGAATTTTACATACTGGTTGGTCAGAAACGAAAGACCCACCAGGATAAAAGCTGCTCCTACCACATAGGCCCATTTGATACCACCTACCAGCCAAACCGGGACATATACAAGCAGATCCCTCGGATATTGGAAATGAAAAATTCCGAATACGATCAGAACCACCGACAACAGGTAAATAGCCACCCTTGAAATAATATGGTAATGCTTCATGATGAGATATTTGGCGATAAGGTATGTGCAAACCCAGGAGAAAATGATGACCTGGCTCAGCAGGACACTGAATATACATCACCCGGTTACCCAAACTGGTTCGCTACCAACATTGCTGCCACCCCTACAGCCAGCCCACCATACACTTCCTGCGGCGAATGATCGGATACAATAAATCTTGAAGTGCAGACAATACCCGTAATCAATAAGGCGGTCGAAATATAGATACCAAAACTGAGGCCCTGTGATATAGCCAGCAGTATCATAAAAGTCAGCATTACTCCCACCGAAATGGCATGCAGGCTTATTTTGATCTTAATATTGGCCATTAGCGCCAGCCAGGAGGCCCCGAAAACAGCCAGCGAAAACTGTACAGCTTCTTTGGGAATAGAGAGCCCATCGCTGAGTTTGTGGTTATTCCACCACACATAGCATATCCAGCCGTACCAGATGCCGCAGGCTATCAGCGGGATCACCCTGTCCTTTTGCGTGGCAAGCCGGATGCTGCTGATAAAGTCCAGCGCTTTTAATAATAATACGGTGACAATGGGAAACAGGGAATACATCAGCAGGCTCATCCCCGCGGTTCTCAGCTTATCGAAGGAAGAAAAGCCTGCAAAAAAATAGGGATGGATATACACCAGGAAAAATACTACATAGACCGGCACAAACACCGGGTGAAACAGATAAGAGAAAAATGTTGCCAGTATCCCTATAACGGACGGCTGAGGGGCAAGTCCTGTTTGCCGGAACTCCTTCAACCCCTCCTGTTTATCAACCACTAACCTTGTGTTCATATTCTTCTTTAATTCCTGCAAAGTAAAGGAATATGCCAAAAGAGCCGTTTTGTACTGCGTAATACGCAGCTTTTAAACGAAGTATTATCTTTACCAATTACTATGACAACAGTTGCAGAAAACCATCAAGTTAGACATGGCCGGGTATCAATATTCCGGGTCAGGTCCCTTATGTTTGGGCTGCTGTTGCTATCAAGCAGCGTTGCTGCACAGTCCTCCACCAAAACATTTATTACAAAATACCGGCCGCTGGCCGATTCGCTTTCTGAGGCCTATGGCATCCCTACTTCTGTGATCCTGGGGGTGTCCATCGTTGAGTCCGGCTCCGGCACCAGCCGCAACTGCCGCCTGCTGAATAATTTTTTTGGCATCGTCGGAAAAAATAACCTCCTCAAAACAAAAGGTATCAAAACCCGTTACAGGCAATACCCGGATGCCACGGCTTCGTTCGTTGATTTTTGCAAACTGCTGGCCAAAAAAAAGTATTACAAGAAACTGAAAGGGAATTTGGATTATAAACTGTGGACCGATGCCATCAGCAAAAGCGGCTACTCAGAAGTGCCTGCTGTGTGGCGGCAGAGAATAAACGATACAATCAGGAAAAATAAACTATCTGCCACCCGTTAGAAGAATAAGTCATGAACAGCAACCGTCGTGTCCTTCATTTTGTTACCGGGAGTGTTTGCCTCTACCTGTTGCTCTCTGTTGCCGCTGTTCTTTCCGGTTTTAAATGGATGCCTTTTAAAAGGGTGAATCTTATTTCAGATGTGATAACGGGTGATTCAACATTGCTGATAGCTGATAAATCCGACAGCAATGTAATTATCATTGAAGACCTGCCGGAAAAAGATTTTAGCCTTTATACAAAACCACGGCTTATTACCAGCTTCAACCGGGACATCAGCAAATCATCACTGAATAACTTTCTGCAGAAATTGCATGAATTAAAATCGGGAAGGAAACAAAAAATACGCATTGCTTATTTCGGCGACAGCATGATCGAAGGCGACCTGCTGACGCAAACGGTCCGTAAATTGTTGCAAAAGCATTTTGGCGGCAGCGGCGTCGGCTTCGTTCCCATCACGTCGCAGGTTTCCAAATTCAGGCAGTCTGTCATTCACAACTATTCAGGCGGCTGGCAGGACGAGAATTTCAAAAACGGAAAAACCGGCAAACTCTATTTCTCCGGTCACCTGTTCCGCAGCAGCGGAGACTGGGTGCAGATGATTGACCAGACCATCACCGACAGTGTTGCGGTTATCGAAAAAAGCCTGATATGTGGCAGTGGAGGCACCATAAATATTACAGTGAACGGTAGCCTGGTTAATATCAATGCAGCGAATATGCTCAACCGGATCCCACTGGCTGCTGATATGAACAGGAGCATCAAACTGTCCGTTGCCAACGAAAACCTGCCGGTCTATGGCATCAGCTTCGAATCTCCTGCAGGCATTTTTGTAGACAACTTTTCTTTCAGAGGGATTACCGGAATTGAATTTGCACGGGTGGATTCTGTTTTCATGAAAGCTATTGCTGCCGGCAACCCCTACGACCTGATCATCTTCCAGTATGGGGTTAACCTCTTGTTCCGCCCCAACGACCGCAACTTTGACTGGTATGGCAAAGCCATGCTGCCAGTAGTAAGAAAAATCAGAAACTGCTTTGACAAAACGGATTTCCTGGTGGTGAGCACAGCCGACCGGGCTTTTCGTTATGGTGGCGAATACAAATCAGCGGTGGGTATTGATTCGCTGATTAAGATACAGGCTACCGTAGCGTATGAAACCGGCAGCAGTTTTTATAACCAGTTTGCCTCCATGGGCGGCACCAACTCGATTGTTGAATGGGCCAAAAGAAACCCGTCATTGGCAAACAGGGATTATGTACACCCCAACCACCGTGGCGCTGAAGTGCTGGGCGCATATCTTTATGAAGCCATCATCAGCGAATACAATAAATATATCCGCACCCGGAAGTAACCAACCCTATGCCATCATTTGATATACAAGCTTTCCTGGAACAGTTCCTCTACGACCCCCAAAACCCGCTGCTGTTCAACAATGGCTTCTTTGTTTTCTTCTTTGCCATTTTCATAGCGCTGTATTACCGGTTCAGGAACAATTTCAAATTACGCCGCTATATTTTTTGTTTTTTCTCGCTCTACTTTTTTTACAAAGCAAGTGGATTCTTTGTCATATTTGTTATCCTGTCGGCTATTGTTGACTACGTATTATCCAATGCCATTTTCCGGCAGCAGAATAAGAAGAAAAAGAAACTCCTGCTCCTTTGCAGCATCGTCTTTAATCTTGGCCTGCTTTTTTATTTCAAGTACACCAATTTCTTTATTGATACGGTGAACAACCTGCTGGGTGCAGGCTTCAACCCGCTGAACATCCTGCTGCCGGTGGGTATCTCCTTTTATACATTTGAAAACCTGAGCTACACCATTGATGTGTACCGCGGCCATTTCAAGCCGGCCCGTAAGTTCACCGACTACCTGCTGTTTCTTTCCTTCTTCCCCAAACTGGTAATGGGCCCCATCGTGAGGGCTCATGATTTTGTGCCGCAGATCAATAAACCATACATCATAACGGAAAATGATTTTGCGAAAGGGTTTTATCTCATCATATCGGGGCTGTTTAAAAAACTGATCATCTCCGATTTTATTACCCTGAATTTTGTCAATTATATTTTTGATGACCCTTCCCGCTACACGGGACTGGAGAACCTGTTTGCGGTGTACGGATATGCTGTGATCATTTACTGCGATTTCAGCGGCTACAGCGATGTGGCCATCGGTATTGCCAAATGGCTGGGCTTTAGTATCCCCGTCAATTTCAAATCGCCTTACCAGAGCAAGAACATGACTGAATTCTGGCGACGATGGCATATCTCCCTTTCTTCCTGGCTGCGGGATTATCTCTACATTCCTTTGGGAGGAAATAAAAAAGGTTCATTCGCCACCTGGTTGTTTTCATCGCTTTTCTTTGCCGGGATATTTTTTGCAGGATGGAAGGGCTTTCATCTTTCCTGGTGGTTGTCGCTGGGTATCACGGCGGCAATAGGGATGTTTTTTGTATTGCCCTCCGTTATCAAAAAAGATAAAGCAGGCATCAGCACCAACCTGAACCTGCTCACCACCATGCTCCTGGGTGGTTTCTGGCATGGCGCCAACTGGAATTTCATCATCTGGGGGGCCATGCACGGTATATCACTCGCCATTCATAAGATATGGATGCTGCTGACGGGGAAAGCATTCGGGAATATCAGTAACAGCAAATGGTATAACGCCATTACGGTGCTTATTACTTTTCATTTTGTTTGCTTTAGCTGGGTATTTTTCAAAGCAGCTACACTGGAAGATGCTTCCAATATGATCTACCAGATCACCCACGACTTCTCTTTCTCTGTATGGGGCGCTTTTTTTGATAACTATAAACCAGTGCTGGCCATGATTGCCCTCGCCCTTTTATTACATGCCATCCCGGATGACTATGCCGATAAACTGATCGGCCGGTTCAGAAAAGTACCGATGCCGGTTTACATTGGTTTGTTCTTTGTGTTTGTGATCATGTACGGCTATTTCAAATCCTCGGAACCGGTGATGCCGATCTACCTGCAATTTTAGTGTTTAAGATCATTGTTTCGGGATGTTATCCATTTATGATAAAAAAATCATATACTGCGTTTATAACTTTCTGGAAATTATCATAGCCGGTATTTCTTATCCCAATCGCCTTTTTTGAATTGCCTTTCATCGCCGCTTCATATAATTGCGGCCGTATTTTAAAATATTCTTTAAGCAAATCCTTTGAAAAACTTCCGGCCGGAAATACTCCATAAAAGGTTTCATCAAATTTCGAAAGATTAGCTGGCAAGTTTCCCTCCATCGGAAATTCAAGAAATACATCGAGTAATGCAAGTGGAAACAAAGAAGAAGTAAAAAAGGATGTATCACGCAAAGACTCTGTAAGAGTTTCTACTCTTTTTTTTGCACATAGGTTCTCAATAAGTACAGCCAACTGCTCTTCCGGTTTCGCATTCATGAACCTGTTATTTCCAAGGGTAAAACTGTTAATACAATCTTTGATATCCGTTTTATTCATGATCATTTCGAAATACAATGCCAGTACAAAATTATTCTGCATTACAAGTTTGGTGGGAAAAAAATTCATGCAGTAGAGCTTAAATTTTTTAAGGTTTGCCTCATCATTTTCAAATGGGGGATTTGTCGGGGCAAAACCGGTATCCCCGCCAGGCACAAAACTTTGCCTTATCCTGTTGTTGACTATCATATTGGCCGGTATATCAATTTTTGGGTTCTGGTTTGGTGGAGGATTTACCATAGTAATAAAAGTTGCTCCGTTCTCCAGCCACTTGTAGAGCTCCCTGATTTTTTCCTCTCCGGGGTTTCCCATTTTATGAAGACTGAAAGAATAAGCTGCTGCGTCTTTGAGGATCATCCTGCTGTCATGGTGTACTCTGCTAATAATAAGCGGGTCAAGTGCATACATTCGTGCAGGAGGATTCTTGTTAGGGATATCATTGGTGAACCAGTGAGTAGTTACTGAATAATCCTCCAGGAAAAGTTTTGCCATCAGATAAACGAGTTCTCCCTTATAAAAATTCATCTCACTAGTTTCAATAGCTTCTGCACTTAATACAATGCTCCCAGCCGATATAGCCGGGTCCTTCGCTTTAAAAACAGCGTCCTCAAGACGGATGCGGTTGGCATCGCCGGCATATTCAGTAAAGTAATAGCCATACTGGGCGGCATATTTTTTATCCAGGTATTCGGTCAGGTCATTTATAAAAAAAATCTCCACCGGTTTTTTTATTGCTGCCAGCAGTGCATAGATATTATCCTGGAGTGGCTGGTCTCCTCCATTCGCACTTTTACTTCCGTCTTTGAACAATGCACTGAGCAATTTGGCGCTATTGTCCATCATGTTATTAGATTTTTTCCCCATTATAATTCCATCGGTGTCGAGAAATACACCTGTTGGCTTCACACTATAAAAACTCGGCGTATCAACGTTCGGTTGCATCAGCACCCAGATCCGGATATTTTTTTGCAGGTAATCCCGTTTTTCAGCGGCGGTTTGAGCGGTTAATCCTTTGGATAAAGCCATACATAGTGCCGCAATCAAAAAGAATCTCGCTTTTCTCATAAAAAATCTTTTTTGTCTTTTCATATACTTCAATTCATGCCTAGTGCCCTTGCCAGCACATCGGCATCGGATTCAATCAATGTGAGTCCCGGGGGCGGCTGTTCTGGCCTGTACTGTTTATAATATTCGGCGATTTTCGTGGCCCAGTTATCTGTATAAAACAATGCGATGGTGGGAAACTGCCGATTGTTGATAACCCCTCCTGTTTTCGGAACATATTCAGACAGGAAATTTTTAGCAATGCTTCCTTTGGGATTATCGTTCAATGACATTCCAAAATAGGTGAATAAGACAAGGGGGAAGAGTATTTTAGCTCCTCCGGCCCCTTTCAATTCTGCTTCCATACCTGCGGTCGTTCTGTTCCTGGCAAGAACGATGCACATATTCTCAAGCAGGATACCCGTTCTTTGCTCCGGGTTCGCTTTTAAAAATGAACCGGAATCGTATGTAATGCTTTCAACAAATTTTTGAAGACCAAACTTGCGTACATACTGGTAGAAAAGGGTGCCCAAGTACAGGTCACTGAGTATTTTGAATCTTCCCGCTTCTTCCTTGACAATAAAATAATTATTAGAGTACAGGCTATAGGTCTTGAGCATCGCCTCATATCTGTCAAGATGAAATATTTCTTTGCTGTACCCCGTAAAGGTTTGATTTAACTTCAGGATCCTGTTTTGCAGCGTAAAGGCTGCCGGTATGATGACGTTTATATCAGAACCATAGATCTCATCAGGCTTACTCTCTTTTTTCAGGAAAAAATATCCTCCCTTGCCTTGCCAACCCCCGACATCATTCCTGTAAGCCTGGCTGTAATATAGATTGAAAGTATTGGCAATGGCCTCGTTGGTAATTTCTCTTACATCGTTGACCCCCATGATGACGGGGTAATCCCCGTGCTTACTATTGATAGTTATAAAAGCTTTGGTTTTCATTGGTCCGAAACTGCCTGCTTGCGCCCTTATCACCATATTGATGAACTCTTCTTTGACAAAAGACAATCCTTTGAGAAAAAGATACTCACCCAATACAATCGCCCCCGCAACCCCCCCTGTCTTCATGGAAAAAACCCCGGGCCAAACATAAAAGACCGACGCTGTCATCGATTTCGTAAGATACATTGAGTAATTCGCTGCATATTGATAGAGAACGCCGCCATACTTATCATTGATAAAGAAAACAGTGATCGGCTTACCGGTGATCTGCATGGCATGATAAATGGTTTCCTGCAATCTCATATCAGCATCTTTATCCCTTATCAGCGCATCTTTCGGATTGGTGTTTTTTTCACTGAATAAAGCGGTCAGCAACTGTGCGCTGAAATCCATTCCCCCGTTGTCCGTTTTGCCAAAAATGATACCCTTGGAAGACAGGGTTATATGGGCAGGTTTGATCTGCCTTATATCCGGTTCGTTTGTATTGGGATTCGCTATATAATAAACGGTAATATTCTTTTTCAGGTAAGCCAGCATCTCCGCCGGGGTTTGTGCAATCGGCCTGAAAGCGGCTGCTAATAAAATAATACTGAAACAGATCTTTCTTCGCATAAACAAGATGTTTTAATATTATCGCAAATTTTTAGGCCGGTCAGGTAATCCCATTACACTGGCAATGATATCAACCTGCTCTTCAATCAGTGTTTTGCCAGCCGGGAACTTAATATTTTTTGTCTTGGCTTGTATTTTCCCCTGCCAGGTGGCCAGATAATAAGGAATGATGTTTTCAGCTTCCCCCCGGGATATGCCGGCTCCAATCACATTTTCAAACTCAGACACAAAATCACTGGCCAGGCTACCCTGTTGATTGATCAGGTAGTTGGGGCCATGTAAATCATACAGGGCGATTACAAAACATTCTCCGAGTTTACTGTCCATTCTGGCCCGGGCGAAGTCTTCAAATTTCTTTCCGTTTAAGATTACCAATGAAAGGTTTTCAAACAATAAGCCTAATTTTTTTTCCGGCGCCGATACAAAATATTTATTGCTATTAAACCGAAGTCCCGCAACAAATTTTTCCAACCCCATCCTTTCCATATATTGATAAAATAACAGCCCGAGTTTGATATCATTTCGCAGTAAATATTTAAACCCGATTTTTAAATCTATAAAATCCGCCTCTCCGTATTTCCTGTAATTCTTTGCCACGGCAGCAGGCACTTCATGCGGGGGATTGGTAACCTGGAATCCGGTTTTGCTTTTATTTTCCTGTAAAATCTGGTTTCGAAAATTGTATTCATCGGGTATTTCCGGATCCTTTGGACCCGTATAAAGCATAAGATTCGGATTAGTAGTCCAGGCATACACTTGGTTCCGCAACGATTGACTGGCGTAGAGTACAAAAGCCGTAGAAATAGCATGGTCGGCAATGGAGCGGGTATCATTGTAAGGGAAGCCAAAGTACATTTCGCTAAATGAATTATTATTATAAGCAGAATGGACCATTATTTTTCTCACCGGGCCGTATGCGCCCAATTGGGCACAGGCTACCATTTCGCAAAAAACTTCCTTCAGGTGCTGCAAGGACACTGATTTTTCTTCACCAATGATAACTGCCCGGTTTGATTCCGGTGCATCTGCCACTGAATAACTGCCCGGCCATACATAATTCCTGTTCTTATTATCAGTAACAGTATAAATGTTGTAATCCTTTAGAAACTCGTTGTTGATCCCATTCAGATCATTCATGATAAATAAATCAACGGGCTTATCCTTCATCCGCATGGCATAATAGACGGCCGCCTGTACCCGTTGATCCCTTACATCTTCACGAAACAGAGAAATCAGTATTTGAGAACAGTTATTCATCCCATTGTTCGTTGTTTTCCCAAAAAAAATATTGTCTTCCCGGTCCCTGATAACATCATAACTCACTTTGCGAAAATCAGGATCCGGAGTGTTAGGATCGGGAACATAGTAAACCGTAATATTTTTTTTCAGATAAGCCAGTATCTCGGCCGGAGTTT
Organism: Bacteroidota bacterium; assembly: GCA_052389635.1. Lineage (GTDB taxonomy): Bacteria > Bacteroidota > Bacteroidia > Chitinophagales > Chitinophagaceae > JJ008. Next base: position 15,040 of record JBQTHS010000041.1, on the reverse strand, counting down.
GCGAATACAAACTTTCACAGCATAAAGCCAGAAGAGCGACACATGTATTGAAAATCTTTCTCATAAATTTTTTTTATTGGATCTCATCTACATAAATATCCGCCTGTGAAGATTTCATTCTTGCCGATTTCACCTGGGAATTGCCTTTCAGCCAGGTGACCTGGTACTCATAATCAATTTGATTTCTCAACAACAGGATATCTGTTGAGGTAGCGAAAACTTCCTTATTCAGGTTCAGGCTTACCTGCCGGGTTTGTTCCAGCCCGCCCACATTATAAAAGAAGGTCACTGTAACACTCCGGATATTGTTTTCTTTGATTCTTGCGGGGTCGGCAATGACATTGATCGTTTTGGTAGTTACCGGGGCACTGAGGCCGATTACAGGCTGATCTGAACCTCTCCAGTCCGTTTCAAGTGTAGATCCCCCGAAAAAATTCCAGGTGGTCTTGTATTCATAGTTCAGCCAGTTCTTCCGGTCATTATCTCCCTGCATCCAGCCATATAAAAGCTTGAACCTGTTTCCTTCCTTGTTGAAATTCTTCCGGTCTACCCTTACTTCAGCTGTTGTGATATCTCCTCCTGCATGTTTCTTTCTCATCATGACTGTTACGTAATTGATATATTTAGTAAAGTCATTGGCTATTTCGCCATCCAGGAAACAAACTAGTTCCCGTTGTGTGTACTGTATATCAAATGTATTCACCATGCGGATGCAGTCTCTGCAATTGGGCTTGCCAATATTTCCTGCGAACGGTTCTGCCAGCGATGTAGCAAAAATCGTTTTAGCTTCTGCTGTATACTTACCCGTGTGCCGAATTGATTTTTGTTGATAAGAAGCCACGACCGCAATACTGGGTAGTGATTCCTCTTCTTTTTTGGCTACCGGAAGATCCTCAATTGGCTTATCGGCATTCTTGAAATTCTTTGGGTCTTTGAATGCGGGCCCTAAAGAATTTGGATCCCCGGTTTTGGGTGTAACCCGGACCGGTTCACTAAGATCGAAAAATGCATCAAATAATCGTGATGTCGCTCTGGTTGTGTCAGTGCGGTTTGTGCCTGTAGTACCTGTAGGACCGGTTGTGCCAGTGCTGCCGGTAGTTGTTCTATTTTTGTCAACTTCGAGTTGCAATCTGCGTCTACGATCTTCCTCATCTCTTATCTCTTTATTTCTTCTTTCTGCAGCAAGCCGTTCGTTGTTCAATTGCTCAGAGGCCCTGTCGAGATAACTTTTTCCATCGTTGTAAGGTTTGGCCAATTCGGCCCAGTTGGGCGAACCTTCGCTGCCAAAGGGCACAAAACAAAGCTCCATTAGTTTATTTGTGATCGTTTCCTGGAGCCTTTGCAGGTTGGCATCTTCTCCCACCTGTGTCACAATGATACTGCCGTCCTCTTTCAGTTGTTGAGAAGCAATACCGATCTCAGTTTTAAGAACGGGAGTTGCCATTCCGACATTGAATATTTTATGCTTATAAACCTTATCCCAGTTCATCTCAATTTTAAAGCCGATGGGAGACTGGTATCCGCCAATCGTCATATTCAGGTTAAAAGAAAGGTCAGGAGTAGAAGATTTCAATGATTCCCAGAGCAGCGTGGCATCCAGCGCATTCAATACAAAAGATACAGCCACATTATCACCTTCCATAACCGGCGCCGGGCCCACACCCAATACCCGCTTCTGGTCTGCATTCTCCGGCGAGCTGTTTGTGATAACACTTTTTGTCACCAGTGCCATAGTGCCCCCGCGGTAAACGACGGGGCCAACAATTACGCCTCTTGGGTTTATTCTCTTCAATTCCTGTTTAGCTTCTTCCAATTCTTCCGGCAATACATGCAAACCCACCAGCACATGTACATAACCGCCACCATTGCCCACCGAACTGGTCTGGTCGGCATCGCCCGAGCTGGTATTGGACACATATTTTAAGAACAGGAACTGCGGCTCCCCGTTATCATGCTTGCCCAGCCTGAGTTTATTTGGCAGGTATAAATAATTGTTAGGATTATCCAGCATGGGAAAAACCTTCAGGGGACCAGCGATGACTGGTTTGTCCAGGAAGATCTGTTGTACAAATTCCTTCTGGGCATAGCTGCTTGCAAAAAAAAGCAGGCTGATCAGCAACAGGATGCGTTCTTTTTTCATGATTATCTGTTTAATATTATCAAATTGATCAGTTTGTTTTAGGGGCATTCAGCACTTCTTTGAACTGGTCCAGGACTTTATCGGTCATCACTTTTCCGTCAGCTCCTGCGGGTACAATCGTTTTAGCCGTTTCTGCCGCGTTGATAAACAGGGCTGATGTTTTATTATTCAATTCGTCGGGTATCACGGCATACACATAATTGTCATTGATTTTTACACTCCAGGGCAGGGCGAGTTTTCCTTCGGTGATATGGTTGAAGATCAGGCGGTACACATAACCCCGGGTATCCCTGTCCATAAACAGCATTTTACCCGCCAGTGCCTGGCCCTGTGTGGGGGATACATTGATATTTTCTTCGATCTCTTCATTATATTTTTTATACCGTACCTGCAGGGTGATCCTGCTGATACCGGTTGATTTCAGTTTTTCCAGGTCTGCTTCAAACTCAATCAGCCTTGGTGAAACCGGGGGCCTGAGCGTTACCGCTTCCATTTGTCCTTTCTCCCATTTGGGCGTTGCGGGATACACATTTCCCCCGCGCAGGCTCCATTGAGTCATGTATTCATACATATCAGCGTTCTTGTCTTCGCCTGCGGCATAGGTCATCGAAGCGGTGATCCCCTTTTCCGTCATATATTGCTTATCTATAGTGCGGCGGTCGGTAAAATCATTACCGCTATTCCTTTTCTTTTTCACATTCACGGTAACATAATTGATCTCCTGGTCAAACATTTCCTTGGCTTCGAGGTCAAGCACAAAACGAATATCCATGTGCTTATAAAAATTATCGCCTCCTATCAATACACTGGCGATACAGCTCTTGTTATCACGGACCGCATCATAAAAAGTTTTCAGGTTCTGCGTTACCGCCAGCTCCATGGGCATCATGTAATCGTAATTGAGATGCACCACATCTTTCTTTGTGGTCTTGCTGTTTTTCCGGTTTACTATTCTCAATTTATATTCGTAAGCCGTATTCTTGCCCGGTAAATAAGCTTTCTCCTCTTCTGTCGGTGGAGGAGCTTGTGGTTTCTCAGGTGCCGGCGTAGCTACAAGGCTCAGGAACAACTGAAAAAGCATCTCTGTGATTTTTGCTGTAGTTTCATTGGGTAAGCCTTCGTCAATATCTATCGTAATTGCTTTTTCTTCGACCATCCTTTCGTACAGCTTGTGGATCTCCGTCCATGTCTGGGTTTGTTCATCCTGACTGAACCAATGACCATCTTCTGTGTATTTTCCGGATATCCTGTCCCGTTTAATAACCTCTTCCATTTTTACATAATCAATGGTGAAGGTTGCCTTCAGTCCATTTACCTTTACAAAGTATTTGTAAAACAGATTGACGCTGAGATCTGTGATCGAACTGGTCTTTTCGAAAGTAGCTGCGAGCAGCTGCGCACCATTTTTATCCAGGTTAGCCGCTACAGCCACTTTACCACCCTGTTGCAACGGGGCTTTTCCTGAAGTGACAAGACTCTTGGTCATACCGCCGCCCGTACTCACAACAGCGGAAGTGATCGTAAATGAACTGGCATCGGAAGCGGCAAAAAGATCCACTGGTCCTTTTACGATAGCACCGGGAATTTTTGCCGCCAGCTTCGCCTGCATATCGGCTAACTGCTCGGGGGTAAAGCCGCTTTGCATCAGAAAATGCATCAGGGCCCCGCTTACACCTCCCTGGTCTTCTCTTTGTTCCGTTACATAGTTCAGGAACTGGAACTGAGGTGTCTTTGTCCGGGGATCTTTGGCAAGTAATACCTGTGTTGGCAAATAATAATAGTTTTTGGAATCCGTTGCCATTTTGCCCGATCCGTCCAATTGCGCATACAGGGTTACCAGGGACCCGTCGGTCAATGCGATTGTGATCTTGCTCCTGTAGCCGAGGTTTTGAGCAACAGCCTTGTACCCATGCAAAACAAAAAAACAGGCAACAGTAAAAACTGCCAGCCCCTTCTTTCTAAAATTTCCGGTTATCATGATTCAGTCATTTATAGTGTCAGCATTATTTATTTCTCCGGCACCGCATCCAGGAACAATATTCCCATCTCAGATTCACCGTTGGCAGTCTTTACGCTGCCATTCTTCAACTGCCACCGGATCGAGTATTTATAACTATACTGTCCTAACGGCAGGGTGATATCAACTTTCTTCCCGGAAATTTCCTGCCCGGTCATCAGGGTGGCATCAATCCTTTTTATCCCGTCAAAAAAAGGGTATTCAACCTTTACGATGGTAGCACGGACATTCTTTGTATTCAGCGAATCTGCATCGGCTTCCAGTATTATTTCTCTTCTTTCGTAAGGCGTCAGCAGGTTGATCATCGCCGAGTTCTGCTGCTGCCAGCCGGTTTCCCACATCTTCCCTCCCATGAAACTGAATTGAGCGTTGTATTCATAGTTCAGCCAGGCCATCCGGTCCGTATCACCCACTGAACCATAGCTGAGAAAAATATTGCTCCCCTTATTCAGCAGTTGTTTAATTATATTCACTTCTTTCAACGTGACAGTTCCATTCTGGTGGACTTTGCGCAGCTTTACGGTTACGTTATTGATCATTTTATCAAACTCCGGCAACAAAGAACCATCAACTCCAACTGCAATCTGCCTTACCTGAAAATCAGGGTCGAACAGTGAAATTGTTTTAATATACTCATCGCTTTGCCCGTATTTTTTATAAAAATCACCGATATTAAAAGTGATATAGTGATGCCTGTCTGTTGAACTACGGCTGTTAAAATTCATAACACTGGTACCGCTGGTCTGGATGTTTTTCTTTTTGTAAGTTGCATGGGCGCCAAACGGGAAAAACTTCCCGCTTGAAACATTTTTCAATAATGAGCTGAGTGGATCCTGTTCGCCGGCAGGAACCTGCCCGGGTTCTATCTTCTGAAACATCACCTCAATTAGTTTGGCGTAAGCTCCTTCTACAATCTGTTGCATTTTCGCATCTTCACCCTCTGTTTCTAATTTAATAGCACCGGACCTGCGCATTTTTTCATACTCCAATTCCAGTTCAGCACCCACATAATAGATTTTAAAACCGACATCTATCAATTCAGCTTTGTGTACCAGTGCCCAATCTACTGTCAGCTTTGCCTTGTATGCGTCCATCAGCCCCGAAAAGGTCATGTCGAATATTATTGATATATCCGGGGTGGGCATCGTTAGGCTTTGCAATAATAATTTTGAACGGTCAGGGTCTATTTCAAAAGAAAGCGCTATCCTCGAGCCCTGTAAAACCGGTGCTGCACCAACGGATAAAAGGTTTTTTTCCTCTTTGCCGTTTTTGATAATGGAAGATACAAGGGCATATCGGCCTTCTTTAAAGATCACAGGGCCTTTTATCCTGACCGGCTGCCCGGGTAACAACTCTCTCAGCTTTGTTTCGGCCCTGTCTATTTTCGTTTGGTCGGTATCATATGTAACAAGGAAGTGAAGAACGGCCCCACCGCCTGCTTTGGTTATTGTTTGATCAGTCTCTCCTTCCTTGTTATCGGGTTCATTCACATACCTGATAAAACTGAACTCGGGTTTGTGATCATCATCGGTTGCCAGCGTCCCCCTGTCGGGTAAATAAAGAAAAGTAGTAGAATCCGTTGAGAGCGGGAAACACCAGAGCCCCTCCGCCCGCACACCCCTGTCTATAGAAATGGATTGTGCTTTTATCGCAGGGGTCATCAATAAAATGACGATAAGCGTCAAAATGATTTGTTTGGATATGGGGTGTCGTTTATTCATTTATTATTTTCCTGTCACTGGGTAAATTTATCAGGTGGGGGTGGTGATAAAAAGAGATAATTTGATTCCATGTAACTCAGCTCTGTCTTTGCCTGACCTTTATTGCTATACCAGGTAGGCTGAAAGGCCACTTTAGTACCCGGATCGTGGTACAGGGTTATTTTATTAGTGGAGCTTTTATCTTCCGCCCGCAGGATAACGGTGCGTATCACTTTAGCATCACCTCCCTGCATAGCGACAAAACTGACGCCCGCTGATGCGATTGAGTTATCCATAAATACTTTCCGGTCGGCATCGAGCTCGGCATATTCTTTCACAAGCGGCGGGACAAGGGAAACAGCAGGGTCGCTGGCTTTTATCCATTGTTTTTCATCTGCCGGATAACGGATTGGAGCAGCTCTGCCTTTAAAACTCCAGAGCAACTGGTATTCATAGTTCAGCCAGTCAGCAGTTTTAATACCCAAACGGGGATAAGTGATCTCTTTCAGGTTAATTCCTTTTTTCAGGTCAGTACCATTAATAATAAGCTGTGCAGTCACCTCAGGCTGACCGGTATTATATTTTTTCCTGAAATTGACCGTGACAAAATTGATGATATCATCAAAAGCATCTACGAAATCACCATCCACCTGGAAATTGATGGCCCTGTGCTGGTAGCTGGGACCGTTCATATTCACAATCCGAAAATACTGGGTATCTGTTCCCAGTTTTGCAAAAAGCCCCCCCAGATTTCCGGCGGTATGAAAAGGAACTTTAATAGTCGTTGATTTGCTGAGATTCAAATAGAAGCTGGTACTACGGACATTTTTGATATCCTTCAGCACATACTGGTGATCGGTGATATATTTTGGATTTTGGTTCTTTCCTCTTTTCCAGGAAAACCATCCTACAACCGGCAGCGCCTGGATAACATCGGTAACCATACCCCCGATACCTTCAAATGTTTCTCCAATCACCTGTCCCGCACCCGATTTTTGTCCCTGTCTTCCTGCCGGATTGAAACCGAGGTTGGGATCAACCCGTTCCGGTTCTTTTGACCATCCCGCCTGCGCATCAAACATTGCTTCGGTGATCTTATTGGTCACTGTACTTAAGATACCTTCCATATCAGAGGTTTTGACTCCCAAACCCGACGATCGATCAAACACATCGATCTTGATTGAACCTGTTTTTGACAGCGAGTCAATAACCTTGCGAATCTGTTTCTTAGTGAATTCTTCCTGGTCATTTGAAATTTCGCTGAAATGATTATAAATAACTTTCATATCAGCCGAAACCACAGCGTTATAGGCTCTAACCTTGGCTTCATAATAACCATTTACAGCAACTGACACATCTGAAGTAGGGCCTGAGAAAGAATTCCACAACAATGTAGTACCGGCAGGATTAAGAATGGCGGCAACTGCTGCTTTTGAACCCGGTGTAAAGGGAGCGTAACCTGAGGTAACCAACGAACGGGTCATTGCTTCTTTACCGTCTTTATTTGATAAGACAGCAGATACAACTTCGAAAGAGGGCCGGATATTTTCATCTCCTTCATTTTTTGATTCCATCAAATGCACGGGTCCAACCACTCTGGCACCGGGTACGATTTTCCTTAATTCTTGTTCATATAATTTCATAATTGAATCTGCTATCGTGAATTCAACGAGTGCATGGATCAGTCCGCCGCTGTTTTCCACTTTGTCGCTAACATATTTCATGCACAAAAATTCATAAGTACCATCTGGTCGGGTAGCCAGCCTGGGAAATTGTGGCAGGTAATAATATTCATTGTCGTTAAGACTGCTTTGCAGAAAAGTAAGACCCTGCACATAGACAGCGCCTTCATCATATTTTACCTGGGCTGCAGCACCCGAAGAGGCGACCATTACGCCCATAAGAAATAGTTTCCGCATCATAATGATGTTAATTTATTAACAGCATATCATTGACCGGTTCTTGCTGACTTTCCTGTTATTTTTTCCGGCGGCGAAGTGATATCCAATACTTCGTTCCATTCTTTTTTTTGTATCCATTCAGTGGCCGTTGCTTCGCCGTCATTATTGATCTCGGTGACCCGGTAATAAAAGGGCCTGTCAAATTTTACTGCATAAGGGAACCGGATGCTCCGGGCATACAGGTCAGGCCGGCTTTGCCTGAAGGCATATGTTGTGATGATATCCGCCCCCGCAACACTGGTAGCTTTGATCTCGATCTTTTTTTCATAGAGATCAGGGCGTAGTTCATTATTAAAATCATAGCAATACACATCAAACAATGCATACTTGGCAGGAACTCTTTCATTGATATCGATCTTCTGGACAAGAGCGGGCCATTTATTGATATCCACCGCCAGGCTGATCGCATCTGCTTTTACCAGCAGTGTATTGGTTGCAGTATCTTTTGCCGGGTTGATCAATGTCCTGAAATGATCAGCGACCTGGTATCTCAGCTTACCCGTTCCTGTTATACTGAGTCCGTCGCTTGTTTTTTCTGCGAACACAGAATAGATGGCATAAGAAAAACTCATGATCGAACGATTATTCTTCAAGGCATTCTCCACCAGCTCTGCATCGGTATTGCTGAGCCGGAGCGATACTGTACGTTCATTCCAGTAACTGTTGTTCACCGCAGCATTCTCATCCGTTGCTTCAGCAAGATCAACTTTAACAAGGTTTACAGAATCAGTTACTGATGCCGTGTTTTCTGCCGAAGCAAATACCAGCACGGAGAAGAACTTCCTCACGGGCATCATCCGGAGCTCTGCGGCAGGAATGGTTGTCTTTAATGCTGTTCTTATTGTCGCCAGTTTCTTTTGCTGTGCCTCATCGACTGCCAGTTTGAACTGCAGGAAGTTGCTGTATTTCACGGTGCCTTCATCACCGGTGCTGCGGGTACCGGTATAACGCATTTGGGTGACCGTAAAAGAAGGTTTTCCTGTGTTATCGGTGGCGAGTTTATAATCGAATGGTATATAATAATAAAGTTTCAGCTTGCTGATATCCCGGTATACTTTTTCGCCGGCTACCATAAAAGAGGAATGCAGGGAAGGCTGGGCGGTACCCGGTACAGTTGCAATCACTGTTATTACAAGGAAAGGGCTGATATGACTGACGGTTAGTTTCATGATCGCAGGCTTTAATTGATCTCGGGTATGATTCCCCGGAACATTTCTTTCATGGCGGTCTTTCCCAGTAACAATTCCTTATCGGAGGCTTTTATCCATTGGGCGGAGGGATAAAAATCCCCGTCCGTGGAAGCGGCCGTAATGCGGTATTCATAGTCAAGCTGTCCGCCAGGGGCAAGAAACAAAGGCCCGGCAAAAAATTCTTTGGCAGCATCATTGGTTATTTTGACAGCCCCAAGTTCTTTCACCGTTTCGCCTTTTGGATCGGCTTGTTTACTCCGCACATATACCATAAAATAAGAGGCTTTCAAGGTATCGAAAACCGCAGGGGCGATCGTGAACTTTACCTGCTGTGTCGTACTTCCAAATACGCCGCCGGTGACGGCTTCCATTACTTTGCGGTCGCAATCACTGCATTCCAGGACTGCATAATCAAGCCAGAACATTGCAGTAGGGTCTGCATCCAGCCAGGGCGGCACACGGCTATGATCAAAACTCGCCTGTGCCAGCGGGGGGACCTCAAGGTTATTCAGCGACCAGGAATAAACGATCAGTTTATTGCCGTTTATTTCTTTTTTCAAAACATGGAGATATTTCAATTGTAATGGATAAGGAGTTGTATTTCTCCAGCCACGGGTTCTCCAGACAGCCGGTTCCAATACCATCTTACCAAGCGAACGGGGGTCGGCAAGGCTGATCGAAGCAGGGATTTGCTGATCAACAATACCGTCATTCTTCGGCTTCAAAATAACAGAAGCGGATATTCCCTCCCCGGAAGTAAGCGCCGTTTGTATGAATTCTTTTGTATCCGGGTTGGTTCGCCAGGCAAGATTAATATCATTATTGAGATCAGTGTTGGTGATCACGGTGATCTTGTCCATCGGAACACCAAACTGCGCATTCAGCGTATTCTGAAAAGTAGTGCTGGGGTTTTCTCTTAATGGTAAAAACTGAACATCCACAAAGCTCGGAATGATCGCTTTCAGCATGGATTTGATAAATGCTCTTTCACTGTTACTGATTCCTGCAGTGAGTCTTGCCGACATCCTTACCGGCGCATCGGTCACAGGTTCGGCTCCCCCGCCCGTTTGTGTCCCGTATAATATATTCAGGTCATAGCCTTCTTCCGGTTTTTTGGAAGAGCTACCGGCTTCCCAGCGCAAATGATAATCTGCCGGTATTATGTAATAGATACCTGAATTCCTGTTCTGATCGGGAAATACGTTGATATTGATATTGGATATTTCCTGCGGGCGGTTGAAACTAACCAGGTTATCCACCGTGATCTCATTCCATAAGTTGATGGTAGCATTTTTATCAGGCCCGAGCGGAACGGTTGGCTGTCCGGCGGGGGGCTGCAGGATAGCGAATTCGGCCAGTGTATATACATTGATCAGTCTAACCGCAGCCTGCCGGAAAACATAAGACCATGTTTTTGTAATAATGCCTGCGAATGCACGGTTTGTTATTTCCTTATGTTCTACCCGAAGGTCATTTTTAATAAGCTGCAGGTATATTTCTGTTTTAGCGCCGCCTGGCTTTGTCGCATTAAAATAGATTCTCCAGGCATCGGCTGCTGCAACAACCAGGGGGCTTTTGCCCAATTCACAACTTTGTGCCCCGCATTTATAAAAGACCTGTGCCACATTATTGGTTACCGTGATGCTGGTAAGCCCGGTAGTATTGGGATCGGTGTTATTCCAGGTACCGGTAAGATCAAGTGGAAGGGCGTTTGCAGAGAAGTTGAACCCGGTTCCGAAAGCATTGGAGCCGCTTGATTTTCGGATCCGGTTGTAGGGAGGTTTTTTAAAATTGGCCTGGGGCTCAAAGATGATCTTTTTGGATGGCATTATATCACCCGGTACATTGTAATTGAGGCTGGCTGCCACACCCACGGGCTGCAGCATTACATTGATGAGCACATTTTGCGGAGCGACATCGGTTTCCCAGCTTTTGCGGAGTTCAAATATTTTCACTTTGCCTGTGTTACCTTCTCTTTTGCTGATATCTATCCTCAGGAATGGGGAGGAAGGAAGCGCATCTTTCGGGGTTCTGTCATCGAGTATAAGCACACATTCTACCGGTGATGGAACGGTTGCCTGGGAAAACTGTGCGGGAATAACCTGCTGTTCCCGTTGTCGGGATCCATTCATCGTTGAAACAGTAAAAAAGCAGCTGGTATATCCTGTATAATATATTTGTAACCGCAATTGTTTCTCAGTGTCAGCAAGGACAACAACACTGTCTATATTACCTTCTATTTTGCCCCCCAGCCTGCCGATCAGGGATTCCAGTGAAGTTCCCAGGTCGTCAATCCTGTTCAGCCGTTTGCCCTGCAGATCGCTTAAGTTCTGTGCATGACCGGCAATCACGCCAAAAACAGCAAGTGCTGTAATCAGTACAGTCCTGTAATTCATACAAGCAATTTTGAAATGTGGCGCTACTAGTCCGGGCTATCAACCTTTTTATGGGGGAGGGATCAGCGTTGGGTCAGCTCATTCCAAGATACTGTATTTTATCTGAACAGTTGCAAGTAGTGGAAAAAATGGGGAGCAAAACAAATGCAGGCAGGAATCCCCTCGCCTCAGGAAAACAAGAGGTATGGGTTACAAGGCCCGGAACCGGTCAAATCTCCATACCTGATCTTTCCTCTCAGTGTAACTCAGGTTCCACGATTTTTATGGATAAGAAATTTGTTTTTCAATGACGTAATAACATTCCGGAAGGGTGGTCAATAACTGCTGACATAACTGTTATATCCCTTTGCCAGCGCATTGAACAATAACTGTCCCTGTATCCTATAGGCATTGGCGGTAAAATGGATGCCATCACCGTTCATCATCCTTTTTCGCAACCAATTGTAAGCCGAACCAAACCCGTTGGTGACACGGTACATATCCCATACCGGGATATTGTTAGTGGTGCAGTAGCTGAACAACGAAAGGTTCAGGTTCCATAGCTCCCGGTTAGGGATGCCATTTTTAAAAGAATCTGCGGTGGTGGTCACAAGTACAGCAGCAGCAGGAGATGCATTTTTCAGTTTCTCCAGCATAATAGCCACCTGGCGGTGAAGCTCCGCATCAGTTATCTCATTGGCCTGCGCATCATTGGTGCCGAGAGAAATAATGAAAAAATCAGGCTTTAATTGGGCTACCTGTTGCCAGACAGCAGCGGACTGGCTATAGGTTTCGAACCTGGCGCCGTTGATGCCGATGGCATGGTATATTATTCCCGTACTGTCTTTGCTGTCATACGATGAAGAAAGTGTCCTGGAGTAAGAGGTGGTTTTCCCCGCGCTGCCAAAAAAGTCCTGCATGCCCTTTCTTATTGCACCGGGCAGGTCGTCTGACCGCAGGTGTGAATCACCAATGTGAACAACAGTAACCAGCCCCCTTTTTGTTTTTTTAAGTTGCTGCAGCTTCTGGTAAAAAGAATCAAGGCTGCTGCTGTTAAAAATGCGGTTGAACACAAGACTTATCTGCGGAAACTGTTTGGCGATCTTGTTCTCATCAACAGGTATTTGCTGTGCACCCGCCTTTGAAAATAGTAAAGCAAATAGAGGCAATAACAGGAAGACCTTGTAGTTGGTAAAATTCATTTTTATAATTCTTTTCTCAGACGGGCCACCGGGATATTCAGTTGCTCCCGGTACTTGGCCACGGTGCGCCGGGCAATATTGTAACCTTTTTCCTGGAGCAGTTCCGTCAGCCGCTCATCGCTCAGCGGGTGTTTTTTGTCTTCGCCTTCTATCAGGTTGCTCAGGATTTTCTTTACCTCTCTCGTGGAAACTTCTTCGCCACTGTCAGTGCTCAATGATTCGCTGAAAAAAAACTTCAGCCGGTAAGTGCCAAACTCTGTTTGTACAAACTTGCTGTTGGCCACCCGGCTTACCGTGGATATATCCAGGTTGGTTTTCTCCGCAATATCTTTTAATATCATTGGCCTCAGTTCTGTTTCATCTCCTGTCAGGAAAAATTCATACTGGTGTTCCATGATGGCATTCATGGTGCTGAGCAGGGTATGCTGCCGCTGCTTGATGGCATCAATGAACCATTTGGCTGCATCAATCTTTTGTTTGATGAACAACACCGCTTCTTTCTGCCGTTTGTCTTTTTTAGCGCCGCGGTCATATTCTTTCAGCATATCCCGGTAGCCTTCACTAATGCGCAGCTCGGGTGCATTGCGGCTGTTGAGCGTAATCTCCAGTTTGCCGGCATTATTCATAATGAAGAAATCGGGCACCACATAGTTTTCCGCCTTGTTCATTTCGCCAAGATTGCCGCCCGGTTTAGGGTTCAGCCGGATAATCACCTGCATCACTTCCCGGAGCTGGTCGTCATCAATATCCAGTCCCCGCTGTATCTTTTCATAATGCTTCTTGGTGAACTCATCAAAGTATTTGGTAATGGCTTTGATGGCCAGGTCAACCGGTTTACTTCCGGGGAGTCCATTTGGACCGGGCAGGCGGGCCTCATCTTTCTGGCGGTACAGTTGCAGCAGCAGGCATTCCCTTAAATCTCTTGCCGCCACACCCGGCGGGTCAAAATGCTGTATCCGTTTTATCAGAAGCTCCACTTCTTCTTCGGTGGCCATGATGTTCTGCCGGAAAGCCAGGTCATCCACAATGGCCGAAGTTTCCCGCCGCAGGTATCCGTCTTCATCAATACTTCCAACGATTTGCTCAGCGATGGCCTGTTCTTTTTCTTCCAGTTTCAACAGGCCCAGCTGGTTGGTCAGCATTTCATAAAAGCTGGTCTCAGCTTTAAAAGGCAGCTGCCGGCCTTCGTCTTCTTCGGGATAATTGTCGTCCCGCAGTTTATAATCGGCTACTTCATCATCTCCGTCCTGCACATAATCGCTTACATCTATGTTGTCGTATTCATCCTCGCTGCCGTCTTTTTCCTCATGGTCATCCTCCCCGTTCTCACTGAACTCGTCTTTCAGCTCATCGGCGCCTTCATCATGTTTTTCTTCATCCAGTTCCAGTGCGGGGTTCTCTTCCAGCTCTTCTTTAATCCGGGTTTCCAGGTTGGCCGTAGGTACCTGCAGCAGTTTCATCAGTTGAATCTGCTGGGGCGACAGTTTTTGCAGTAATTTCTGCTGTAAGCTCTGGCTAAGGGCCATCGGTTCGTCTGTTTAAACAGGCGGGGCTGAAAAAATTTCCGCCTTTGCACAAAAATAATGCCGTAAATTTAGATACAAATAAATAAAAGATGGGGCAACGGATAACCGGCTTTCTTGTTGTGTTCCTGTTAATGTTTTCGGGGAAGATATTTGGCCAGGAAATTTTACCCGGAAAGGGTTCATTATTTTTACCTCAACTGTCTTATTACCAGCTGAATCCAAAGCCGTTTGTTCCAAAGTTTTCGCAACAAAAAATCACCCCTTCCACAGAACGGACTTTGATCAGCAGGAATACATTACTCAGCCTTCCACGGGCTTCGTATTATACGGCCCATTTGGGCTTTTTCTGTAAAAAAGAAATACAAATTGAAAAACTGCTGGTCGTTCCGCTCCGGTTCAGACTAGGTTCATTGGACTATGTGAACTGGATGGAGGGCAAGATGATTAGGTATTAACGCTTAAAAATAAAATAAATACCACTTTATGGTATTGAGAAGAGGGGGGGGGGGGCCACTACATTTGATTTCTCATTTTTTATCATTAAACTAATTTTATGAGAAAGTATTTAACTCTTTTCTTGCTGTTTGGATTGGCAATCTTTTTTGGTTTATCCTGCCAAAAAGAAATTTCAAAATTACCCGAAGAAAATTTTGATGCCGCTTTTGTTAAGGAGTGGTACTATGGTACATTCAAGAAATCACCTGAGTGGGCAAGTTCCAGCCTCAAAGGCAGGAAGTTGCCTGACTGGAGTCATCCGATTGTTGGAAAATTTAGACAATATGATGTAATTGAATATCCGCTTGTCAAGGGGACAAATGAATTTTTTATTCCTAGCGATAATTTTATCTCGGAAACTGATAAAATGAGAATAGTTGAAGCTTCACTCTCGAGGATTATATTTATAAGAAAAAATAACAATGAAATCGTTG
>JBQTHS010000040.1:0-11377 GCA_052389635.1 Bacteroidota bacterium | reverse complement strand
AAGAACTAATACAGTCGGCCACCGGTAACATTACAGCGGCCATGAACCGATACGTTAAGCTGGGCCGGCTGTCCCAGGATGAAGCAGACCGGTACGTCCTCACCGCCACAGCCCCGCATCATGATCCGGTGAAGGTGATCGCCATTCGTGGTTACTACAAGGATAGTATGGGCAAGGCAGGGGAGAACGACCGTGGGATCTTCGATGATGCCATGATCCTGGTTGGGCCAAACTATTTTAAGACATTCAATGCAAACACGGACCCCCGAATCGTAAAGGCCGGTGTTGGGATGCTGCTGCCCGGCTGGCATCTGTTCAGACAGGGCTGGCACGGCTATGGCAAGGCTTCCGGCCACAAGGCATTCAGAACGGCCAATGCGCGGGAAGTATTGCCTGTGCTGCGTGATGGGCAGGTAGGGATCAAGGAAGGTGTGACGGTGAACCTGCACAAGGGCGGCCAGTACAATACGAACAGTATTGCCTGTCAGACCGTGATCGCGGACCAGTGGCGGGAGTTCCAGGAGAACGCCTACCGGCTGATGAATTTGGAGGGGCAAAAGGTATTGCCTTATTTGTTGCTGGAGAATCTTTAATTGAAAATTGATTATTTAACCCATAAAGCCTTCACGATGACTATAAGAGCAAAGTTTCGCTGCAATGCTATAACTGATAACGGTTATAACAAAAATGCAAGCCTTACTGCTGTTTATGGCAAAGAGGGAGAGAATGCTGATTTTGCGAAAGCTACACCATCAGGATCCCTTCAAATCGCCATAGATAAAGACACAAAGGCGTCAGAGTTCTTCGAGCCGCTAAAGGATTACTATCTGACCTTCGAGGCGGCAGAAGTGTAGATCTCTTTCCCGGGCCGGATCACCGGAGCCGGGTGTGTGTAAATTTTCTCATAAGCAGTTGGTTTTTGGTTAAGACATGATGTGTCAACATCGGGTCTTTATTTTTGGAATAGCTGGATTATCTTCCTTTTTTTGAAGGGTGAGGCTGACTTTAATTTGAGGTCAAGGGAAGGCCTTAAAATACGGAATTTTGGAATTGCAATAATTTCAACGGAGCGTTTTATTTTGTTCAACGCAGCGAATTTGCGCCTTTAGAAGTTTGAATCCGATAGCTATCGGATCGCAGGGCGTCGCTATAACATGACCGCTAACAGTCAGGGCTTTCTGCTGTACTGATAACGAACAAAAGATGAGGATTTATTAGTCTGCCAGCACCTGCCTGCTCGCCTTCGCATAGCTTCAGCGGAGCAAGGCTGGCAGGCAGGTTGTTGGGTTTCGCAAATACAAATCATATTTTCCAGCTTTTTCCCTTAAAAAGTTCATCAAGGGGATTAATGATTGTCACAGGATCTTCTCATTTTCGACCATGTGAGTGGCGAAGTTGTGCCGGAGACTCCCAAAAGTTACTGTTTGTACATTCCTGCATCTTTCCGGTAGCGAATAATGGCTTTTGCCCCCGATTCAGTAATTTACCCCATATAAAAACACTGTATGAAAAAACTGCTGCTTGCCATTTCACTATTCACCATTCACTATTCACTTCCCGCCCAGGATTTAAAATACTACCTGCCTGATTCAGTTACTTACAATCCCTCCATCCCAACACCCAAAGAGATCATCTATCATGAAGTGGGGGAGTGGCATATCACCCATGACCGGTTAGTGAGCTATATGAAAGCGGTGGCGGCAGCAGCGCCGGAAAGAATAAAACCGGAAACAATGGGTTTTAGCTATGAAGGCCGCCCGCAATTATTGCTCATCATCACTTCGCCCAAAAACCAGCAGCGGCTGGAAGAATTAAGGCAACAGCATGTAAAACTCACCGACCCTTCCCAATCATCTTCCCCCGATGTGGATAACATGCCCATCGTGGTGTGGATTGGCCACTCCATTCATGGCAATGAACCCAGCGGCGCTAATGCTGCATTGCTCAGCGCTTATTATTTAGCGGCAGCACAGGGCAGACAGATTGATGAATTACTGGACAATGTTGTTATACTTTTTGATCCATCATTTAACCCTGATGGATTGCAGCGATTTTCCACCTGGGCCAACCAGCATAAAAGCAAAAACCTGGTAAGCGATCCCAATTCAAGAGAGTTTAACGAAGTGTGGCCGGGTGGCCGCTTCAACCATTACTGGTTTGACCTGAACCGTGACTGGCTGCCTGCCGTGCATGTGGAAAGCCAGAACCGGCTGAATTGGTTTCATCGCTGGAAGCCCAATATCCTCACCGACCATCATGAGATGGGGAGCAATACCAGTTTCTTTTTCCAGCCGGGTGTGCCATCAAGAGTGAACCCCCTGACGCCGGGAAAAAACCAGGAACTCACTGCCAGGCTCGGAAAGTTTCATGCGCAGTTCTTAGACCGCATCGGTTCGCTTTATTATACAAAAGAAGGGTATGATGATTTTTATTATGGTAAAGGCTCCACTTATCCGGATGTGCAGGGCTGTATCGGTATCCTGTTCGAGCAGGCTTCATCGAGAGGGCACCTGCAGCAAACCAATAACGGGTTGCTGAGTTTCCCATTTACTATAAAAAACCAGTTTGTAACAGCTCTCTCCACGCTGGAAGGGGCAAAAGTATTACGAAAAGAATTTTTAGAATACCAGCGGGATTTTTATAAGCAATCCGGCAGCCGTGCCACTGCATACCCCGTAAAAGGATATGTGTTTGGCGACAAAAATGATAAGGCAAAAACATTTGAGTTTGCCACTATGCTGAAGCGTCACCAGGTTGACATCAACGAACTGCCCGATGGATGGGCCGATAAAGATTTTGAGAAAGGAAGTTCGTTTATCGTTTCGCTCAATCAGCCGCAGCATAGTCTGATAAGGGCCATCTTTGAAAAAACAGTTGACTATAAAGACAGTTTGTTTTATGACATCACCGCATGGACGATGCCGCTGGCCTATGGCCTGCCTTATCAGGAGCTCTTCACACCGGTGACAATGGGAAAAAGAGTGGATGACCTCCCCAAACCAGGCCTGGTAGCAAGGGGTGGTAAAAGTGAATATGCTTATCTCATCAAATGGGATGCTCTGTATGCGCCGGCCGTATTGAATGAATTGTTGAATGCGGGCCTGATAGTTAAAGTGGCGACCAATAATTTTGAGATAGAAGCAGATGGAAAGAATATGAAGTTCAATTACGGTACGTTGCTGGTTCCTGTTAAAATACAGTCTGAAAATAAGGAAACTGTTTTTGCAAGGATTAACAGTATGAAACAGAAATATCAAATGATTATTTATGCTGTTTCATCAGGAAATGTAAACAGCGGCAGCGACCTCGGCAGCAATAAATTTGTGAGCATCACCAAACCTTCGGTTGCCATGATAACCGGCCCCGGTGTAAACGCTACCGATGCCGGCGAGGTATGGCACCTGCTGGACCAGCGGATGAATATGACGGCTACCCACCTCGAGCCTTCTGTTTTCAACCGCATAGAACTGAACAAATACAATACTCTGGTCATGGTGGGCGGTAATTATCCGGACATCAATAAAGACAAACTGAAGGCATGGGTGCAAAGCGGCGGCACTTTAATCCTGACGGAGGAAGCAGTGAGCTGGGCTTCGCAAAACGGCATCAGTGATGTAAAGCTGAAAAGGGCGAAATCTCCTGTGGACAGCACCCAAAAACTTTCTTATACCGACCGGGAGCAGATTGATGGTGCACAGCAAATACAGGGCGCCATCTTTGGCGCTGATGCAGATTTGGCCCATCCATTGGCTTATGGTTATAATACCAAAACAGTAAGCCTCTTTAAAGCCAACAGGGTTTTCATGGAGAAAAGCAAAAATCCCTATGCCACTCCTTTTTATTATGGCAGTAAACCATTGCAAAGCGGCTGGGTGAGCAAAGAGAATATGGATGCCATCAAAAACTCGGCTGCTGTAGTAGTCAATACTGTTGGCAATGGAAGGGTAATCAATATCGCCGACAACCCCAACTTCCGGGCTTTCTGGCTGGGCGGGAGTAAGCTGTTCATGAATGCCATCTTCTTTGGAAGGATCATTGATGCGGCCAGTGGAAGAACGCAATAAAGAATTTGTAATTTAGCGGTATGGAATTGAATGAGCCTATAGTAGCATACGGGAAAAGTAAATTCACAGAAGAAGAATACCTGGAAATGGAGAGAGCCGCCACTGAGCGGCATGAGTATTACCGGGGAAAGATATTCCGTATGCAGGGGCACGGAGAAGCGCTGGCTATGTCTGGTGCAGGAGACCGGCATAATATTATTTTCTCCAACCTCTTTGGTGAATTGTGTATTAAACTCAAAGGGAGAAAATGCAGGCCTTTTGGACCGGATATGCGGCTGAATATACCCGAAAACACATTATACACTTACCCAGACATTTCTGTTTATTGCAAGGACATAGAGGATAGCATTGATGAGGACATTGTCGTTAACCCTGCTGTTTTAATAGAAATACTTTCCCCGTCTACCAGCAGCTATGACCGCGGTGAAAAATTTATGCTTTACCGGGATATCCCAACATTAAGAGAATACATACTGGTTGATACAGCTTCTGTAAGGGGGGAAGTATACCGGATCAATAGCGCTGGTCATTGGGAACTGGAGGAATACAAACAACTCGCTGATCAGCTGGCCATACCTGTCCTGGGGCTTTCCATCCCTCTTTCAGAAATATATCACGGCACTAAACTGGCTTCCGGGAAAGAATAATTATTCACATTTCTACAATCGCCGGTTTTATCTGCTGCCGGCTTGGCAAATAATCTTAATTTGCCTCCCCTAACAATTTACGTCAACTTAAAAACGAGTACTATGATTAAAATGCAGGTGATCGGCAACCTCGGAAAGGATTGCACGGTCAACACAGTCAACGGAAAAAATGTAATCAACTTTACCGTGGCACACACCGAAAAGTACAAGGACAGCCAGGGCAATCAACAGGAAAAGACCACCTGGGTGGATTGCGCCTACTGGACCGACCGCACTGCCGTGGCCCAGTACCTTACTAAGGGCAAGCAGGTGTATGCGGAAGGCCAGCCCGAAGCCCGGTCTTTTCAGCGCAATGATGGCACACCCGGTTCATCTCTTTCACTCCGTGTAAGAGAGGTGCAACTGCTGGGCGGCCGCAGCGACAACGCCGGCGGTTCATTCCAGCCGCCTTCCAATGCTTCATCGGCCATGGCGGGCAGCAGCAGCAGTAATGTCCCTTCACCAAGCGACATTACCGAGCCGGTGGATGATCTGCCGTTCTGAGGAAACTCCATCCCTTTTTAATAAATGTCCCGTCCCGAATTAATCGGGGCAGGACATTTTTATTTGTTTCTTTGCGCCATGCCGGAACAATTATTTTCTTACCAGCAATTATTTGGTTTCACTCAATCCGTCTTTAAAAAAATTGGTTGCAGCAATGAACATGCTGATACTGCAACAAAAGCTTTGCTGTCAGCCGACCTGAGGGGAATAGACTCACACGGTATTGCAAGGCTCAGCGGTTATATAAGATTATGGGAAGTAAAACGGGTGAATGCCACACCGGATATAAAAGTGATTTATGAAACCCCGTCCACCGCTGTGGTGGATGGCGACGGTGGATTGGGATTGGTTGTTGCTCCCTTTGCGATGCAAATCGCTATTAAAAAAGCAAAGTCAGTTGGCACTGGTTGGGTAAGTGTGCAGAACAGCAATCACTTTGGCATTGCAGCGCATCATGCCATGATGGCGCTGGAGCATGATATGATCGGTATGGCGATGACCAATGCAAGTCCGCTGGTGGCCCCCACATTTTCTGTTGACAAGATGCTTGGCACCAATCCCATTTGTGTGGCAGCGCCTGCGGGTGATGAACCACCGTTTGTTGCCGACCTGGCTACTACTACTGCGGCTAACGGTAAATTAGAAATACTGCAACGGAAAAATATTGATACACCCGTTGGCTGGGTGCAGGATGCAGCTGGTAACTCTTCAACAGATGCGAATATCTTAAAGAAAGGAGGCGCTTTATTACCGCTGGGTGGCGACAGGGAGCATAGCAGCCACAAAGGTTATGCGCTCGGCGCCATCGTTGATATTTTTTCTGCATTGCTCAGCGGAGCTAATTATGCACCGTGGGTGCCGCCGTTTCCGGCTTATGTTCCCATGCCCGCACAGCAACCCGGAAAAGGCATCGGTCATTTTTTCGGCGCAATGAGAGTGGATGCATTCCGTCCGGCTGATGAGTTTAAACAGCATATGGATAACTGGATAAAGGGATTCAGAAATGCAAAACCGGCAGCAGGATATGAGAAAGTGCTGGTGCCCGGAGATCCGGAAAGGGAGTTTGAAATTATAAGGAGGAAGAACGGCATTCCATTGTTGGAACAAGTTATCAGCGATCTGCAATTACTGGCACAAAAATTCCAAATACCATCACTTTGACCAGTTGTTTCTTGGCTTCCATTCTTATCTTTGCCGCCTTGCTTGTTAATTCATAAATCCTGAAAAATCCCGGGAGGGGGGAACCAATGAAAGTACTGAAGTTTGGCGGCACCAGTGTGGGTAAGCCGGAACGTATGCACCATATCGTATCGCTGGTGAATAAAGAGACAGAGCCGGTGATAGTGGTATTATCTGCTTTATCAGGAAGCACCAATGCACTGGTGGAAATAGGAGAGCATATTGCCAAAGGCGACAGGCAGGCGGCTAAAAAAGCCATTGACAAACTGGAAGCCCATTACCAGGCATTTATTAAAGAACTGGTGAAGAAAGAAGAGGCTGTTGCCAAAGCCAAATCAATCACTGCGGAGCATTTTGAGTTTTTGAATATCATTCTGAAAATTTCTTTCAGCGAAGCGCTGAGTAAAGATATACTGGCGCAGGGCGAACTGCTTTCCACAAAACTTTTTTGTGTTTACCTCGAAGAGCAGGGTATCCCTCACCAGTTACTGCCTGCACTCGAATTCATGTCCATTGACCATTACGATGAACCGCAGATTGGCAGCATCAAAGTAAAACTATCACAACTGCTAAAGGAACATAAGACGAAAAAGATTTTTGTTACCCAGGGCTATATCTGCCGCAATGCAAGGGGTGAAGTGGATAACCTGAAAAGGGGGGGCAGTGATTATTCTGCATCACTGATCGCCGCTGCTATCAATGCTTCTGTTTGCGAAATATGGACGGATATTGACGGGATGCATAATAATGACCCGAGAATCGTAAAGAAAACAGTTCCGGTGGAGCAGATGAGTTTTGATGAAGCAGCCGAGCTGGCTTATTTCGGAGCCAAAATCCTGCACCCGGCATCCATCTGGCCGGCACAGCAGTACAACATACCGGTAAAACTGCTGAACACCCTGCAACCGGGAGCAAAAGGCACCACTATTACCGAAGAGGCAGGTTCGGTGGGAGTGAAGGCGGTGGCGGCCAAAGACAATATCATTGCCATCCGCATCAAGAGCAGCCGGATGCTGCTGGCTTATGGGTTCCTGCGCAAGATATTTGAAGTGTTTGAAAAATACCGGACGCCGATTGATATGATCACCACGTCAGAAGTAGCGGTGTCACTGACGATTGATAACGACTCGAACCTGAAAAAGATACTGAAGGAACTGGAACCTTTTGGTATAGTGGAAATAGACAAAGACCAGACCATCATATCTGTAGTGGGCAACCAGATATCACAAACAGAAGCGATGGTGAAAAAATTGTTTGGCTCCATCATGAACATTCCTGTCCGTATGGTCTCTTATGGCGGCAGCCCGCATAATATTTCTTTACTGGTGCCTGCGGAATACAAAACGCAAATCCTGCAACAATTGAATAAGGGGATGTTTGGGCTTGAGTGAGGTTGAGGCTGAGGCCAAATCAGTTTTACTTAATCTCAACCTTAACCTCAAACTTTCTTAACTCTAAATAATCAGCAGCGCATCCCCATAGCTAAAGAACCTGTATTTCTCTTTGATAGCCCTTTTATAGGCTTCCATCGCAAGCTCATAACCTGCAAAAGCACAGGTCATAATGAGCAGGCTGGTTTTGGGCAGGTGGAAATTGGTGACCAGTGAATCAGCAATATTGAATTCATATGGCGGATGAATGAAGATATTCGTCCAGCCTTCTGAAGGCTTTAATAGTTTCTGAGCGGTGAAAGAAGATTCCATGCCTCTCATCGTGGTGGTGCCGACAGAGCAGATACGGTGGCCATATTCCTTGGCCCGGTTTACGATCTTACAGGCCGTGTCATCAATGTGATAGTATTCCGCATCCATTTTATGCTTGCTCAGGTCTTCCACTTCAATCGGGCGGAAAGTGCCCAGGCCGGTGTGTAAAGTGATCTCGGCAAAGCGGATACCTTTTATCTCCAGACGTTTGATCAGCTCCCGGCTGAAGTGCAGACCGGCCGTGGGCGCAGCCACAGCGCCTTCATGCTTGGCATATACGGTCTGGTATCTTTCTTTATCCTCTTCATCCGGTTTCCGTTTGATGTATTTGGGAAGTGGTGTTTCGCCCAGCCTTTCCAGCACCGCCCTGAACTCTTCTTCCGACCCCTCCCATAAAAAACGGATGGTACGGCCACGGCTGGTGGTATTGTCAATTACTTCGGCCACCAGGTCTTCCTGCTCGCCGAAATAGAGTTTGTTGCCGACCCTTATCTTTCTTGCGGGATCAACGATCACATCCCAGAGGCGATTGGGTTTGTTCAGCTCCCGGAGCAGGAACACTTCAATCTTGGCGCCTGTCTTTTCCTTTCGGCCATACATACGGGCAGGGAATACCTTGGTATTGTTCACCACAAACACATCCTTGTCATTGAAATAATCCATGATGTCGCGGAAATGCTTGTTCTCAATTTCACCGGTGTGACGGTGTATCACCATCATGCGGGCATCTTCACGCCTTTTGGCCGGATTTTGAGCAATAAGGTTCAGGGGGAGGTCAAAACGGAATTGTGAAAGCTTCATGCTTATTCAGGGTTTAGTGGAAGCCTCATGACGCAAACCGGGCAGGGTGCCGGGTTCAATGGATATAGTCCGCCTTCGTCCCGAAAGCATTCAGGACTGCGTCGGATAAACCGGCCTTACGGCGCCGGGTTTGGTCAGAACGACTGTAATTTCAGCCCGCCCGGACGAAGTCCTTTCGGACGGGCGGGCAAAGGTATTGGTTTTGGCTCCAAAAGCCTGCGGAATTTTTCACAGTTTACTAAGGAATGTTTTACCGGTGCCTGCGTTCTAAAACCTGACTGGCAGAAATGCAGACAAAGCATTGGTTTTCAAATTTATTTTGTGCTTTTTTTATTTGCCAGCATCTTACTTTTGTTTACCCGATATCCGCCTGCTAACCTTATCAATTGTGTATGAAATCAGCTATCACACTGCCTCTTTTCTTTTTTTTATTTAATGCAGCCGGAGCCCAGCCTGATGTAAAAGCTAAAAAATACCCGAGCCTGCTGTGGGAAATTACCGGCAAGGGGATGAAAAGATCATCTTACCTGATAGGCACCATGCATGTCAGCAGCAAGCTGGCTTTCAACCTGCCTGATTCATTTTATATGGCGGTAAGAAATGCCGAAGTGGTGGCGCTGGAAACCAATCCCGAAACCTGGCAGGAAGACATGAACAAATATGACCTGAGCGGCGATTCTTATTACAGCAATCTTTACGGGAATTACTCTTCTGTTCCTTCCGATTATCTCGGTATCAACACCCTCAAATTTTACAAGTATGATAAAAAGATAGAAAGGGCCTTGTACAGCAACCCCTCCGCTATTAATAACCTGCTTTACCGCAGTTATGGCAATGAGTCAAGTGACTTTGAGGAAGACACTTATTTAGACATGTACATTTTTCAATGCGGCAAAAAATGGAACAAGAAAGTGGCCGGTGTGGAAGACTATGGCGAAAGCATGCGGCTGATGGCAGAAGCGTACAAGGATGCGGCAAAAGATAAAACCAAAAAGGAAAGAAGTTACGGGGATTGGGATGAAGCCTATTCAGCTGATAAATTGCAGGAAGCTTACCGCCGCGGTAACCTCGACCTGCTGGACTCCATCAACAAGTACAACAGTTTCTCCGCAGCATTTGATGAAAAGTTTTTATACAAACGAAACGAGATACAGGCCGGCTCCATTGACTCGATCCTCAAAAGCGGTTCCACTTTATTTGCAGGAGTGGGTGCCGCTCATCTTCCCGGCGACAGGGGAGTGATTGAGATGCTCCGCCAAAAAGGGTACAAACTCCGACCGGTAAAAATGGGGGAGAGGGCCAGCCGGGAAAAAGACCTGGTGGATAAGATAAGGGTGCCGGTTATTTTCCGCACTGAAACGGCAGATGACGGATTGTTCAAAGTGGATATTCCCGGCAAATGGTACAAGTTTGGCGAGGATGCGGCGCTTGACCAGAAGCAGTGCGCCGATATGGCCAACGGCAGTTATTACTTAGTGACAAGGATAATGACCAATGCCTGGATGTGGAACCACAGCACAGACGATGTGGTGAGAGTGGTGGACAGCCTGCTCTACGAGAACGTACCGGGAAAGATCATTTCTAAAACGACAATCAACCGGAATGGCTATAAAGGCTTTGATGTGGTGAACCGCACCCGCCGCGGCGATATGCAGCGCTACCATATCTTCATCACCCCGTTTGAAATCATCTTTTTCAAGATGAGCGGCAACGGGGATTATGTAAAGAACGGAACGGAAGCTGAGAAATTTTTCAACAGCATCAGGTTCAAAGTATATAAAAATGGCGATGCGGCGGCATCCGGAGCCTGGAAAAAATATTCCCCGCCCTACGGCGGCTTTACCGTTGAACTGCCGCATGAACCTTACACCGGCAACGACGGAAGCTGGATATACGATGCAACGGATAAAGCCACCGGTACAAGCTTCAGGGTCATCCGCACCGATATTCACAATTTCCATTTTGTGGAAGAAGACAGCTTCGACCTCGGTCTGATGGAAGAAAGTTTTAAAGCTTCTGATTTTATTGACTGCCAACTGCTCCGCCATCAGGCCAGCTGCAAAGGCTACCCTGCACTGGAAGGGAAGTACCGGGACAAGACCGGTGCCCTGTATCAAACCCGGTTCATCATTCAGGGGCCGCATTATTATACGCTGATTGCCCGTGGCAAAGACGAAAGCCCTGCCATCCGGCAATTCCTGAACTCATTTGAAATAAAACCGCTTGTGTATGGCAACGCTAAACTACAGAAGGACACATCGCTTTATTTCTCCGTCAGCACCCCATATTACCCCGAAAATAAAAAGATAAAGCTGGATATTCCCCGCTATACATGGAGCGGGTACGGGGATGAGGAAGATGAAAAGTCAGAAGAAGACCTGCTGGAAGGAGGCACCTACCGTAACAAGATCATCAGCAACGATACCACAGGAGAAAAAAT
>JBQTHS010000039.1:0-17601 GCA_052389635.1 Bacteroidota bacterium | reverse complement strand
CTGATTCTGCCGCCTGTCTCGACCTGAAAGAAGTCAGCTTTCCGCTTCTGTTGCGTAAATGGAAAACCGGCGACTATTTCTATCCGCTTGGAATGAAGAAAAAAAAGAAAATTGCCCGGTTCCTGATTGACCTGAAGTTGTCAAAATCCGATAAAGAAAAAGTTTGGGTGATTGAAAGCAACAGCCGCATCATCTGGTTGGTGGGTCACCGCATTGATGAACGGTTTAAGGTAACAGATAAAACAATAAACGTACTGCAGCTTACATTAAAGTCCTGATCATCCTCCCGGGCCTCTGGGGTTGCCTATCTGTTGCAGGAAAAAAGCAATCACTTTGGGTTCCATGATGATTGTGAACACAATCCCGTACAATGCTCCCCAGAGGTGTGCATCATGATTGATATTGTCGCTGCCCCGTTTAGACATATACATGGAGTAAGCGATATAAAGCACGGCATATAAAATGGCCGGTATCGGCGGAAAGGTGAACCACTGCCAGGGATCAAAAAGAATATAGGCGAACACTACGGCAGAAACGCCGCCCGATGCGCCGAGGCTGCGGTAGTGGTAACTGTTCCGGTGTTTGATATAGGAAGGTATTTCCGAAACAATAATGCCGCCGAAGTAAAAAAGGATAAATCCAAGTTTACCGAGATATACTGTATATAAACCCTCCATTACTTCCCCAAAAAAGTACAAAGTGAGCATGTTAAAGAACAGGTGCATATAGTCGGCATGCAGGAAACCCGAAGTAAGGAATCGGTACCACTGGTTACGTTTCGTAATGGCGGGAGGATAAAAGATCAGGTCATCCATTATCCGCTGGTTATTAAAAGCCCCGAATGAAATCAAAACCGTAATAGCGATGATAATGATTGTGATGGAGAACTGCATAAGAGTGATTAATTCAATAAATATCGGACGGAATACCGGATTTTAATATTTACCGGTGATGATATTTTTCATTTTTTAAGATAGTGCAGGCCCGGTACAGCTGTTCGGCCAGTATCAGCCTTACTAACTGGTGGGGAAATACCAGCTGCGACAGGCTCCAGGTATAATTGGCCCGCTTCAGTACGGCCTCATCCAGCCCGTAAGCTCCGCCGGTTAGAAAAACAAGGTTGCGGGTACTTTCATTGCTGCGTTTCTGAATAAATGCTGCGAGTCCTTCACTGCTCATTTGTTTTCCCCTTTCGTCCAGGGCTACTAAATAGTCCTCCTTGCCCAGCCAGTTCAAAATGGTTTCACCTTCTTTTCTTTTCAGGTCCATTTCACTCATCATACCCGCATTTTTTGGGGAAGGGATGATGTCGCATTTCACCGGGTAATAGTTGGAGATACGGCGGGTAAAGTCTTCCACACCGGGTTTTACATATGCCTCATGTGTTTTGCCGACAGACCAGAACAATATTTTCATGCCCCGACCCCAGGAGAGGAGTTTGGTAAATCCCTACAGGGGAGAGTAAAAATATAAAAGCCACTGGAAATTGCAGTGGCTTTTGAATGATTCGGTCTGCGTTGAATTTATTTTATCTCGTAGTCTTTTCTGAACGACATCAGCGTGGAGCGGTATAGTACATTGGCACTGTCAAGTGTGGCCGCTTTGCTGTAATACTGGTATGCCTCAGAAAGATAGTGGGCATCCTCCAGCATAAAGGCAATGCGGTAAGACTGCTCAGCCGGCGCCTCAAACTCGGCACCCTGTTTTTTGATGTTCTCCAGCACTGTATTGAAAGTCTCTTTCGTAACATAGTTCAGCACTTTTCTTTCTTCATTTTCCTCTCCTTTCACGGCGGCTATCCAGTAATAGGTGTTGCCGGGTTTCATCCTTGCGGTGAAGGAAGGAATAGGGATTTTAAGCTTGGTTACCGTGGTGGAGTAAAACGGTTCAGCAATATTATCCGGTTTGAAAAGGAAAAAATCAAATTCCTTGGCTTCGGCATACGATTTCCAGGAAAGCGGGAATTCACCGCCGGAGTAATTAACAGTATCTAACCTTGAATCCACCCACACATTATTTATTTCACCCCTGCTTACGGCACCCACAGTGTTCATATAGGCTTTGCGGTTGCTGCCCGGTGAGCCGGATGATTTGGTCATTTGCGCCCATACATATTTTACATAATTAGCGCTGACGGAGTTGCTGCTGATCTTGCAGGAGTCGCCAAAATTGGCAAGCGGGTAAGTGCCCGCCTTGCTGATAGTGAACATGGCGGCTTCATTACAAATGAGGGTGACAGTTCCGCCGGTGGCAACTTTTATGGTAGCGGCATTGTTCAGTGGTTTGCCGGCCTTGGCCTTGCTCTCCACATTGTTTTCCACCACGGACACATTGCCTTTGAAACTGTAGAGCAGAAACTGGTTCTGCGCAGTAGCGGCAACCGCCAGCGAACTGGAAAGGATAAGGAATAGAAACTTTTTCATCTTTAAAGGTTTAAGGTTTGTATTGTAAAACTTTTTTGTTTCTGTTAATGGTGATGTGGTTTGAATACCGTCCTGAAATGAAACTTCTTGTGCATCCACACGGCCCATGCCTCATAAAAATAGATTACATCCACCGCCATAATGATCGTTACCAGGCTATACTTCAGATCAACTTTCAGACGATACCGGTCGAACAAAAAGATGCCCAGCCACACAAAAAATATGGCGGATAGCACCTGTGCAACTTTTGCTGCCAAATGGAACCAGATATGGCTTTCCAGGTAATAATGTACAAAGAACGACATATGCAGCCAGCATACTATGATGGCTATCAATATGTTCATCCACAAAGGTACTTTTTTTATATAGTTATCATCAAGAACCATGGAAATTATGTTGGCATGCACTAGTATCCCGTTCATGTCGGGGGTTGACTTGCCCGCAAACTTTGCGTTCATGGGTGTAAACTTCTTATCCTCAATATCATCCGGATCGATATTCACATAGGCCAGCAGGGCGATCCGGTCTTTGATGGACGAGGTATCAACCCGGTCCATGAACAGGTCATCGGGTTCTATGAGCTGGTATTGTTTTCTCCTGTCAGAAATTGTACGGGTATAATTGATGATGATCTTTTTATTGACCTTTTTTTCGATCTTATGGTAGCTGGCCGGGTCATAGAATCTTATCAGGGTGGAAGTAAAGGAAGGAAGTATAAGATGGTTGTCTTTGTCGTCACTTTTAAATGCCTGGTAAGCCCTTATTGTTTGTTTTTCATTTTCTTCATATGGGAAATTGACAAACCCGAAAGCGGTGGAACCTGTTAAAAAGTAGTTCTCATCGGGTATCAGTTTATCGGTGGAGTCTGTTTGGGCCTTTACCGCCAATACGAGATTTTTATTTCTGTTTACTGTTTCCCGGAGGAGTGAGTCTTTGTGAGGATCCCTGGGACCACTGAAGGTTACATCCAGTCCCATCACCTTCGGTTTGAAAGAAGCTACTTTATCAATGATCGCAGCGATCCCTTCCCTGTCCGCATCCCCGATATTTATAACTACGATCCGGTTATCAATTTCACTGTTCTGAGCTTTACCCAGTTTGGAATAACTCAGGTCATTAAAATCGAAATCCTTCAATCCAAGTTTAATGGGATTTAAAACACCAAGGTTAAGCGGTATTGATCCAAGAACAACAATGAAGATAAAAACCCAGATCGTCGCAAAAAGTGTATCTCTTTCTGACAGGTATTTGGTGACACGGCTCCCTGCTCTTTTGGCATGATGGCCGATGTGTTTATGCAGTGGTTTTTTCATCCGGTGGTTTGATGATTGTTATCGGGCCTTTGTACAAACGATATTCTAATTTAACAGTCCGTTGCAACTATTACCGGCTCTTACACTATCCTTTAATCACAATTTTGCTGCCTGTTCACTACATTGCCCTGTAAATCCGTAAATTAGAGGGTTAAAATTATGAGATTTTTTTCTCCCATACTTATCATTCTCTTATTATTTCTGCTGACAGCCAATTCGTTAATGGGGCAAACAGGTCCACCCAAGCCCAGAGACACAACCATCCAGGGGCCACAGACTTTTGCCATGATCATGAGTGTTTCCAAATACAAGTATGTAAAACCGCTGGATTATGCAGTTAAAGATGCTGAATTATTCAGGGATTTTTTGAAATCACCTGCCGGGGGAAGCCTCAAGGATGATAATATTTATTATATCGCCGATGAACTGGCCAACGAAGCCAATTTCCAGGTAAAGGGAGCCGCCTGGCTGAAGGCTAAAAAATTGCAGAAAGGCGACCGGCTTTTTCTTTACCTCGCCGGGCATGGTGATGCCATTGACGAAGACCGTTATTTTTACCTGACCTATGACTGCAATCCGGCGGGGGATAAAAACAATTACCTGATAGCCGGGGCAATCCGGTTGTCTGATATCAAGATCATGATCTCAAAGGAAACACGGAAAAAGGTTGACGTGTTCCTGGTTATGGACGCCTGCCGTACCGGTGACCTCCCGGGGGGCGAAGAAGGCCGGGGTTTTTTCACAACATCGATATCTGAGGTAAGTGCCGGGGAAATGATCATGCTGGCCACCAGCGCTGGCCAAAAATCCTGGGAAGACCCCAATCTTGGGAACGGACATGGTTTGTTCACCTGGTACCTGGTAGATGGACTTAATGGGATGGCTGATTCTTCAGGAACACCGGATAATAAGATCACCATGGACGAACTCAAGAAGTATGTTGATAAATATGTTCCTGTTATAGCAAAGGAGCGTTTCAAAAATACACAGGTACCCTTTATTCATTCAGATGACTGGAGCAAGGTGGTAAGTAATGTGGATGCTGACTATCTGAAAAAATGGCTGGAGACCCGGAAGAAAAGCGGGGGCGGTAATTCGTTCAGGGGCAGCCGTAGTAATCGTAACAAAACAGCAATAAGAGATACGCTGTTGCAGGAAGCCTATAGCCTGTTCAATGCGGCCGTAAAAGAAAGCAGGCTTACGGGTAAAAATTCAGCCGAGTATTATTATGACCTGATGTCCAGAAACTATCCGGGAGACTCTTACACGGTTGATGCGCAGTCAACCCTGGCAGTGGAGTTCATCAACTTTGCACAGAGCAAAATAAATCTTTACCTCGACTGTAAAGACCCTGCCGCCATCCAGAAGATCCGGTCGCAGATAGATGAAGATGAAAAAACAGAAGAAGTGGATGCCAGCCTTGACCGTATGGAGAAAGTGGCCCGGCAGGAGTTTTCTGAGGTTGGTAATATGCTGGAGAAGGCCATTGAAATTATCCGGGAAGATGATCCCGATTTTGCCAAAACCCTGATGGGCCGGATGTACTTCTTTAAGGCAAGAGGTTATTTTGGAAGGGGCAAGAAGCAGGTGGATATCAATAATGCATTTCAGTATGCCTACTCAGCATCTGCCACCGATAAAAATGCTGCTTATGTAATGCAGACATTAGCAGCGCTGCACCTTGATAACAATAAACCGGACAGCGCCGTCATCTATGCCAAGCAGGCCATCGCTACCGCCCCAAGATGGCGCTACCCTTACCTGACGCTGGCCTACTGCTATAAGATCCAGAACAGGCCTGACTCAGCCATTAAATATTACCGCAAAGGAATAGAGCTGAATGCCGACAACGCAGACGCCTATGTGGACCTGGGACATTATTATTACTCGCTTTCCAAAGCTGATTCGGCCCTTGCCAATTATGAGAAAGCCCTGCAACTGGACCCCGGCAACGCTTATGCCAGCAACAATATCGGGTGGATATACCATGACCGTAAGGATTACGACAAGGCCATCGGATTCTTTAAACAGAGTATTAAGCGGGATGCAAAGCTGATCAGCGCCTATAACGGGCTGAGCAAAACTTTTTTTGAAAATGGTCAATTTGACTCTGCCCGAATCTATTACAGCCAGGCATTTGCCAATTACCAGGACAAATCAATTGTGAATGTGTATATCGGTAATTTCTACCGTGACCTGAAGCAGTATGATTCCGCCAAATCCTATTACCAGCTGGCGGTGCAACTCGACCCGAACTATGAGGAAGCATTCAATAATCTCGGCCGGGCCTCTTTTGCACTGAAGCAGTACGACTCTGCAAACATTTATTACCGCAGGGCATTGGTGGTTAATCCTTATTCTGCTGCTGCGCTGATTAATATAGGACTGGTGTTCAGAGAACTGAAGGTACCGGATTCCACCTATAGTTATTTTGAGGAGGCCGTCCGCATGGAACCCGGCAATCCTTCCATTTTAAACAACCTTGGCGCCATCTATGCAGATGATAAAAAATATGATACCGCCAAGATTTATTTCAGAAAGGCCCTGCAAGTGCGGCCCAATCATAAGTCTGCTTCCAATAACCTCATAAAAGTGTTCAAGCAACTGAATCATCTTGATTCCATCACTGCTTTGCTGAAAGGTATTTCATTCGTTGACCCCAACAGCGATGTGTTTATGAACGATATGGGCATGGTGTTCCTCGATCAGAAACGGTTTGACTCCGCCCGTATTTATATCCGCCGGGCACTGATGAAAGACCCGGCAAACCCGCAATCGCTGAGCAATATGGGGCTGGTCATGCTGGGAATGAAACAATATGACTCTGCAAGAATTTACATGCAGAGGGCATACCGCAATAATCCGGAGAACCCTGTTATCTGGACGAATCTTGCATCAGTTTTCCGGCAATTAAAAAAGTTTGATTCAGCCGGATATTATTTCAGAAAACAGGTGATACGCAGGGGTGAAGAGCCTGCGCAGAGCTGGTTTGCCATGGGCAATTTCTTTGAGGATATGAAAGTGTATGATTCGGCTGCTGCCTATTTCAAAAAGGCTATTGATGCCGACAGAAAATTTGTTCCGGCATATACCAATGCCGGCCAGGCCTATATGGCGCTGGAAATGTATGATGAAGCCAAAGAGTACCTGCAGCAGGCTTATAACCTCGACAGTTCAGGCTACGCTCCGGCGCACAACCTGGGCCTGCTCTATCATGCTATGGTGAAATATGACCAGGCTATCTATTACCTGAAGAAAGCCATCATCAACGATCCCACAAAAAATAAAGCGTACTATGAACTGGCATCCAGTTATGCACTCTCTGACCAGCCCGAACAGGCGATTCTTTATATAAGACAGGCTATCGAAAGGGGGTATAAAAACTATAAAACTCTCCTGGATGATCCCGATTTTGAAGACCTGAAGAACCTGAAAGGTTTCCAGGATATATTGGATCAATACATTCCGGACTGGAGGAATAAGTAATGAGGCTTATGCTTTAGTACCTGAGCATTTTGTTCTATATTTGCCGCCGCATTCGGTATAATGGTCCCGTAGCTCAACTGAATAGAGCATCTGACTACGGATCAGAAGGTTTCAGGTTTGAATCCTGACGGGATCACAAAAAAAGCCTCTCAAATTGAGAGGCTTTTCATTTGGCGTAATATATCAGTCTTTGAATTTGGACAGAAGGCGAAGTATCTCAAGGTACAACCAAACAATAGTTACCATCAGTCCAAAAGCACTGTACCATTCCATGTACTTGGGTGCTTTCATTTCAATTCCTTTTTCCAGTGTGTCAAAATTGAGCAACAGGTTAAAGGCAGCCAGACCTGTAACTAATATTGAAAAGCCGATACTTATCGGGGTGTTGGAATTGGTAAACTGGTATGCTACCGGCGAGCCTGCAATGGCATATGTAAGCCACTGAATAAGATAAAATGCTCCAATGGCCAATGTGGCCACCACTACCACTGTCCTGAGTTTATTTGTCACTTTGATGATGCGGTAACGGTAAATTAGAAACATTATCAGTGTTACAAGCAGAGTCAGCGCAACGGCCTGAACCGGAAGTCCAGGGTATTCCCAGTTGTAAATTGCAGAAACAGAACCCACAAACAAACCTTTCAATATGGCGTATCCCGGCGCCAGCACAGCCGCCCATTGCATTTTAAATGCCATAATCAATGCAAGCGCTAATCCGCCAAACACACCGATCATCATTAGTGGTTTTGGGTCGCTGCCTTTGTAAAACTGTGTCCATGCAAAGAAGGTGGAGGCCATCATCAGCATGATCAGCACCCCAAATTTGTTCATTGTCCCTTTCATGGTCATTTCTTCACCGGTGCTGAGACCTTCCAAAACGGTTCCCTGGAACCTTTTTTCCTGAAATACAGGATTGCTTGATTTGAACAATGCCATAGTTGTAATTTTAATTAAAGATAGAGAGTTTCCGGGGAAACAAAAACACAAGAACCGAAGAAACAAAAACCAAAAAAGCACCCGGTCACAAAAAACCAAAAATCTCAAATTGAGAAAGGTTTAAATTTTGACTTTTGAGGTTTTAATTTATTTGTTTCTTGTGATTTGCATTTTGGGATTTTTGCTCAGTAATTCCATCTTACAAATGCCTCCATCGCAGCATAATGTGTCAATCCCAAATCCGCATACAGGTTTGCTGTGGCCGCATTTCTCTCTTCGGCCCGCTGCCAGAACTCCCTTGAGTCGCTGCCCTGGAAGGGCACCATGTCTTTTTGCGACTGGTGGATGAAAATGCCAAAGCGTTTTTTCAATACCTGGTCAGGGCTCATGGGGATAGCCATTTCAACTTCTTCAATATTCCATTCCTGCCAGGCGCCTTTGTAAAGCCAGAGCCAGCAGTCATTAATCCACTCGTAATTGGCTGATCCGGCACCTTCTTTTTTTATCCGCTTCAATGCTTCCAGCACCACATTAAAACAAACAATGTGGGTGCCGTGCGGGTCGGCAAAGTCACCGGCGCAATACACCTGGTGAGGTTTTATTTGCCGGAGCAGTTCCATAGTGATCTTCACATCTTTCTCACCCATCGGTTTTTTTTCGATGGAACCTGTTTCATAAAAAGGGAGGTTCTGAAAGCGGATATTTTCATCTTTAATGCCCACATAGCGGCAGGTGGCTTTGGCCTCGCATCGGCGTATCAATCCTTTTATTGAACGGATAGCAGGTGTGTCCACCTGGTTTGATTTTTTTCTTGCCAGAAATTTCCTCGCATCGGCTAATATTTTACCGGATTTTTTGGTGTCAATCCCCGCAATTTCTTCAAAGCCGACGGCGAAGTCGAGAAAACGGGTCACAAATTCATCTGTCACGGCAATATTGCCGCTGGTCTGGTAGGCCACATGCACATCATGGCCCTGGTCATGCAGGCGCTGAAAGGTGCCGCCCATGCTGATGATGTCATCATCCGGGTGAGGGGAGAAGATGATGACCTTTTTCGGATGCGGCGCCGGACGTTCCGGGTGACCGGGGATAACGGAATTGGGTTTGCCGCCCGGCCAGCCGGTAATAGTGTCCCGCAGCATATAATACACCTGCAGGTTGATCTCGTACGCATCGCCTTTCTCCACAAGCAGATCACTCAGTCCATATTCATTATAATCAGTGTTGGTCAGGCTCAGCACCGGTTTTTTAAGTTTCAGCGCCATGTTCACTACGGCTTTTTTAATCATCCCGGGTGTCCAGTCGCAGTCGCCGGTTAGCCAGGGTGATTTATTTCTTGTCAGTTCCGATGCTGCTGTTTCATCTACTACAAATGTTACGTCATCATGAGTTTGCAGCAGTGAAGCCGGTACCTGTTCGCTGTCATCATCTTCCACGGCTTTTTTTATGACAGTTGCTTTAGAACTTCCCCATGCCATCAGGATTATTTTCTTTGACTTCAGGATTGTACTGATGCCCATGGTAATGGCAAGGCGGGGCACCTGTGAGATATTGGCATACTCATAAGCATTGGCAATCCGGGTGGAATTGTCCAGCGTTATCAGCCTTGTTTTGGAATAAATACCGGAGCCGGGCTCATTAAAACCGATATGGCCGTTGTTACCTATGCCCAGTATTTGCAAATCTATCCCGCCGGCATCTTTTATCATTTTTTCATACTGGCGGCAATGCTCTTTGATGTCTTCTTTTTTTATTTCCCCGTTGGGGATATGGATATTTTTTGGGTTGATGTCAATATGATCAAACAGGTTGGTCCGCATAAAGCGGTTATAGCTCTGCAGGGCATTGTTATCAATCGGGTAGTATTCGTCGAGGTTGAAACTGATGACGTTTTTAAAACTCAGTTTTTCTTCCCGGTGCATCCGCACTAATTCTGCGTACAAAGATTTGGGGGTGGAGCCGGTGGCCAAACCCAGCACACATTTCTCTTTCTTTCGCTGCTTCTCAAGGATAAAATCAGCCACCTGCCTTGCAACGAATGCAGAACCATCTTTGGGTGTGGGAAAAATCTTTACGGGTATCTTTTCAAAACTGTCGGAAAGGTCAATCGGGGCTGTTTTTTTTGCCATCGGGGCTGTTTTTGAAAGTTGTTCAAAGGTATTAAAATGAGTGCTGGTGTAAAACGGTTGCTTCATTTTTATTTAGTGGCTTTTGTGTCCGCATAATAGTGCACCAACAATGAGCTTTGTAATGCAGGTAATGCGTTTATTTGCGGGGGAGCAGTTGCCGGAGCGATTTCACCGACTGGTAAAACAGGTTGCGGGTTGCCTGGTAGCTGATATTCATGATATCGCTTATCTCTTCATATTGCAAGCCTTTAAAGATCCTTAGGTATACCATTTCTTTTTGGCGGGGCGGAAGTTGGTTGATGGCGCTGATGACCAACCGGCTTTTGGATCGCTCTTCTTCCTTTTGCACCAAAAAATCATCATGGCTTATCTCAAAAGTCATTGTTTCAAACCCGGCATCTGAGGATTGCAGGGGCAGACGCTGACGGCCAAGCTTGTACAATTTATATTTCAACGATTTGAGCAGGTAAGCTTTTACGGATATGATATCGGTCCCGGCCTTGCTTTTCCATAACTCGATAAAGAGATCATGGATACAGTCTTCCAGTTCCCTCGGGTCGCCCACAATCTTGCTGCCGTACTGCAGCAACAGCGGGTAATAGCGGTGGAATAGAACAGAAAAAGCCTCCCTGTCACCATTTTTGAAGGCAGACCAAAGAATTATGTCAGCTGAATCATTTTGCAAAGCAATCAGTTCTGCATTATCTGCAGGTTTGTGCGCCCTAATTTAAAGAAAGTTTCCAACAAGCCGTTACAAAACTTGCAACTGTGACACTTGTAAGATAATAACGAACCTTATATGCAGAAAAATTTTATCAATGTTGAAGACATCCTGGCTGATGACCATTTTACGGCATGGCATGCCGGGAACGATGACCAAAAGGCAAAAGAATGGGAGGCATGGATGGAGCAGAATCCATCCTACAAACAGCAGGTTGGGGAAGCCGTTGCATTCATGAACAGTATTGCGGCAGATGAAAAAACAGTGCCGGAAGAACAAACCCGGGCATCACTCAGCCGCCTGAATAGCAACCTCGATGAGATGGCTGATATCCCTGTCATAACTACTGAAAACAAACAAAGAAAGCGCCGTTGGCTGGTGGCTGCATCCGTTGCGGCGATCCTGATGGTTACCGCCTCGTTGCTGCTCTTCAATTCTCCTGAAAAAAAGCCAGTTTATGCCACCCCTTTCGGCCAGTTGGAGAAACATGAATTACCCGACGGTTCCATGTTGACCCTGAATGCTAACAGTTCCGTTGAGATCAGCAAAGATTGGAGTGAGGAAAAAGACAGGGAAGTGTGGCTGAAAGGAGAGGCATTCTTTAAAGTGGCGAAGACAAAAACAAAGAACCGCTTCATCGTCCATGCCGGTCGCCTGGATGTGATCGTAACAGGTACACAGTTCAATGTGATCACCCGTGGCAATACAACCAGCGTATTACTTACAGAGGGTAGTGTAATTATCAGGACAGAAGATGGTAAAGAGATGAGGATGGCGCCTGGTGATTTTATCGAGTTCAATGAGAAAGACATCTTTCAGCGGAAAGATGTGAATGCGGAAGGCATTACGGCATGGACGGATAAGAAGATGAATTTTGAGAATACCCCTATGGAGAAAGCGGC
This sequence comes from Bacteroidota bacterium, assembly GCA_052389635.1. Taxonomy (GTDB): domain Bacteria; phylum Bacteroidota; class Bacteroidia; order Chitinophagales; family Chitinophagaceae; genus JJ008. Next base: position 5,691 of record JBQTHS010000039.1, on the reverse strand, counting down.
GGAGATGATAAAGGAGATCTATGGCGTGGAAGTGAGACTGGGAGATGAAAAAGCGAGGTCAATTGTTTTGTTAGGCCTGATGCCAAACGACAACCTGGAAGTGCTGCTGCAGTCAATAGAGGCTTCCCAGAATTGTAAAATTGCAAGAGACGGAAACATCGTAACCATAACAGGAAAAGAATAACCAAAACAAAAACAGATTGCTATGAGAAAGATTGCTTATGCCCAAAAACTGTCCGGGCTGTTTCTTGGAGGTCAACTACTCTTTTTTGCTGCTGCCTATGCGCAAAACACCTATGCAAAGATCAACAAGGACAAGGAAGTGCATTATTCCGGGGGAACTGTATCTGCAGATACCGACCGGAAAAAAACGCCTAAACAAACACTTCTTAATGCACTAAAGAACCTTAACAGGGAAAGAGGGATCTATTTTCTTTTCTCTCAACCGGCGCTGGCCGATATCCTTGTTCCCGAGATCCGGAATTCAAAAAACAATGTCGGGCATATACTGGATGAGATGCTGAAGAGCACAGGGCTCAGCTATAAAAAAATGAATGAAAAGACATACGTTATTTTAAGTGATGCAGAAAAGGCCGGGGGAGATACTAACAATGAAATGCAAACGACCAGTCATACTTATATACCATTGGCAGAAATAGCACCTGATGAAAAATCTGAAACGATCACAGGCCGTGTTACCGGCGACGGAGGAGTCGCTTTATCCGGGGTGTCCATACAGGTAAAAGGTACCAACCGCGGCACATCCACCAATGCTAATGGCGATTTTAGCATTGAGGCAAACAAAGGGGATATTTTGGTTATCTCCTATGTGGGTTACGATGCAAGAGAATTTACGGTGGGGGACAGCCGCACACTTAGCATTTCCCTTACGCTGCAGAATCTGCAGTTGAATGAGGTGGTGGTAACAGCTTTGGGGATCAAAAAAGAAACAAGAAGACTGGGTTATTCAGTAACTAAAGTGGCCGGCGAAGAGTTTACCAAATCAAGAGAGATCAATGTGGCGAATGCACTGGTAGGCAAAATTGCCGGCGTGAACAGCAGCGGCCCTCTCACAGGACCGGGCGGCTCCTCCAATGTACTGATCAGGGGTATGAGTTCGCTGAGCGGTGGAAGACCCCTTTATGTCATCAATGGTATCCCTTTTAATAATAACAATTTCGGCAGTGCCGGTATGTGGGGCGGTGCTGATCTTGGAGAAGGACTCACCAGTCTCAACCCGGATGATATAGAAGAGATAACGGTATTAAAAGGTGGTGCTGCAGCAGCGTTGTACGGACAACAAGCGCTGGGAGGTGTGATCATGATCACCACCAAATCCGGGAAAGGTAAAAAAGGGTTGGGCATCGAGATCAACAGTAATGTGCAGATAGACCAGATCAATAATTTCCTGGAATTTCAGAATGTGTATGGACAAGGTACGTTGAATGCCAAACCGGTTGATGCCACTTCAGCAAAGAACACGGGTCTGCTGTCATGGGGAGCAAAGCTCGACGGATCTTTATCACCCATTTTTGACGGGTCGATGAAACCTTATTCAGCGCAGGGAGATAACCTCGACAGGTTTTATAAAACGGGTTCCACTTTCAGCAATACTGTTTCCATTACCAGTGGTAATGAAACAGGGAACTTCCGCTTATCATTATCTGACCTGCGAAACCATGGCGTTTATCCCAATTCAAAATACACAAGGAATACGGTCGGCCTGGATGCTAATTATAAATTATCTGAAAAATGGTCAGGTCAGGCTTCCCTTCTTTATTCAAAAGAAGACGGAAAGAACCGGACCAACCTGAGCGATGCACCAGGAAACGGGAACTATGCGATCAATTTTCTGCCACCTAATGTGAGTGCAGCCTACCTCGGCACCGGTTATGATGCAACAGGAAAGGAGATCGAATATAATGGTGATGCCTTTACCACCAACCCTTTCTTTGCCGCCAATAAATTCCAGAACAATACATCCAAGAACAGGACTTTTGCCGTAGCCAGCCTGCGTTATTCTCCTTTGAAATGGCTTTATGTACAGGGTCGTTTCGGAAATGATAATTATTCTTTTAACGGTGTACAAATAACCCCTACAGGCACGGCCTACAGGAATGCCGGTAGTCTTGACAACGATATCAACTGGTTCTATAACCAGGCCAACTTCGATGTGCTGGTTGGGATCAACAGGAGCATTACGAAGGACATAGCCGTGAATTTTACGGCAGGCGCCAACCTGTTGAAAGAGCGTCAAAAGATCAATACGATCAATGCAAGTGGCCTTGCTTTCCCCTATCTCTACAATCCGGGAGCAGCCACCAGCAACAATGCGGTCACCACTACACCGCAAAAAGATGTTCGTTCAGTGTATGGAAGCCTCGAATTATCGTATAAGAATTTTCTTTTCCTGAATATCACCGACCGCAACGATTGGTCCAGCACTATTCCGATCGGGAATAATTCTTACAATTATCCATCTGCTAACCTGGCTTATGTTTTTTCTGAGAACTTTAAACCAACCTGGTTAAGCTTCGGAAAAATAAGGATAGGCTATGCACAGGTAGGCCGTGACGCCGATCCGTTCCAGACGGCTTTGTATTACAACTCAAGCGGTTCAATAAATGGCCAGCCTATCGGTTCATTGCCCACCGTCATACCCAACAAAAACCTGGAACCTTTGCAGGCAAAAGAGTTTGAGATGGGTACCATGCTGAGCCTCTTCAAAAGCAGGGCGAGTGTTGATTTTACCTGGTACAAAAAGAATACCCTGAATGATATCGTGCAGGGTACGGTTTCCCAAACATCCGGTTACAATGCTGCAATAGTGAACATTGGTAAAGTGCAGAACCAGGGAATAGAGATCATGCTCGGCGGTTCACCTGTAAAAGGCAAAAAATTTACATGGAATACTTCTTTCAACTTTGCGAATAATAAAAACAAGATCGTACAGCTGGCCGAGGGACAAAAATTCATGAGTCTGGGACAGTCACGCACTACCCGTGGATTTACACAGCACCGGCTAGGAATGCCTGCTTTTCAGGTGATGGTGTACGATTTCAAAAAAGATCCTGCAAAAGGGAATGCGCTGGTAGTAAATGCCAGTGGGTTTCCCCAGGCGGCTGACGACCTTATGGCTGCCGGCACCAGCATACATCCAACCACCGGCGGATGGAACAACAGTTTGAAGTACAAAAACTTTGATCTTGAATTCCTGATCGATTACAAATACGGAGCCTATATCTATTCAGGTACCAATGCAAGAGCTTACGGAAATGGCCTGCATACGGAAACCCTGAATGGAAGAGATGCCGGCATCAGCGTAACGGGTGTGACTGCAGCAGGTAATCCTGTCACCACTACGATTTCGGCGCAGAATTATTACGGAGCGCTGTCAGGCATATCGCTGCTGCAAACTTATAAAGCTGACTTTATCAAGTTCCGTTCACTTACACTGTCCTACAATGTACCGGTGAGCAGGATACTGAAGAGCAAGATCAAGGAAATGAGCATTTCGCTGGTAGGGAGGAACCTGTTCTATATCAAAAGAAGCACTCCTAACATTGACCCGGAAGCCAATTACAGCAACAATACATCTGTCGGACTTGAATATGCCAGTCTTCCCAGCGTAAAAAGCTATGGATTGAACCTTAATGTCAAATTCTGATAAACGCCATTACTAATTGAAAAATACCTGCAATATGAAATTACTTACTAAAATTTTCACAGGAACCGCAGTGATCTCGCTGCTGCTTGCTTCCTGCACAAAGAATTTTGAAGAACTGAATACTGATACCAACAGTGTTTCAGTAACGAATTACCCGCCGGTGTATAACCTTACCAAAGCACAACTGGAATACACGGGTAATAATGATTTCAGCTACGAAACATGGAGGGTAAATATCATTTATTGTGGTATGATGACACAGCAGCTGGCGAATGCAAGCTGGTATGCGGGTGACAAATACATGCAGAACGATGCCTGGGCCAATGCCTATTTTGATGTGGCTTACGAAGACCAGGTAAAATATGTAGTGGACCTGCTGGCGCTAACAAAAGATAAACCGCTCTATAAAAACATGCACCAGATAGCCCGTATCATGAAAGTGATGATATTCCACCGCATTACGGACATATATGGTGAAGTGCCTTATACAGAAGCAGGACTTGGTTTTTATGATAGGATATTTACCCCTAAATACGATAAGCAGCAGGACATCTATCTTAATATGCTGAAGGAGCTGGATGAAGCAGGCACTGCACTCGATGCATCCGCTGACAAGCCCGGCGCCGGAGACCTTATTTACGGCAGTGCACCGGATGTAATAACAAAGTGGAGAAAACTGGCTAATTCATTAATGATAAGACTGGGTATGAGGCTGACGAAGATCGATGCGGTTGCAGCAAAGATCTGGGTGGAGAAAGGATACTCAAAAGGGCCGATGACCTCCAACAGCGATAATGCGATGATAGTACATGATGCAACGGGAGGAAGACAAACTGTTAACCGTAACAGCAATATCCTTGGCGATAACGGAGAGTGGAAAGCCTGTCAAAACGGAGAAGTTTACCTGAGCAGAACCTTTATTAATTTCTTGAAGAATAATAACGACCCGCGGCTGCAGTTCTTTGCTAAAGTAAGAGCTTCGGGCAGTAGTGTACCTGCCAGCCAGATCGGCTTGCCCAATGGTTATGATCAGAACGGTGGAGCAACAGATATTTCAACAGCACCCGGTTACCCGGGCAGCATCAGTAATTATTCTACCATCCGCAGTGATATATTTTTGGCGACAGCAGGCCCAACTGTGTTGGCCACCTATGGTCAGCAGGAGCTCCTGCTTGCCGAAGCGGCTAAAAGGGGCTGGAGTGTAGGCGCTGCTGCTGCCGTACACTATACAAAAGGTGTAACAGCAGCCATGCAACAACTGGCACAGTATAATGCCGTGGCAGCTGTTGCCCCCGGAGATATTGCAGCTTACCTCGTAGCTAATCCTTATGCAGACAGCTATGACCAGATAAATACGCAGTACTGGGTAGCAAGCTTCCTTGATTGGTATGAAGTGTGGGCCAACTGGCGTCGCAGCGGTTTCCCGGCGCTTACACCGGTCAACTACACGGGCAATGCCACAGGCGGACAAATACCGAGGCGTATGCTCTACCCGGCGTCAGAAGCTTCTGCCAATGGTACCAATTTCCAGGAAGCGATCACAAGGCAGGGAACCAACAATTTTCTCACAAGGGTTTGGTGGGATAAGCCTTAATAATGAGTTAGTAGATATAAAGCAGACAGTAAGCAGTAAGAGGCTGTTCCGGATGTGAACAGCCTTCTTTTTTATTTTACTTTTAGTAAAGCATTATGCGAAGATCGGTTTGTGCATACCTTCTCGCTTGTTTTGCATGCCTTGAAATTCACTCTCAGGCATTGTTTGAACTTGTAGATGCAAAAAGATCAGGCATCAGCTTTGTTAATGATATCAAAGAGAATGAGGCACTGAATATATTAGCTTACGAATATTTTTATAATGGCGGAGGCCTGGCGATCGGGGATATCAATAACGATGGGTGGGCCGATATTTTCTTTACCGCTAATATCAAAGCCAACAAACTTTACTTAAATAAAACAGGGTTTCGTTTTGATGATATCACTAAGTCTGCAAAATTGGGCGGAAAGAAAGGCTGGAAGACTGGTGT
>JBQTHS010000038.1:0-7980 GCA_052389635.1 Bacteroidota bacterium | reverse complement strand
GGAAAAACTCAAACAGGATTTCGAGTTTAAATATGATGTGCCTTTCCGGGAATATTTTTTTGACATTGAGCCCGGGGTCCGCATCAATGGCCTGCATTTTTTCCGGGAACAAACCAAGGGCCTCATTCTTTATTTTCACGGCAACACCCGCAGCATCAAAGGCTGGGCCCGGTATGCCAAAGATTTTTACCGCTACGATTATGATGTGCTGCTGCTGGACTACCGCGGCTTTGGTAAAAGCACCGGTAAAAGAAGTGAAAAAGAGATGCTGAGCGATATGCAGTTTATCTACGAAAAGTTGAAAGAAAAATATTCCGAAGACTACCTGATTGTGTATGGCCGCAGTATGGGCAGCGGCTTTGCCACCAAGCTGGCCTGCGACAATCATCCCCGTTATCTGATATTGGATGCACCGTATTTCAATTTTTTAAGGGTGATCGAACGGTTTCTTCCTATCCTGCCGGTCCGCCTGGTGCTCCGGTTTCATTTGCGTACCGATCGCTGGCTACCCAAAGTAAAATGCCACACTTATATCCTGCATGGCACCCGAGACTGGCTGATACCGATCCGTCACAGCGTGGCGCTGCAAAAAATCAACCCGCAAAAGATCACCCTTATCCGCATACAGGGCGGCGGGCATAATAATCTCCCTTCTTTTGATGAATACCACAATTTTGTAAGGGATATATTGAAATACTGAAATGCTGATAGAAAAAAGAACAAAGAAAAGAATAGGAAAATGGCTAAAGATGGCCGCCATAGTATATGTGCTTGGAGGTATTGCCCTTTACTTTCTGCAGGATTATATTCTGTTTCGCCCCGTCTCACTGAAAAGGGAACACAAATTTGATTTTCCGCAGCCGCATAAAGACATCAGCATTGCCATGAACAAAGAAGATACGCTGAACCTTGTTGATTTTTCTTCAACGGATACAGTGACGAGAGGTGTGGTGTTATACTTTCATGGAAACAAGAAGAATATCTCCTGGTATGCCAGATACATCCCCCACTTCACCCGGCATGGTTACCAGGTGCTGATGATTGATTATCCCGGCTATGGAAAGAGTACCGGCAGGCTCACGGAAAAAAAATTATACGACTGGGCCATGCAGGTTTACAGAATCGCTATTCAGCGCTTTGCAGCAGACAGCATTATCATCTATGGCAAAAGCATGGGCACCGGCATTGCCGCACAACTGGCATCAGTGAGGGATTGCAGACGGCTGATTCTTGAAACACCTTACTACGATTTCCCTTCCGTTATCAAACATTACCTGCCCATTTATCCTGTGCGCCGGATGCTGCATTACCAGATGCCCACACATCAATACCTGAGGGATGTGGCTGCCCCTGTTTCCATCTTTCACGGAACAAAAGACAGGGTGATCGTTTACAAAAACTCAAAATGGCTGAAGCCTTCATTGAAGCCGGGGGATGAACTGATCACTATTAAAGGCGGGCATCATAATGACCTGTACCAGTACAAAGAAACCATCAGCAAGCTGGATTCCCTGCTCAGGTTATAAACCCTTTTTTATATCCAAATCCGTTAATTCCCGAATTGCTTTAATTCATAATCAGTCTGTTATTATAAAAAATACTCTAAAAGTGGTATTGATTTCGACTTGGCGGGCCTCTACCTTTGCCCTATGAAATATCTTATCCTGATCTGTCTTTTAATTTCCGGTAGGATGGTTGCTGCACAGGAACCACTCAGCTATCCTGATATGTTATCGGGCACCCGGGAAATTAATTTGTCAGACAGCCTCAATTTCGATACCAATCCGGAAGAAATCACTGCCCTTGACAGCTTTACCGTAAAAAAATGGTTCCTGCAGTTGCTGCCGGCCAATGCCGGCAATAAATTCAAGAACCGGAAATTTTCTCTGGTCGGGAAGATCACATCACAGGAGAATTTTGACCTGCTGGTGCTGCTGGAAGAAAAAAGAAGGAGCGACAGCACCGGTACCCAGGTGGTGTATCTTATTTCGGCAAAGAAGACCGGTGATTATATCGCATCGCTGAAAGCTGCTGTGGCAGGGTCCAAAAAGAAGACCGGTTATAATATTTCATCCTGCCTGTATAAAGATTACCGGATCATCCAGGACTCAAAAATTACGGTTGATAATAAAGCCATCAATGATATGGCGTACTATAAAATAAATGCCGGCGGTAGGTTTGTGAGCCACCCGAAATTTGAGTGATTAATTTTCTTCCAGCGCCACTTTTGAGTTGGTGATCTTCAGTTTGTATTCCACTCCTATTTTCAGGGCATAGTTAAGGTCAGTGTGGCTCACAGGAAAATCAAAACAGACCGGGTAGTCATACTCTTTTATGACTTCCCAGATTATTTCCTGAACAGTTTGTCCAAATGGCCTTTCGGTGTCTTTCACATCACTAAATATCCCCACCATCAATCCGGCCAGCTTTGCAAGCTTTCCGTTTCTTTTCAACTGGTGCATCATACGGTCAATATTGTACAACTGCTCTCCCACATCCTCTATAAAAAGTATCCGGCCCTTTGTTTTCAGGTCTGACTCCGTTCCCACCAGGTGTGCCAGCAGGGCAAGGTTGCCGCCCACTAATTCACCTTCTGCTTCGCCAATACGGTTAAAATCGTTTGTGGTGCAGGTGTATTTTATTTTCTTTCCTTCCAGCACATCTCTTAATGAGGCAGCATACTGATTGGAATGACCGCCATCATTAAAGGCGGCTGCCATCGGTGCATGCAGCGAGGAGATATAATAGTTGGAATAAAGATGCGCATGCAGCACGGTGATATCGCTGTAGCCGATTATCCATTTGGGGTTTTTTTTGAATTTCTTGAACCGGATGGCCTCAATGATCCTGCCCGTTCCGTATCCGCCCCGGGCACATAGCACTGCTTTCACCTCCTCATCATCCAGCATCTGCTGAAAGTCATTCAACCTTTTCTGGTCCGGACCGGAAAAATAGGTCTCCGAATTGCTGCCGACAGTGTTACCCACTTTCACCAGGTATCCCCACTCTTTTAATGTTTGAATACAGGTCTGTACCTTTTCTATTTCCATATAGCCGGCTGGGCAAACAAGACCGATGGTATCGCCTTTTTGAAGGTAGTCCGGGGTTTTTATCATGCTGTGTATCTTTCTGATAAAGTTATCTGAAATCGTTCATTTTGGGCAATGGTTTTCAATCCGGTATTTTTGCAACAGTAACCGCAGAGTCGCTAAGACGCAGAGTTAATTTTTTCTCTCTGCGGCTCTTCGTCTCTGCGGTTCAGATTATATTATGACTAACCCCAAACGATATTTAGTAACGGCTGCCCTGCCCTATGCCAACGGCCCCCTGCATATCGGCCATATAGCCGGCTGCTACCTGCCTTCTGATATTTATGTGCGGTATCAAAGGGCACAAAAAAGGGATATTAAATATATCTGCGCCAGCGATGAACATGGGGTGCCCATCACCATCCGGGCCATGAAGGAAGGCGTAAGCCCGCAGCAGATAGTGGACAAATATCATATCCTTATGAAGGAAACCTTTGAGCAATTGGGCATTTCTTTCGATATCTATTCCCGTACTTCCAATAAAGTACATCATGAAACATCCGCCGCCTTTTTCAAAAAGCTGTATGAGGATGGCTTGTTTGAAGAAAAAGAAACAGAGCAATATTATGATGAAAAGACAAAAACATTCCTGGCCGACCGCTACATCACCGGCACCTGCCCGGTTTGCGCTAATCCGGATGCCTATGGCGACCAGTGTGAAAGATGCGGATCTTCATTGAGTCCTGAACAACTCATCAACCCCAAAAGTACCCTGAGTGATGCGGTGCCTCTGAAAAAGAAAACCAGGCACTGGTATTTTCCGTTACAGCAGTATGAGCCCTGGCTGAAAGAGTGGGTGCTGGAAGGGCACAAAGAATGGAAAAACAATGTGTATGGCCAATGCAAAAGCTGGCTGGAAAGCGGGTTGCAGAGCCGGGCTATGACCCGTGACAGCAACTGGGGCGTGAAGGTGCCGCTCCCGGATGCGGAAGGAAAGGTGCTGTATGTGTGGTTTGATGCACCAATCGGCTATATCAGCGCCACCAAAGAGCTGACAGACCGGTGGGCTGATTACTGGTGTAAGGAAGACAGCAAACTGGTTCACTTCATTGGCAAGGACAATATCGTCTTCCATTGCATCATCTTTCCCGCCATGCTGAAGGCACACGGTGGCTTTGTGCTGCCGGACAATGTACCCGCCAATGAATTTTTAAATATTGAAGGCGATAAAGTGAGCACCAGCCGCAACTGGGCCGTGTGGGTGCATGAATACCTGAAAGATTTTCCCGGCTGCGAGGATGTGCTTCGCTATGTACTATGTGCCAATGCCCCGGAAACAAAGGATAACGATTTTACCTGGAAAGATTTTCAGGACAGAAACAACAATGAACTGGTCAGCATCTTTGGAAATTTTGTAAACCGTACCTGGGTGCTAATGCATAAACTCTGCGGGGGAAAAGTGCCCAAACTGCATGATGACATACTGGACGATACAGACAAGGCGATGATGGCTGAATTTGAGAACACCAGAACCGAAGTACAATCCGCACTGGAGTATTATCATTTCAGGGATGCTTTGTTCCAGGTCATCGAATTATCGAGAAAAGGCAACCAGTATATGCAGAAAAAAGAGCCCTGGATAAAAGCAAAGCACTTCACCCCGGCCCTCTCCACAAGTGGAGAGGGAGCTGTGTCAGCCCAAAAAGAGATAGACAACTGTTTACATATCTGCCTGCAACTGTGTGCTAACCTGGCCGTACTCATCAATCCTTTTTTACCGAATACAGCAAAGAAAATGCTGTACATGATGAAAGTGGTGGACAAAATGCTGAGCTGGGAAAATGCCGGGAAACTGAAACTGCTGAGTGAGGGTTACAGTTTAAGGGAACCACAATTACTTTTCAGAAAAATAGAAGACACAGAGATAGCGGAGCAGGTTGAAAGACTCAAAAGCGGTTTGATCAAAACAACTAATCATAAAATGGAAGAGACCAAAGCAACCCCGGGCAAACCTGCCTCCAATACATCCCCGGCAGGCAAGCCGGAAATCGTTTACGACGATTTTGCGAAACTGGAACTGAAAGCCGGAACCGTAACAGCCTGCGAAAAGGTGGAGAAAGCAGATAAATTGCTGAAGTTAGAAGTTGACCTCGGCACGGAGAAAAGAACCATTGTTTCAGGTATCGCATTACACTACAAGCCGGAAGAGATGGTCGGTAAACAGGTAATTGTTGTTACCAACCTGGCGCCAAGGAAAATGAAAGGGATCGAAAGCCAGGGAATGATCCTCACCGCAGAAGACAGTGACGGCAAACTGCAATTGCTGAAGCCCGAAAATCCTGTTTCACCCGGCTCAAATGTTAGCTAATCGTAAAAAAATTACCGCAACCCCTGTTTCATAGTCCGAAACAGGGCTTTTCATTTCACAAGCAGCGGGATTGTGTTAATTTCATAGCTAATTTATCCCCTCCCTTGACTGTAAAACGCTTTGGAAAAAAATTCCTTAAAATAACCGGGATAATTCTTGGCATCCTTGCCATTCTGCTTACGGTATTCCATTTTTGGTTTATCGCCCATGCCAAAGAGCTGCTGGAAGATACCGTGGAGAAAAAATCAAACGGGAAACTGAAACTGAAAGCAGAAAAACTCAGCTATAATTATTTCAGCCGGAGGATGATTATTAAAGAGGCTGTTTTTATAAGTACTGATACGCTGACCGCTCCCTCCTCTTATCGTTTTGCCGTGAAAGAGATCAGGGTGCAGTTAAAGGCCCTGCTTCCGCTGGTACTGAAGAAAAAATTACTGATCGATTCGCTCCGGTTGCAGTCGCCGGACATACTGGTCACCACGCTGCGGCTTACAAAAGATACACTGCGCCGCCAGCCCAAAGATGTTTCCATACCGTATGAGCTTGGTAAAGTGTATAACTCTATACAGGATGCGCTGAAGGTGCTGCAGGTAAACCGCTTCCAGATTGATGATGGCAGGTTCTCACTCATCAATAAAGTGCAGCATGGACAGCTCCCCCTGCATATCAGTAATATTCATTTTCATATTGATAACCTGCAGGTGGATACGGCCCGGCTGACAGGCCAGGAAAAATTGCTGTTCAGTGACAACGTGGTGTTGCGGAGCAATAACCAGGATATTTTGTTTCCCGACGGAAGGCACCGGCTATCCTTCAGCAGTTTCCGCATCAACCTGCAGCATAAGTTAGTGGAGTTTGACAGTTGCACCATTGCAGCCACCAGAACCGACAGTTCTTCTTCGTCCTTCCGTGTTTTTTTTGACACCCTTAAACTCACCAATATTGATTTTGATACACTGTACCGGGCAGAGGTTATCAAAGCTGACTCTGTTTACTGCCTTAACCCCAACTTCAGCCTCGAAGTGGATGCCGGGAAAAAGAAAGGGCCGAGGAAATCAATTCCCAAGCTGGAGAAGATTGTTCAGCAACTGACGGGTAACCTGTTGCTGGACTTCGTAGTGGTACAGAATGCATCCTTCGATATCAAAACTATCAAAGACGGTAAACCGACCTCCTTTTCCTTCAGTAAAAATAATTTTGAGATGCAGGGACTCAGTGTGGACCAGGCAGCCGCAAAACCGGTGACTGTTAAAAGTTTTGCGATGGCCATCCGCAACTATGAAAATTTTATCAAAGACAGCAGCTACAGTGTAAAGTTTGACAGTGTCCGTTTGAGGGATGACCGCATTATCCTCAGCAGTTTTCTTTTCAACAAATTAGACCACGGGAAAATCCTCAACAGCTTCAGTGTACCGGAATTCAGGCTGGAGGGGCTTTCATGGGATGACCTGGTGTTTGAAAGAAAACTAAAAGCAAGAAGCGCCGCCATGATCCGGCCTCATATCAACTATACAGCCAATCCAAACAAAAAGCAGGAGAAGCAAACCATCTTTCAGTCGCTTGGCGCTGTGAATGAGTACATGAACCTCGAACAATTGGAAATCGCTGATGGCACCATTGACCTGAAGCTGAGAAACGACCTGCGTGTACAATTGGAAAATGCAAATCTTTCGGTAAAAAGCCAGTCATTGCTCAGTTCCACCCGACTGTCGGGCATAAAGAATTCACTGAACAGCCTTGACTTCCGTCACGGGAAGATCATGGCAGGCAGCACCACTATCGAGTTGAACAATACCGGTTATAACGGAAATAACGGCCGGTTTTTGGCTGGTAGTGCCTGGCTGACTAATGCGGGAAAAAATATGAATATATTCTTCGAAGAGGTGGGCGTTGATAAACTGGTGGTGAATGAATCAAACGGTAACATTCAGGCTGAAGGGATAAACTGGCAAAAAGCAGACATTAAGTTCTCTGCCACTGATATGAACAAACCTGATACCAAAACCGGGCCTGCGATTGACCTGAAGAAAATCGAAGGTAGCAACACCGTATTCAGTTGTATGATCAAAAACAAAGTAATTTCAACAAAGCTGGACTATCTCAGCCTGGATGAATTGAAAAAAATACCGGGTGACAAAATAACCCTGAAAGGGCTGGCTGCTGCCGGTAATCAATTTAAAATAACCGGAAACGATATACGGTTATCAGTTTCAGACTACAATATTGCTGATGACCGGTTTTCATCCTTTCGAAACCTTGAGCTCAGCCTGAATACACCCAAATTAAGCGGCGCCATTTCCACGCCGTCTTTATCATTGGTAACAAATACGCAGCGCCTGCTGGATGGCGATATTTCAGCGGAAGTCTTCAGCCCTTCAGGCCCTGTTGTCAGGCTGCGTTTTTTCCGGGAAAATGACAGTATAAAAGAGCATGGTCAGGATTTTCCAAAAATCAAAATCGGTAAACTAAAACTGGGAGGATCTGATATAGCTATTGTAAGCGTAAGGGGACATGACTCCGTTTCACTAAGATGGAATGGGATCAAAAATCCCTACAGTTATATGACTATTTCCGGCTTGCAAA
>JBQTHS010000037.1:0-6844 GCA_052389635.1 Bacteroidota bacterium | reverse complement strand
TTGTGCTGCTCTATGGTTATAACACGGAGAAAGCGGCGGAAAGCCATGCCAAGGATACACTACCCGGAACAGGCAGTATGGGAGAATCAGTTGCGATTGCAGAGTTCAGTGAAACAGTCTTACCGGTGTACTGGCTGTCCAGCGTCACAACAGCAAACATAAAGCGAAGCTGCCCCTGCAATATTTCTTCAGGAACAATAAGGTTTGCAGCAGCAGGGTCCTTGTCTGATAACATCGTGTAGGTCTGAATAGGATCGCCTGTTGCATCATCCGTCAGCGTAAGGGTGCCGCTGAAAGATTCCTGGGAATCTGCATCGCTGGAAACAATCACATAAAATACTGTCTGGTCGTCCGTGTAAAGATAAGAGTCAGGATTGCCAAGCATCGTTATCCGCGGCTCGGCAACGCCGGGATAAATCTTGGTCCATGTTTCAGCAGCGCTGGCATCACGGGACATGTTCATTCTTGCACCGGCAGGTGCATTGTCTGAATCAGTGAGGTTATCTGCTGATTTGGAACAGGAAACAAAAGCGCCGGTCAATACTGCCAATGCGCTGAGGCGGAAGAGATTTTTCATAAGGTACTTTTTTAGGATTAAGAAATATGAATCCCAAAATACTGCGGAAACCGAAAAACTCAATGGTAATATCCGCAGGTAAATTCCCGTATTTGCAGCAAATAAGAAAAAGCACCTATCGCCTTTATAGCACCATTAACTTCTCTGAAAACTTCCGGCCGGTTTTTTTATTGGCAAGCACCAGGAAATAACTGCCTGCTGCAACAACAGGAAGATCAATGCTTAATAGCCGGGCTTCCACATCAATCCATAGTTCTTTTTGATGAACCACCTGGCCGGAGGCATTGACCAGTTGAAGATTAAAGTAGCCTGCAGCGGGTTCTTTCCATTCGATGAAGAGGCTGGAGCCCGGGGCTATTGGATTAGGGAAAATCCGGGTTTTGTCTTCTGTCTCAGGCAAATGAACTTTAGTTCTTTGTGAGTTTGTAATTATTTTATTCCTTATGGCACTGCCAAAAATATATTTACCCTTTACCATTCCGGTGTTTCCCGGTAATACAACTTCTGGCAGGATGACGTTCGCTTTTAGCACCACATATAATTCGCCGGTGAGGTAATTCTCTTCATCTGGATGTATGGTCCTTGTTTCATAACCCACGGATGAAATAATAAGTTGCCGCTTCTTCCCGAACAGGTTTTTATTAATTTCGAAACGTCCATCCTCCCCCGCTGCCATTTTTTCCCCTTTTTCTGTTTCTATCGTTGCAAACGGAACAGGCTCACCTTTTACATTTACAACAATTCCGTTTACAGGGGCCCTGCCATTATTGGCAATAACTACCACCTCGCCACGTAGAGACACAACAGACGGCTTCCCCATCACCGGCTCCGTACAAACAGGAATTTTATCTTTTACAACAGGGTTTTCTACAGGCGCAACAACCGTATCACCCATAAACGGTTTAATGCTTTGCGGTCTCAACACCATCCCCATCATCTTTACATCGTCATAAATGTTCTTCCTGGTTGTGTCGGTTTTGTCATTTCTGACAATTATTTGCCCCTGCGTTTTCGAACCGTAAGTTTTTAAAGAGACAAAAAATGCCGGCAGCGCTATTGTAAAAAAATATTTCAGCCAGGGTATCCTCTTCCTGGGTATTTCAATATCCCTGTCAAGCTGGTCGGTCATAAAACGACCGCAGACAGAACCGGTGGAAGGTTTTTTAAAGAACGCGGCCACCTGTCGGTCGCTCATGCTACTGAAATCCACTACCTGTTTCTGACAGGAACCGCAGAATTTGCCTTTCTCAACCGGGGTCATGGCGTCCCAGTCCTCGTGACAGGGTTTGGGGATAATGAGCTGGATCTTTTTGGGCATACAAAGGGTTTATTGAATCACCAGTTTTTGAGATGCGGCCGGCCGGCCGTTTGCATAAAGCAGGCGGATAATATAGGTCCCGCCCGGCCAAAGACCGGTCTGCAATTGTTCCCTGCCGGCGGCTGAGTTGTAAGGCCTGGCCAGGATCGACTTTCCGTCGATACTGGCTACGCTTAGCAATAATTTGTCTTCTGTGACAGGATATTCAATATTTATCAACCCTCCTCTTGCAACAGGGTTTGGATACAGGATCAGCTTGTTGTTTTCAATGATTGAGGTTTTCTCTTCAGTTCCCCGGGTAACTTTGATCCTGTAGCCGCCGCAACGGATCGTCCTGATACAATCAAAACAGGTAATAATGACTTCCGGATAGTTTTTTACATCCCTTTTCAAGAAGATCTCACTGAGTGGTTTTTGCTTTTTGAAGGAAAACAGGCTTGCCTCCGTTTTATACCCCACCGCTGATACGATTATTTCGCAACCCTCCAGCTTAGGAAGACTATTGGAAACCACTACCCCGCTGTCGTCGGCGATATAACGAAGGGTGTCTTTTCTTTCCGGGAAGACAAAGGATACGGTGGCCTTGGGAATGGGATTGTTATCATGAAAATCCTTTACGACCAATCTTCTTTCGGTAAGCTTTTTTGTTGTAATAACAATGACACCAAAATAAGGCCTTCTGCAGGTAAAATTAAAATCCGACTCTTTTAGAATCACGATCGATTCAATGTGTTCAGGACGGAGAGAGTCCATGATCTTCTTTTCATCCATTATCTGTCCGACAACGATCCAAAAAGGTCTTAGTTGCGACTGTTTTGTTGCGGCACAGCGCAATTGTGTCTTTACTGGCTTAACCTCCACCTTGGTTTTGGGCGGAAGACAAAGACAACAAGGAATGAACGGTACCAGTAAGTTCTTTCCCCTGGAAGTAATTGGAAAGGATAGATCCGTTGAAGATGCCTTTTGAATCTGCCCGGTTATACTTTCTATGGTCTGCTTTTTTTTCCCATCGGATACCAGTACTACTTCCGGCAGGACATTCTGTGCTGCAAGACCCGAATAAAAAACGAAGACGATAAGTGTAGATATGACCCTCATAAGCGTTGTTTTTTCGTTCCCCTTCGGCAAGTTCAGGGTGACAGCAATTGTCAGGCTGAGCCTGTCGAAGCCCAAAAAGTAGGGGCCGGTAGAAACCAGCCCCGTAATCACTAACCGGCTGTTAAATGATTAGTTACCGTCCTTCTGATGCTGCTTCATCGAGAATTGCATATCCTTATGGATAGAAAGTATTAAAAGACAGGTGGCGGTACAGAAAACCGGGCTGGTAATGCAGTGGTGGCCGTTCCAACTGCCGTCTGTATTCTGGATATTCACCAACTTCCCGCTCATCATATCATACCATTTTTTCCAGTTGTCGCCGCCCTGCATCACTATGCTCTCCCCTGTCATCAGGAAGCTCATGAATTCCTCACCGCCGTTGTTGCCAAAACCGCTCATTACATCCTCCCTTACTGATTGCTCCTGCGAAGCCTTGTTGATAGAGTACGCTGTTACTAATTGCTTAGCCTCGGGCACATCCACCCCGGCTGCTTTCAGGTTCTCTTCGGTTACTTTGTTGTCTTTTATCTTTCCTTCTTTTTTTGCTTTTTCCACCAGGTCCTGCGCCCTCCTGGATTCTTTGGCGCTGGCACGGGTGGTGCTGGAAAGTCCGTAGAGCATTACCCCTGCTGCTTTATCCGTAACAGCTGCATTTGTTTTTGTA
Organism: Bacteroidota bacterium; assembly: GCA_052389635.1. Taxonomy (GTDB): domain Bacteria; phylum Bacteroidota; class Bacteroidia; order Chitinophagales; family Chitinophagaceae; genus JJ008. The sequence goes on along the minus strand of JBQTHS010000037.1, from coordinate 3,187 downwards.
TCAAAATTGCCGTTCTGGTATTCCCGGCTGCGTTTCATCACATCGGCATCCACCTTGCGGCCTACGTCGTCAGCGCTTTCAAGGGCATTATTGGCAAGGGCAGACTGCAGCACCGGCGCCCAGCCTCCATCTCTCCAGCTTCCGTCCTTATCCTGTCCTTTCTGTATCCGGGCCACGCATTTGTCAAGTGCCTTTTCAATTCTTTTTTTCAGTTCCGCATCACTGATCTCATAACGGAGCATATTGGTAAAGAACTGAGCAGTGAGGATCACATCAATGTTGCGTCCGAGTTTGGTTTGCGGCTGTGTGTTGGTAAGTGTGGTAATGTAAGGATGGTTGTCCGGGCATTGTTCCACCGCTTTCAGCAAAAATTCAGTCGCCTTTTTCAGGTTCTTTGCAAGATCGCCTTTGGTAAGGGTGTTGTCTGTCCTCAGCAGCGACATGGCAACCAGTGAGGTGGTGGCAGGATCGCTTGTTACGGCATGCGGGTCCCTCACATTCTGGTTGTAATGGCTGCCGGCGCCCCAGCCTCCGTCATTAGCCTGTGCCTTACCGATCCAGTCAAGTCCCCGTTTCACCGATGCATCCACCTTTTCCGGTGTTTTGAAGCTGCTGATGAGTTTACTCTCCTGTGTGGTGTCCAGTCCGAGGATCGTCTTCATGATACAGACGTGGTTCATGTCGGGATTGTTACAGCACTTCACATCTCTCTTCCCTTTGTGTTCGTTCTTAATAGTTGTGGTGGCCAGCAGTCCTGCAACGGCAAGGGCTGACACAGACAGCAGTACATTTCTTTTTTGAAATAAAGATTTCATGGCATTTACTTTTAAGCGCTCCCCGGCTCTCCGCCAACCGGCGGAGAGGGTTCGGAGACTGTGATTAAATAGAGTTACTAAAAGAATTGTCAGCCGGGGAGTGAAATTTCGAACAGATGAACAAGCCTGCCCGCCTGAACTCATAAATTTGAAATATTATCAGCCAGGCAGGCCTGTTCATCATTTATTTTGAGCCTTCTTCCTCTGCATCATCATCTGTTTTGGGTTCGGGCCCGGCTTTTGCCAGCATTTGTGCATTCTCCGCCAGTTTGATGAATTCCGAACGATAGCCTTCCTCGTCTGTGCCTTTGGCTTTACGGGCCAGGGATATGACATTGTCGAATGAAGCAGCAGATTTGAACTCAGAATTGCGGAGCAGCATGCCAAATTGAGCCACAGCTGCTGCAAAGCGGAAGTTTTCGGATGTTTTGGTAATAGCTATTTGATCGTCCTTTACCGGGTGTTCGATCAGTTTACTCACATCTCCATCCGGCGCTTTGTAGCGGAACTTCACGGTCATGATCTCATCGGTATAAGATGTTTTGCTGAGCGGTTGAACATTGCCCTGGTATTTTAATGTATCCGCCTTTTGCAAAAAACTGCTTTTCACTCCCACCGGTATCACTTCATACAGGGCGGCCACCGTATGCCCGCTTCCCAACTCACCGGCATCTTTCTTATCATCGTTAAAATCTTCTTTGGCCAGCATCCTGTTCTCATAACCGATCAGGCGATAGCCCTGTACTTTGGCGGGATTGAACTCTACCTGCAGTTTCACATCCTTGGCAATGGTAAATAGAGTGCCGCCAAATTCATTCACCAGCACTTTCTTAGCTTCTGAGATCCCGTCTATATAAGCATGGTTGCCGTTTCCTTTGTCGGCCAGTTTTTGCATCTTGGCATCCTGGTAGTTGCCCATGCCATAGCCGAGTACGGTCAGGAACACCCCACCCTTTCTTTCCTGTTCGATCAGTCTTTCCATGGCATCATCACTGCTTTCGCCGACATTAAAATCACCATCGGTGCATAATATGACGCGGTTGTTCCCTTTTTTCACAAAATTCTCGCCGGCTACTTTGTAAGCCAGCTTGATACCGGCGCCACCGGCGGTGGAACCACCGGCTTCCAGTTTATCAATAGCATCCTTGATCTTTGTTTTATCGGCACCGCTGGTAGGAGGCAACACTAAACCGGCAGCACCGGCATATACTACGATCGAGATCATATCTTCCTGCCGCAGCTGGTCGACAAGCATTTTCATGGAGGCCTTTACCAAGGGCAGTTTTTCGGCGCTTTGCATGGAACCGGATACGTCTATCAGGAATGTAAGATTAGAAGGAGGTAAATTCTGTGTGGGGATTTTTTTGCCCTGCAACCCAATCAGCACCAGTTTGTGGTCCTTATTCCAGGGAGCATCAGAAATTTCTGTGTTGATGGAAAAAGGCTCATCATTTTTAGGCTGCGGGTACTCATATTTGAAATAGTTAACCATTTCCTCGATGCGCACGGCGCCGGCCGGTGGCAACTGGCTGTTGTTTAAAAACCGGCGGATATTGCTATAGGAAGCCGCATCCACATCAATAGAGAATGTGGAAAGCGGGTTGTCGGTAGCTTTCAGGAAACGGTTCTCGGTTATCTTGTCGTAGCCTTCCCGGTTGAAATCAATATGCTCTCCATCTCTTTCTCTCCTGTAATACGTTTCATCTGCTGTCATATAGTGGCCGGAAGTGACCGGTGCGCCGGCATAATAGCCCCTGCTGTCTCTTACCTTTTTGCCGCCATAGCCAACCACCACAACTTCCTGTGTTTTCAGTGCGGCGGTTTTCAGGGTTACATTAATTACAGACTGACCACTGATATTCACTTCCGCGGTTTCATAACCCAAAGCAGAAAACTGAAGTGTTAGCCCCGAATTGGGAACGGTGATCCGGTAAACACCCTTCGAGTCAGCAGATGCACCGGCTGTAGTTCCTTTCGCTTTTACTGTGGCATAGGATACCGGGCTTCCTTTTTCATCGGTAATGGTTCCGGATACGGTGTGGGTTTTAACAGGACGGAATGCCAGGAAGATCAATACCACCGGCATTATCATCAAAAGAATACGTTTCATAAAATAAGTTTTAGTGTGGTTTAATCCCGATAGCTACCGGGACACTTACTACCTTGATGCCGGTATTTTAGCAATTGCATAAGAGAGCATCAGGATTTTATTTGTTAATTTTAGCCGTTGGCTTTTATCCGAAATATATCCCACACCTCACTGACCGATAAAGAGCTGGTGGCTCTTTACAAAGAGTCAGGCGATATGGCCGTACTGGGCGAACTGTACCAGCGGTACATGGACCTCGTATATGGTGTATGCCTCAAATATT
>JBQTHS010000036.1:0-15986 GCA_052389635.1 Bacteroidota bacterium | reverse complement strand
CTCCTATTTCTTTAAAATGAAAATCGTACCCCGAGTCGCCGCCCAGGTAAAGATTGTGAGCAGATGTTTGCAGAATGAAAGACGACCATAAGGATTGTCCCCTTTTCAGTCCTCGGCCGGAAAAATGGCGGGCGGGGGCGGCAGTCAGCTTCATAGTAGAATCAATCTCTTCTTTTTGCCACCAGTCCATTTCTGTAATAATATTTCTGTCCATACCCCAATACCTGAGGTGAGAACCGACGCCTAATGAACAAAACACAGCCCTCACTTTCCTTTTCAGTCGCCGGATGGTTTTAAAATCAAGATGATCATAGTGATCATGGGTGAGAATAAGATAATCAATGGGAGGCATATCATCTACTCCGTAATGATTGGTTCCCGGAAATGCCTTTAACATAAACGAAAGAGGCGCAGCATTGCCGCTGAATACGGGATCAATGAGAAAGTTTTTATTATCCACCCGGATAAAATAAGATGAGTGCCCGAACCAGACGACGACCGGTTCAGATGAATTCAGGTTTTTCAAATCTGTTTTTATAAAAGGAAGTTTCGCAGGCGGGGCCGTGTTTGGGTGTTTTTTAAAAAACTCCCTCATCATTTTCCAGTAAGTAACCCCTTCTGATTTCATCGGTGTAGGGGAAAGGTTCTGAAAAGCACCGTTCTTATAATTAGGCGACTGCTGTATCCATTTTTTATATTTTCCCGAAGGTAGTTTTCCTGTTATTCTCAATGACATCTTACTCTTTTAAGCAAATATCTGGCTCTGCTGTTATCCTGTAATCAGGGTTTCGGTCAACCAACAATCTTTTCCGGCAGGCTGCAGGATTAGCCTAATCACTATCTTGCTGTATAAATAATGTAACATGTCAACCCGCCAGCTCGGCCGTTCCGTATTTGGTGATCCGGCTAATACCGGCAACCTGATGTCCATTGAAGAAGCCCATGCCTTATTAAATGAATGGGTGCCTAATGACCGGCTCCGCCTGCATATGAAGCAGGTGGCCGCCAATATGAAAGCATGGGCCATTGAAAAAGAAGACGCCGATGAACTGACCGCCCGCAAATGGGAGCTGGCCGGTTTGCTGCATGATGCGGACTGGGAAAAATATCCTGACGACCACTGCCGTATCATTATAGAAGAACTGGAAAAAAAGAATATTGATCCAGAAGTGATTCATTGTATCGCATCACATGGTCCGGGAATATTTGGCGTGGAGCCGGAAAATAAGATGGATAAGATGATCTATGCCATTGATGAACTCTCCGGTTTTATTCATGCCTCAGCACTCATCCGCCCCACTATGTACGAAGGACTTGAAGTAAAAAGTGTACTGAAAAGACTGAAGACCCCTTCTTTTGCCGCACAGGTAAGCCGGGAGGATATTACTGATGCAGTATTCCGTATTGATACCTTGCTGGAAGAACTGATCCGGTTCATCATTGACCACCAGAAATCCGTTTCGTAGCTCCCTGCACAGAAAAATTTTAATATTTCTTTAAACCCGGCAGATTAAACAGGGTCACAAAGCTGCCCGTGTGTTTTTAGTCCAGCCGTAAGAGCATTCAGTCACCAAAAAAATCAGTATGAGAAAGCTCTACGCTTTGCTCGCAGGGTTTGTTTTGACCCTGCTGGCAAGTACCCCTTATGCCCAAACAGTTGCTACCCCTGATGTAGCCAATTTCACTTTTACCGTTAATCATGCCACAAAGCATGTGGTGTTCACCAACACTTCCACGCTGGGAAATCAGCCCGGCATCCGCCGTGCATTCTGGAGTTTTGGGGATGGCACCGGCACCTGGACACCGCCGCTGCAGGGAACACAGCATCAGTACCAGCACCCCGGCACCTATACGGTGTGCCTGAAGATTTTCCGCTACCGGCCCAACCATCATGACTCCATTTTATCAGCCCAGGTTTGCAAAACAGTTGTCATCAACACGGTTTGCCGGGCCGATTTTAAAAAATTGCCGGTTGCAACCGTCAATAATCCCCTCCTCGCAACATTCAAAGCGCTGCCCTGGCACAACGATAATAAGAAGCCTCAGCGCATCTGCTGGCGCTTTGGCGATGGCAGTGATACCTGCATTAACTATCCTGTCAATTATACCGGGCAATACCTGGTACGTCACCGTTACAATCATCCGGGTATCTATGAAGTCTGTGTGAAGATTGATTATTATGGCGGCTGCGAAGCCAGAAAATGTAAACCGGTACGCATCGGCAGACCCGACAGTTGCCGGGCCGATTTTGTCAAGCTGCCTGTTGCAACCGTTAATAATCCCCTGCTGGTTACTTACAAGGCTTTGCCATGGCACAATAATAATAAAAAGCCGCAGCGCATCTGCTGGAGGTTTGGCGATGGCTCCGATACTTGTATAAACTATCCCGCCAATTATACCGGTCAGTACCTGGTGCGTCACCGCTACAATCAACCCGGCATTTACGAAGTATGTGTAAAGATTAATTACTTCGGGGGATGTGAAGCCAGAAAATGTAAGCCTGTCCGTGTCGGAAGTCCCGATTCCTGCCGTGCTGACTTTGTGAGACTGCCTGTGACAGCCAACAACCCCCTGAAAGTTGCCTATAAAGCATTGCCCTGGCATAATAATAACAAGAAACCTAAAACCATATGCTGGAGGTTTGGCGATGGCTCAGACACCTGCATCAATTATCCGGCAAGCTATACCGGACAATATATTGTTCGCCATCGTTATGCTTATCCCGGACTGTATGAAGTATGTGTGAAGATTGATTATTATGGCGGATGTGATGCAAGGAAGTGTAAAAACATACAGGTGGGCAGGCCCGACAGTTGCCGTGCCGACTTTGAAAGAGTGCCCGTTCCTGCTAACGATCCGCTGGACGCAGCCTTCCGGGCTTTACCTTGGCACAACAATAACCGTAAACCTGCAAGGATCTGCTGGAAATTTGGTGATGGTGAAGATACCTGTATCAATTATCCTCAGAATTATACCGGTCTGTATGGTGTTCGCCACCGCTATGATGAACCGGGCAGATACGAAGTATGTGTGAAGATTGATTACTATGGCGGATGTGATGCAAGAAAGTGCAGGGACATCCAAATAGGAAGACCCGACAGTTGCCGGGCTGACTTTGAAAGAGTGCCGCTGGAACCCGGCTCACCACTTTTGGTTGGCTTCAAAGCATTGCCCTGGCATAATAATGACAAGAAGCCTAAAACCATCTGCTGGAGGTTTGGTGATGGCGAGGATACCTGCATCAATTACCCGGCAAACTATACCGGACGATATGGCGTGGTGCACCGCTACCAGCAGCCGGGTGAGTACGAAGTATGTGTGAAAATAGAATACTATGGCGGATGTGATGCAAGAAAGTGCAGGGAGATAGTTGTACACCCACCGGTGAATTGTTCAGTCAGGCTGTTTGAAATAACCCCATCCATTACCAGTTTGGTAAGAGGGTTCCTGGCGGTTCCCCATTCCACGCCGCCGAGAAGGCCGGTTCGCATTTGCTGGTACTTTGGCGATGGTGAGGATACCTGCATCATGATTGAACCCGGGCAGCCGATTTCAAGTTTTTTCATCCGCCACACTTATCCCGGCCCCGGTGTGTACAGGGCCTGTGTGAGAATAAGGTTCGAAGGCGGCTGTGTGGCAGAAGATTGCAAAGAGGTGGTGATACGCAGTGCATCGAATGTCTGCGGCGGGTTTATGATTGATTCACTCATTGCACCAAGAACCTTTAAGTTCAGGGGCTTCAGCATCAACGTACCAAACGATGAGGTGATAAGGTACCGCTGGACCTTTGGCGACGGAAGCGCTGCTGTGGGCCGTGAGGTAACGCATACCTATGCTCATGGTGGTAATTACGAAGTGTGCCTCTATATCAAAACAAGGCTGGGTTGTGAAACAAGGGTATGCCGCACCGTACGGGTGCCCGGCAATAATGAGCCGGCGCTGAACCTGTCGCCCAACCCGGTTATCAATATGCTGCATGCCGCTTTCTTCTCAACGCATACAGAGCAGGTAAGCATTAAGATACTTAATAACAATGGCGTGCAGGTGAGGAGCTATATCCGGAACGCCACCGTGGGGGCCAATAACTGGGATTTCGATTTGAGCAGCCTGCTGCCCGGTATTTACTCCTTCGTGGTGCATTCGCCAAACCAACTGGCCAGCGCCATATTTATAAAACAGTAAACTGTCTCTTACGTCAGGGCTAACACACAAAGCCGTTCCCGAAAGGGGGCGGCTTTTGCATTTACACCCTGCAGCGTTAAACTTATTAACTGTAATCGTTGGCGTTTTACTATTTTAGGGTGAAGAAAAATATCTTCGGTTTTCAAAGAGTTTCAATTTCTTTTTATGATAGTCAGAAAAACATTGCTTGCATTATTGCTGCCGCTAACAGCAGCCGCACAGGATCCCTGGAAAATAACAGCGGCAAATATCAACGCCGCCAATTATTATGGTATTACTGTGGCCAACGGAATGATTGGCATTGTTTCTTCTCCCGAGCCTTTTAAAGTAAAAGATGTGGTGCTGGCAGGCGCTTATGATTTATATGGCCGCGGCAGGGTAAGTAATTTTCTGAAAAGCTTCAACCTGCTGAATATGGACCTGGAAATTGACGGCAGGCGGCTTGATACAAAATCGGCCACCGGCATGCAACAGGAATTAGATATGCGCAAGGCATCTTTCACCACTAATTTCAGCTACGCAGATAAAGCAACGGTATCTTATACTTATTATTCTCTTCGCCATCTTCCTTATACCGTGCTGATGGATATCAGCATAATCGCAAAAAAAGATATTATCGTCTCCGGCGCCAGTGTGATGGAAGCCCCGGATGCATTAAAAGATGTTCAGAATTATTACAACGAGATTGACAGGCCGCATGTGGTGATCAGCCTGCTTACTTCCACCGCCAAAAGCCCCACTGGCAAACTGCTGATGTGCGCCAGCAACACTTTTCTTTTCGGTGAGCATCACGGCAGTGAGCCCCGGGTGATACATGAAATGTGGGACAATAACATGCACCTGATGAAATTCAGTAAAAAAATCAAGGCTGGCGAAACATATCGCTTCTCTGTTGCCGGTTCATCCATGACATCCGCCCACCACGACGACCCGCTGAATGAAGCGGAAAGGGCCACCATATTTGCCAAACTGGAAGGAAGAGAGAGGTTATTGCAGTTTCATCACAAAGCATGGGAAGGATTATGGAAAAGCGATATCACTATCGAGGGCGATGCACAGGCCCAGCAGGATATACACAGTATGTTATATCACCTGTATTCGTTTTCAAGAGAAGGAACAGCTTTATCCCCTTCTCCCATGGGCTTAAGCGGACTTGGTTATAATGGCCATGTGTTCTGGGATACGGAACTATGGATGTACCCTGCCGTACTGGTGCTGCATCCTGAAATCGCTAAGAGCATGATGGAATATCGTTACCAGCGGTTAGATGCTGCGAAGCGAAATGCTTTCAGCAAAGGATATAAAGGCGCCATGTTTCCCTGGGAAAGTGCGGAAACCGGTGTGGAGGAAACACCGGTTTGGGCACTCAGTGGCCCGTTTGAGCATCACATCACTGCTTGTGTAGGGATAGCTGCGTGGAATTATTATTGTGTAACGCAGGATAAAAACTGGTTGCGGGAAAAAGGCTATCCCATTCTTTCTGCCACTGCCGGTTTTTGGGCAAGCCGTGTGGAAAGAAACGGCCCCGGCATGTATGATATTAAAAATGTAGTGGCAGCAGATGAGTGGGCGGAGAATGTTGACAACAACGCCTTCACCAATGCCGCCGCTAAAGCAAACCTGCAATTTGCCACCGAAGCGGCAAAAGTATTGGGTCTTTCTCCCGATAGTGACTGGATGAATGTGGCTGCCAGCATTCCCATTCTGAAATTTCCGGACGGGGTCACAAAAGAACATGCCACCTACAATGGCGAGGGCATCAAGCAGGCTGATGTGAACCTGCTTGCTTATCCATTAAAAGAAGTGACCGACCCCAAAGCCATTCGCCGGGATTTGGAATATTATGAAACAAGGGTTCCCAATGAAGGCACACCGGCTATGACTCAGGCAGTTTTTACTACGTTGTATGCAAGGCTTGGCGATGCTGATAAAGCCTATTACTGGTTCAGAGATGCTTATATACCCAACCTGAATCCCCCTTTCCGGGTGATCGCAGAAACCAAAGGCGGTACCAACCCCTACTTCGCCACCGGAGCAGGTGGTATTTTGCAAAGTGTGCTGATGGGGTTTGGAGGACTGGAGATAACCTCAAAAGGAGTTGTTCAAGTTAAATCCATATTGCCCAAAGGATGGAAAAGCCTGACTATCACAGGTGTGGGGCCTGAAAAGAAAACGTTTGCAGTGGGTAAATAGGGAGTTTCAGCCTGAATTTGCCTGTTTTACAAGCCCCTTTTTTTAAAAATTCTGGGTATCTTGTAGCGCTTTGAGAAAGCTGTCTGCCATATTACTGTTATTGGCTTTTTTGTTTAACCTGTTCGGTTATCAGTTCCTGCTTGCAGTGCTCAGGATAAATGCCGACAAAAAACTGGAGCGGCGCATTGATGACAATAAATATGCTGATGCAGAGCTCACGGAGTTAAGGGTTGCCCTGAATATGCCTTATCAGCACCGTTTTACGGAATTTGAACGGCATTACGGGCAGGTTACAATTGACGGCAAAGAATACACTTATGTAAAAAGAAAAATTGAGGGTGATGTGCTGGTGCTGAAGTGCCTGCCCAACAATTCAAAAACACTGCTAAAAGGCATAGCAGCAGATATTACAAAAGCAAACAGCAATACCGGGCAGGGCGAGGTTCCGGTAAAATCATTTGTCAAGCTGTTCAGCTTTGAATGTGAGGAAACCCTGCAGCTGTTTTCAACCGCTGATGTTATCCCTTCTTCCATGAGTTATTTGTACTATGCTGATAAATTAAACGACAATCTTCTTTTAGTTCCTCATCAGCCTCCCCGGCAACTGCTGAGTTGATTTTGGTGTGCTGAACCGTATTTAACCTGCCTCGCTCATTATTGTTTAAAAAAGATTTTATGTTGCAACGATATTATGTTGCCTGCCTGATGGTGTTATTCATTACCGCCTGCGGGAAAACAAAAAAAGATTACGGCCCTTATATCAACAACCCGGCGCTGTACTGCAAAACAGTAAAGCAGCTGAATAATGTGGTACTGGAGAATAATTTCCCCCCTATGATTGCCAGCCGCAATTATGTTTACGCCAATATTGCCGCTTATGAGATAGTGGCTGTATTTGATACCCGTTTTCAATCACTGGCAGGCCAGATAAAGCATTTCCCCCCTTTCCCGGCAACAGATACAGCCAATGTCAATTACAGGCTGGCTGCCCTGCTTGCATTCTGTAAAGTTGGTGAAGCAGTTACTTTCCCGGAGGGGAGCATGGAGGCTTATGTTGAAAAGCTGAAACATGAGGCAGATAGCGCCGGTATGCCCTCTTCCATAATCCGGGCATCACAGTTTTTTGCAGACAGTATGGCGGGGCATATTATCGGCTGGAGTAAAAAGGATAATTACCTGCAGTTGCGCACCGCTCCTAAATACTCAGTGACTTCAGAAGAAGGACGGTGGGTACCCACACCGCCGATGTATGCACAGGCTGTAGAACCTCACTGGATGGAAATGCGAACGATGGTGATGGACAGTGCATCCCAGTTCAAACCGGCAGCCCCGCCAAAGTTTGATATAGGTAATAAGAACAGTATTTTCTATACGGCATTAATGGAAGTAAAGAATATTGGCGACAGCCTGACGGATGAGCAAAAACATATTGCTGATTTCTGGGACGACAACCCCCTTAAAGCAAATGTGGTAGGCCATGTAACTTTTATGACAAAAAAGTTTTCGCCTCCCGGCCACTGGATGAACATTGTGGGTATCGGGGCACAAAAAGCCAGGGCCGATTTCTCCGTCACCGTGGCAGCCTATGCTGAAACATCTGTTGCACTCTATGATGCTTTTATCAGTTGCTGGGATGAGAAGTACCGGAGCAATTATGTTCGGCCCGAAACAGTCATCAACAAACATATCAGTCCCGAATGGCAGCCTTACATACAAACGCCGCCTTTTCCCTCATATACCAGTGGCCATGCCACTATTTCGGCAGCCGCCGGTGAAGTGATGATAAAATGGTTTGGTGATAACCTGTCATTCACTGATACTTCATTACTGGAGTTTGGCATTAATAGCAGGGAAGTAAAATCTTTCAGGGAAGCGGCAAAAGAAGCGGCGATGTCCCGGCTGTATGGCGGCATCCATTTCCGTTTTGATAACGACCATGGTAATGAAGCCGGGGTAAAACTTGGCGAATTTATTGTACAACGGTTAAGGCTAAAAAAATAAACATTAATTTATTAAAACTAATAAGTATGAAACGTATTTATATGACACTGGTTATTTCTCTTGTTATTGCACAGTTAAAAACAAATGCACAGGGTTGTGTGGCTATTCGTAACAACGGAAGCAGTTGTGCACTGAACCATCCCAATAACATTGCTAAAGGATGGCAGCTGAATCTTAATCACCGGTATTTTAAATCTTACAAACACTTCGTAGGAACGATAGAACAAAAGCGCAGGGTTGAAGAAAAGTCAGATGTACGTAACTGGCAGCACAATCTTGATATTTCACTGGTACGGGTTTTTAATAGCCGCTGGTCAGTTGCGCTGGCATTGCCGGTGCAGTCCAATTTACGTTCTTCGAAGTATGAACATTATGGCAATAGCAGCACCAATCCCAACGCCCGTAACGAAACAAAATCTTTTGGCTTAGGCGATATGCGTATTACGGGTTATTACTGGCTGTTAAACCCTGCAAAAGCTCATAAAGGAAATATACAGGCCGGGCTGGGTGTAAAGCTGCCTACCGGAAATTACAGGGTAGAAGATTATTTCAGAAAAACAGACAGTACCTACGTAATGGGGCCTGTGGACCAATCTATACAATTAGGTGATGGCGGCACCGGCATCAGCGCAGAGTTAAACGGGTATTATAAACTAAATCACAACCTGGGCCTCTATGGAAACGCTTATTACCTCATCAGCCCGGTTGAACAAAATGGAGTATCAACTGCAAGAGGGGGAACGGTCAGCGCTACCGCTGTAAAATATTTTACAAATACCATGAGTGTGCCTGACCAGTTTATGGTGAGGGGCGGGGCTAATTATATGCTAAACAATTTCTCATTTTCAGGAGGCGTAAGAATTGAGGGTTTACCAAGCAGTGATTTATTTGGCGGTGATAAAGGATTTCGCAGGCCGGGGTATGTAATTTCTGCTGAACCGGCAATAAGTTATACGGGCAAAAAAACATCTGTTTATTTATCTGTACCGGTGGCACTGGAACGTAACAGAACACAAAGTTACTCTGATAAACTTCGTTCTACTTCTGCCAATAAGGTACAGGGAGATGCAGCATTTGCTGATTATTCCGTTAACATAGGGTTTTCGTTAAAACTTTAACAGCAGGCTAATAAATGTTATTTACGATTTTTAAATGGGTGGTGGGTATAAAAGCTGATGGAGAAACAAAAGCATATGACTGGAATCAGCTGAAACAAAAAAGAATTATATAAGACAAGATCAATAATATTCCCTTATTACTGCTGGTAGCAGCAGACAACAAAAGTTTTTTTGCATTTGAAACTGCAGGGCAGCAGGCAGGTCTGCAAAACGATACATTAGTTCTCGGGGGCAAAAAGTACACTTTAACCGGCAGGGGTATTGATACCGCTGATAATTTACACTCATTGCCTGCTTCCCAGGAGTTCTGGCACAGCTGGCGCACTTTTAATCCCGCAACAAAGAAATATTGATCTGTTTTCTTTCGGAAAGAAAAAGATTATCTTTAGCTGCATTCCTGAATTGCTAACATTGCCGTATGCAGCAAAGTACACTTAAAAAACTGTCTGAAGTACTTGGTATCAGTATTTCCACTGTCTCCCGTGCATTAAAAGATCATCCGGATATTTCTGCTGCCACTAAAAAAAAAGTAAAAGAGCTGGCCACAGCCCTGGAATATGAACCCAACAACTCTGCTGTCCAACTTCGTACCCGGCAAAGCAATATTCTCGGAATATTAGTTCCCACCATCAATAATTTCTTTTACGATTCTTTCATTTCTGCCGTGGAAGAAGATGCCCGTCTGCATGGTTATTCAGTAATGATTATGCAGTCAAGAGACAGTTATGAAATTGAAGCCGCCAACCTGCACCTGTTCAGAAAGAATATGGCAATGGGTGTGTTTGCTGCCATTTCTACGGAAACAGAGAATATGTCTGCGTTTGATAAGCTGGAAGATCTGAAAATTCCGGTTGTGTTTGTGGACCGTGTACCACAAACTGGTGCGTATTTCAAAGTATGTATGGCTGATGAATTCTCGGCAAAGCTGATTGCTGAAACAATCGTTGAAAAGAAAAAGAAGAATGTACTGGCTCTTTTCGGTCATCCTCATCTGAGTTTATCGGCTATGAGACTTGATGCTTTTACAAAAGTATTCAGGGAACAATCACCCGGAACCAACCTTATCATCGAACACCCGGAAGTAATTGAAGAATCCGAAAAAGTTGCACTAAGGTACCTGCAGGGCAACAACAGGCCTGATGTGGTCTTTTGTATGGGGGATATGATATTGATGGGTGTTATGTATGCTATCCATCAATTAAAGCTGAAAGTGCCCGATGATATTTCTGTGATCAGTATCAGTAATGGGTTTATTCCCACTTTATACAACCCCAAAATAACTCATGTGGAAACCAGCGGATATAAATTGGGCAAGCTGGCATTTGAGCAAATGTTCCGCAGGTTAAAGAACGAACCTGTAAAAGAAAGGCTTATAGTTGAATCACATCTGATACCCGGCGGCTCCATTTAACCTGCCTTGTTACTGCAAATTACTTTATTCCGCTATTTTAATCACCGCAAACGTTATAGTTTTTCTCTGCCTCCCATTATTACACCGAACATTGTATTTTCAGTAAAGTAAAACTCTTACCCTAAACGTATTGCATGCCAAACATTAAAATCAAGATATCCCTTTTCCTGAACTATTTTGTTTTTGCCATTTTGCTGAACAGTGTGGGTATCCTCATACAGAAATCCCAGAACAGGTACGGTGTGGATGAAGTGGCTGCAAGTTCTTTGGAAGCATTCAAAGACCTGTCCATTGCAGTTATTTCATTCCTGGTAGGTTCTTTTCTGCCGAGACTCGGATATAAAAAAGGCATGCTCATAGCGCTGGCCATTGTTTTTACCGGTTGCCTTGGAATGTACTTTGGTAACTCATTCTCTTCTGTGAAAATATTGTTTGCCTGTGTAGGTTTTGCTTTTGCTATTGTCAAAGTATCAGTTTATTCAATGATCGGCTTAGTGACCAGCACCGAGAAACAGCATGAGAGTCTGTTGAGCTCCATCGAAAGTTTATTTATGATCGGAATCGCTGCCGGCTTTGTCGCTTTCCCTCAATTTTATAGCGATACAGACCCTGATGCCTGGTTAAGGATATACCTTGTACTGGCGGGTCTTATAGCAATTTCTTTCTTTGTACTTTTGTTCTCTGATTTCAAAATCAGTTATGAGAACCCCGGCAAAAGTGCTGGCGGGGATTTTCTTGAAATGCTGAAACTGTTAAAACGGCCTTTGGTCATAGTGTTTGCGATATCTGCATTCATGTATGTAATGACCGAACAGGGTATTATGAGCTGGACACCAACTTTCAATGAGAAAGTGTTGCTGCTTCCTGAAAAAATCAGTATTTACATGGCCGTAATCATGTTTTTATCTGTAGCGCTTGGCAGGTACATCTCTGCAAGACTGGTAAAAAAAGTCTCCTGGTTTGCGATACTTATTGTTTGCCTTGTCGGAGCGGCCTGCATGATCGTTTTTATTCTGCCTCAAATAAAGCACATCAAGCCACATAAAATTGATTCCCTGAGAGATGTTCCTGTAATTGCTTACGTATTCCCGCTGATAGGGTTGTTTTTCGCCCCTATATACCCGTTGGTTAATTCATTTGTACTGAGTAATACAGAAAAAGCGCTTCACAGCCCTATGGCATCTTTACTTGTTTTCTTTTCGGCTATTGGCGGAACATTAGGGTCAAGGCTGGTTGGATACCTGTTCAAGAATATCGGGGGGGAAAAAGCATTTTATTTTACACTAATCCCTCTCTCCATGCTAATGCTGTGTCTTTTCTTATTTTACAGAATTTGGAAAAAGAAACCCGTCACCAGCAGCCAATCCCAATAGTGAAAAAGATATGCCCGGTTTTAACAGTCCTGAAATATTTCCCCTTTTTGAACAAGTGCAAATGAGCCGGGTCTTTCCTGACGGAAAAACATTTGTGGATTGCCAGCCAAAATTCCCAGAAAGAGAAATCGCTTTAAAATATAAAGAGCAAAAGAACCAGGCAGGTTTCAGTCTTAAACAATTTGTACTTGAAAATTATAAACTGCCGGTGCCTCACTCAAACAGCTATCACAGCGACAGCACCAAAACTGCAGAAGAAAATATTGAGTGTCTCTGGGATGTGCTTACCCGCCAGCCGGATACTGAAAATGGTTCACTTATCCCCCTTCCCCATCCATATATCGTTCCTGGCGGCAGGTTTGGCGAAATTTATTACTGGGACAGTTATTTCACTATGCTTGGCCTGCGGGCATCCGGCAAAACTGATATGATTGAGAACATGGTGAAGAATTTTGCTCACCTCGTTGATACAGTTGGCTACATACCCAATGGCAACCGCATTTATTACCTCGGCCGCTCACAACCGCCCTTTTTTTCACTTATGGTGCACCTGCTGGCTGAAATAAAGGGAAAGCAAATTGTATCTGCTTACTGCAGTCAGCTTGAAACCGAGTACAGGTACTGGATGAAAGGCATTGAAACACTAACGTCTGCAAAAAATTCAGCCTATCACACAGCCCGCATGCCGGATGGTGAAATATTGAACCGCTTCTGGGATGAACAAGATACTCCGAGACCCGAATCGTACCGTGAAGATGTGGAATTGGCACATAGCTCAGGACAAAAGCATGCTTTTACATTCCGGCACTTGCGGGCAGGAGCTGAGTCCGGCTGGGATTTCAGCAGCCGCTGGTTCAGGGATGGGAAATCATTCAGCACCATTCACACCATAGATATCATCCCGGTTGATTTAAACTGCTTGCTGTACCATCTTGAGCAAGCTATTGCAGAAGCATACGCAAAGGATAACCAGGGCACTGCTGCATACTACCACTCTTTGGCGGAAAACAGAAAAGCAGCTATCCGGAAATATTGCTGGAATAAAAATGCCGGTTTTTATACTGATTATGACCTCTCAGTTAAAAAGCAGAAGGAAATGCTGACGCTGGCAGGCGCCACTCCCTTGTTTTTTAATATTGCCACAGACGAACAATCCGGCAGTATAAGCCGGATTATTACTGAAAAATTCTTATTGCCCGGCGGAGTAGTTACCACATTGGAGAACACGGGTCAGCAATGGGATGCACCCAATGGTTGGGCGCCACTTCAGTGGATAACAATAAAAGGTCTTGAAAATTATGGCTTCACTGCCCTGGCAAAAGATATAGCGCTGCGTTGGATAAAACTGAATGAGGATGTGTTTAAACGTACCGGAAAGCTGATGGAAAAATATAACGTAATTGACACCCATCTCGAAGCCGGTGGCGGCGAGTATGATGGCCAGGACGGCTTTGGATGGACCAATGGGGTGTTGCTGGCATTAATAGCGAAGTATGGCAAACCATAATATTTATTTTACCGGCTGCAGGATAAAAAAAGAATAAGGGGGCAGCACAAAATATTCATGGTCTTTCTTTACTTTAAAAAAAAATTCGCTCCAGTGGTCAAAAAGCTTCGCCGGCCTCATTTCGTTTTCTTTAAATGCATACCAGGTGAGGTATTGTTCTTTATCGCTGAAATTGAACAGGCAATACACCCTCTCATTTTTCCATGTCCGCAAGTAACCGGCCACATGAATGTTATGCGGTGACAGCCATGTCAGATTTTTCTTATCTGCCACTACAGGCAGTTTTTTTCTTATGCTGATCAGTTTTTGTGTCCCGCTGAAGATGGCATATTCTGTAGTGCCAGGTTTGTCAATATTCGATTTTTTATCCCAGTCAATCACAGGGCGGTGCATCCAGCGGCTGTCATAGCTTTTATCTACATCCTGCAGATATGAGTAGTCATTCATATGTGCTGACTCATCTCCATAAAAAAGCACAGGCACTCCGCCGAGGAAAAAACTATGCGCCTGCATTAGTAAAATTTTACTGACGGATTTTTTTATTTCCTTTTCATCATTTTTTTGCAGCGCATACTCCAGTCCGCACAGCGATGCCAGGGAACCGCTGATTCTGGCATCACCAGTTTTTTCATTTACAGAAAATAAAGCTCCCCTCGCAGGGGAACCATCATAGCTTCCCGAATAATAATCCTTCAAAAATTTACGGTGTTCGTACGGGTTGTAGCCTGCATGGTTAATCATGTAATCATCATATCCCAACCCAATATCATCATGGCAGCGGGTGTAAGTAATCCAGGAGGTACAATAGGGTTTTTGCAGCAGCACATGCTGTGCCGCCATCATCACCCTGGTATCGCCGGTTGCCAGTGCATCCCACTGCAGCGCCATGTGAGTGGCATTGTAGGCAAAATCGCATTCCTGCGCCTGCTTATCGCCTTCGCCAAAGTATTTCATTATTTCATCCGCGGCCACAATGGCTTCACCGAGTAAGGCCATTCCCGGCGCTGCTATATGTACACACTGCTTTATCAGCTGAAGTAACGTATGGGCGGTTGGCAAATTCTGACAGCCGGTGCCTTTTTCTTTCCAGATAAATGCCGGTGCATCTATTCTTAATATATCCACGCCCAGATTGGCATAGAATAAAATATTGTCAACCATTTCTGCCAGTACCCGGGGATTACTGAAGTTTAAGTCCCACTGGTATTGATGAAAAACACTCATCACCCATTTATTGCATTCAGACACCCAGGTAAAATTGCCCGGCGCTGCTTCCGGAAAAACCTCGGGCATGGACTTGTCATATTCATCCGGTTCTTTTCTGTCGCCGAAAAAATAATAATAGTCCTGGTACTGCTTGTGCCCCTGCTTTGCCATCACCGCCCACTCATGCCGGTGCGAGGTATGATTGAGCACAATATCGAGCATCAGGTACATATTGCGCTGCTGCATCTCTTTTTGCAGTTCCTGTAAATCATCCAATGTTCCAAAGCGTTCATCCACCGTTCTGAAGTCTGAGACTGCATACCCGCCGTCACTTTCGCCTTCGGGGCTTTTAAATACCGGCATGATATGTAAAAAATTTACACCCAGTTTTTCAAAATAACCTAATCTTTTTTTCAGGTCCTTCAATGTGCCGCAAAACCGGTCCACATACAGGCTCATACCAGTTATCTTATTGCTGAGAAACCAGTGCTCCGGTTCGGTTTTCAGTTTTTCTATATCCCGCTCTTTCATTTTTTCACAACGCCTATTAAAAGCCGCTATGATAACCCCCAGCAGCTGATCAAATGCTTCCTTATTGACCGGATGAAAACTATACACCTGGTTATACAAGTTGCTCAGTTCGCCAAGGCGCTGCTGAAACCGCTCATTAAATGCCGTCTCAAAAATTGAATCCTCTCCCTGTGGCAATCCTGTTTTCCTTTCTGCTAACATTTTCCTTTTCACTTAAATATTTCGTTGTTTAAATATCTGAATGCTTCCATGGCGCCCATATATTCACAGGTACGGGCGCCGGCTTTATTGGCGTTATAAATAATATGACCCCAGTTTTCTTTTGACAGTGACTTCATTTCTTCAACTGTTTTTTGCGAAAGCTGATAAAGTACGGCACCCACAAATGCATCTCCTGCGCCGGTTGTATCCACCGTTTTTATTTCGATGCTTGGAACAGTATATATTCCTTTGTTGAAGCCGAG
>JBQTHS010000035.1:0-50159 GCA_052389635.1 Bacteroidota bacterium | reverse complement strand
CCTGCGGCCATACTTTATGAAATTGACATGCTGAATTATATCAAGCTACAAATCACAGAGATGGCAGAGAGACAGTAAATAGCAGAACCGGTTGATTGTATTATCATGTTCAAAGTGAGCGACTGTGAGGACAATTTTTGTAAAGCCATGATATTTCAAACTTTCAGACATATTACTGTGGCTGTACCTGATCCTGGAATGAATCATGTCCCATTCCTGAACTGATGGAGTTCGCCACATATCTCCTTTGGTTCTCTTTACAACAGCCCCGTTATGTATATGGCATTTCTCACACCTGTTGCCTGCTCTGCGAAGCCTGATCATCATACTAATCAGCTTCCACTTCGGATGATAATCTTTGTAGTTAACCGGCATAGCATTCAATTTTTGCCTGTTTTAGCTTTTTCCTTATTCCCGAGATAGATCACTTTTGCGAGCCTACCGATGCGGCCCTCCTTGTCTCCTTCCAGCTCCTGCATGATGTCAAAATCATATCCTTTATGCTGGATATACCATTTCTTATCACCGAGTTCAGGAATTGTTATGATATCATTCGGCTTCAGGTCTTCCACAAAACATTCTTCTCCGGGTAGTGGGATAGTGTGCCGGATAAAATAAACGGTAGTGTCAGGATGAATATAAACCGGCTCTCCTGTTTTGCGCATGTCAGAGCGCATATAATGATACGCCGTGATGCTACCAGGTGAATGTTTAACGATGCGCCATACTTTGGCATTCTTTATTAGTTTCAGGATGAACGAATCGCCGATACGGAGATCCCCTGCTTTCATTGGTTTTGAATTACTACGTAAGGTTTTCCTGGTGCGCCAGTTGTTGTACTGTTCCATTATTGCGATAGGCACACATATTCCGAGAATGGCGGTGATAATAATTTGAGTGTTTGTCATTGTTCTTTTTTTGATTTGATAATTACTTTTTCTTGCCTGGCCAGTAGTTGCCCTTGATCACTGAATGATAATTTCGCTTCCATGCTTTTTTTGCCCCCTCTTCCCAAATAACAATGGGTTTATTTGTTGCTCCTTCGAGCCTGCTCTCCACATATACCACATAATTCATCACTTCAATTTTCACATCGCAGTCGTGTTTGATGAACTTCATAAAGTCGTTCTTAACCCAATGACAAATGAAGGCGAGTATCTTCCCACGACGGGGATTGCAATACTTGTCGGTCAGGTGCAGGTACATATCCCTTCGCATCTCGCTGTGCTGTACACTGTCCAGGACGGCGAAACCTGCGCTCTTCTTTTTACCGAGTATCTCATCCCATGTTTCCTCCACAGCACTTTCAAGCGGTGCCTTATAAAACCGTATTCGCTTGTCAAAGGATTCGTCAATACCGGCATGTGCCATCTTGTTTTTGACCGTCCCGGCATCACCACCTTTCTCTTCATGGTTGTTGTAATCAACCATCAGGTGATCTGCAAATGCTCTGCAGAGTTTAGCCACGAAGCTGCTTTTGCCGCTGTAGGATGGGCCGGTGATAAAAATCTTCGTCCCCTTTTCAACCTTACCGATTGATGCGCCGATCTCGCCTCCAATGTCAATGAACTGACGTTTTTTATTGATGATCTGCGAAGGCCGTAATACCTTGACCCTCTTTTTTTTATATGGCCTTTCGGGTAGAACAACTCCTGCTGGTTTTTCGTTAGTTCCGGTCTCTATACTTCCCATTTTTTGAGGTTCGTTTTTTGCCTATCTGTTTATTTTTCAGGGCATTAAGTGATTTTTATTCGCCATTTTGGGGTAAAAAGTCCCCGTTTACTCGATATTTTCAGGTGAATTCATACCGTTTATTCTCTCTCTTGATCACAGTAGTGAATGGAAACTTCGACTTATCTATCTGATCCAGGGTGTTCATTAATCCTGTTGCCCCATTAAAGGCCACCCGTTTTTTCCCTTCCACTTGCACCCATAGATGCAGGCATTTGCCACTTCCTTTACCCTGGTACTTCGAGTCGGTGATCTTGTAATCCAGTAGAACAATCTCCTTGTTTAACAGATCATCCATGTCGATCTTGTTTCCGGTAAATCCTTGCGGGGCCATCTTTACCCCTAAATCTTTAAAAGCATTCATGCAGCGAATTGTTGGTTTAGTTTTTTAATGAGGTTTCCGCTATTGCAGTGCTTTAACCAGCCGTTGTATGATGCTTTCGAGAGAGGGTTTGGATTACGGGCCAGCATGCGGGCATAATTCCTTTTAATATATGGCCGCAGCCTGGTGTGAGTGTGATAATGAACATAGCCTACAAAGTCAATACCGCAGCGTACAGGGCAAATCTTCCAGTTTGGTTTTATCTCCAGCTTAAGGAGGTCATGCAGGTACTGATCAATATCTCTGAGAAGCTGGTGGAGCGATGCCTTGTCCGGTGCCAGGATCAGCAGATCATCTGCGTACCGGAAATAATACTTCACTCCCTTTACTTCTTTGATCCAGTGATCGAAATAGCTGAGATAAAAGTTTGCCAGGTATTGGCTGAGATAGTTACCGATGGGCAACCCTTCTGCGCTGTCAATGATCTCATCCAGCAGCCATAGCAGGTCTTGATCTTTGAATTTGCGCCGAAGGAGGGCCTTCAGTACCTGGTGATCAATGCTCGGATAGAACTTCTTAATATCCAGTTGCAGGTAATACTGAGTGCCTGGCTGATCTTTAAGGGCCGCTTTAACGGCGTTTGAAGCCCCATGTATGCCCCGGCCTTTTATGCAACTGTAAGTATCCCTGGTAAACGTTGCTACAAATAAAGGTTCCAGTACGTTCATCACAGCATGGTGTGTGATCCTGTCCGGGTAATAAGGAAGGCGGTATATCTCCCTGGTCTTTTTTTCCTGTATGGTTCGAACGTGATACTCCGATGTCCGATACGTCCTGTTCAACAGTCGGTCATGCAGTGCCAGGATATTTGCTTCCCGGTTCTGATCGTGCTTTCTTATCCCGTACTGCCAGTTCTTACCCTTGCGGGCCTTCTGATCAGCGAGACGCAGATTATCCAAGCAGATGATTTGGTGATATAGGTTTCCGACTCTCTTCATTTAACCTTTCTTAGTAGCCTCGCAATTACAATTACTTTTTGTCCGTTGAATGATACCAGCATGTTTCCGTTCTTCCCCCTGGTACACTTCCCAACACTATTCTTAAACGCAACACATGGTTGTCCTTTGTATTGCGGATCAGTCATTCTATCTCCGAGGTATATGTACATTCTTTGCTTTCTAAAACTGGCCTTCACTTTCGTTACCAACCAGTTTTATTGTGAGTCATTTTTTGCCGTTGGGCATGGTCTGCGCTGCTTTATAAAATCGTTCAGCATAGCTGGACGCTGACATTCGAATTCGAATTCCAATTGTCGTAGTTGTTGTACGCCAAACTGAAGCCTGAAGGAACCAGCGGCCTTTGCAGCACACCACCGTTAGTTTATCTATGTGTACAGATGATGATCCTTGTGCAGTTGCAGGAAATGCTTCCCAAAGAATATTGCCATATCCCTGTTAGGAAAGCAAAGCCGGACGCCGACAAGCGAATTCGAACACCAATAGTCGCAGTTGCTGCACGCCAAACCGAAGCCCGAAGGAACCTTGCTATCAGCTTCCACTTCAAATACTGGGTGGTATTTCCAATTATTGTCTGTGTATTTTACCGTCTTACCGCCTCTCATAGCTTCAGCGATGACGGTCAGCTTATAATCAGCAACGATCCTTTTTTTATGCTCTTTAGCAATTCCGGATACGACGGGCAGCTTATTGGGATCGAGCTTGCGGAGTTTGAAAGCTTGCTCCAGGGTCAATACCTCGACCGGGATGTTTTTGGGGTTGACCCCGTATTTCTCGCAAAGGGCGAGAAACTTTTTTGTGTTTGCCATTAGATAGATTTGAAATGAATAAATTGGTTACCTGATTTTCAGCCGTTCGTAGATGGCTATGAACTTCTGACCTGCATCAGCAGCATGCTCCCATTTTGCGAAGCAAAGCCGGACGCCGACAACGGGCCGTGTTAACCAATAAAACTAACCGCCTATGAGTAGGCCACTTCTTCCAGTTTTGGATCAACGTAGAAGCTTTCATCCTGGGCAACTTCCAATCCCACCTCTTTCAATTTTGCTTCTCCAAGAGCTTTGCGGTCGGCCAGCAACCCCTCCTTGTCCACTTCTTCTTTTTTACGGATATACCTGCCGAGCTTCTCTTTCACCAGTTCGAATACAGCAGGCCATTTAAAGCCTTTCCTGGTAACCAGCTTTGGGTTGCCCGTTCTGAACCCGATGTTGCCGTGTGTGAACTCCAGGCTCTTCTTATCAGCAAACATTTCCGGATTAGCTTCTGCGTATGCCTGGAGCACTTCAAAGTGCCCATCCTTTTGCTCCTGTAGCTTGCTGATGCCCGGTTCATACTTCTCTTTGATTGCTGTAAGTTCCTGGTTCATTTTACCCTGCTGAACCTCCAGTTTTGAAATACAGTCATTGTATTTCGCAAATGCATCCTCTGCATTCTCACGGTTCACTTCCGTGATGAGCTTTTTACTCTCTCTTTTTGTTGCCATTGAATTGGGTTTATTTATAAATGATTAAATGATTGAAATCCCGTCAGTGCGTTGCTGATAGACCCCATACAGTTCCACAGATGCTTCGTTCAGCTGCTCAATAGATACCACTCCACGAAATCGTTCTTCAAACCTTTCAATCAGGTCATAACAAACCTGCAGCTGCTCCGGTGTTATACTGCTGTTGATGCAGCGAAGGATGGTTTCCTTGTAAGGGTAAAAAAGTTCAATTTTCATGCGCTGTATTTTTGGTGAATGGAATTGTTTAATTGAAGTACCAGGTTACGGGTAAACTCATCCTGCTGCCACATATCATACCTTCCGAAGAACATCCAAAAGGCGCACGCCTCATCTGCTTCAATACCGATGGTGTACTTCTTCTTAACCTTGATGGCTTTTGTGTAAAACCTTCTGTACATCCTGAACAACACCCCATGCAATACCTGGGATTCTATACCCCTGGGTGTAATTGCGGTGCAGACAAGTGCCAGCAGATTGTATAATGCCTGGAATTCAGAATATGTGAGCTTCAACTTCATGCTGTACGCTGGTACTTTTTAATGACCCTGCTCGCCTCTTCCTGGCTCATCGAGTTACTCAGGTAAATCACTGTTTTGTGATCGATTCTAACAGGATGTTTCTCCTGGAGATTCAAAGGCCTACTTGCCATTTTTGCTTCCACCTTTTTCCTACTAAGGCTTTTCGTTTTCTCTTTCTGCACATGGATAACTGGTCGAGCTGGCTTTGGCCGCTCAGACCTTTTAGGGCCATTGAACGACCGGTCAGCGTAAAAGCAATTCACAGATAAATCCCTCTTCAGGCCCATGCGGTTTGCCATTGTGGTAATTGACTTATAAGGTCTCTTCAGCTCCCGCATCAATACAACCATGTCTGTATTCTCATAATGTCTTTTCAAATACCTCTTCTCGTCATCTGACCATGCCTCTCTGGTTATCCCTAATTCCCTTGCCTTGTGCTGAATTGCCGGGCCGCTCCTTGAAAGGTGCTTCCCGATCTCATCGCAGGTCATTTTCCTGTAATTATCGAGAATGAACTGCTCTTCGTTAATTGAATATGGTTTTCTGACAATCATATCAAGCGAGTTGTAAGTGAGTATAATTTTCCCCGTAGACAATTGGCGGCATCTTTAACTCACAGGCCAGCACAGCGGGGTTATTGAAGTCCTTGTAAATCTTTCGGAGGTCTTCCGTTGTGGCTTGATTTTCGAACCCGTCCCACTCCCAAATGAATGCTTCATCCCGATTGTTGAACAGGTTTTCCCACCAGCTCCAGAACTCCTTCCTGGAAGAAATATGATTGATGTTATCGGGGTCTTTGCCGATATAGCAATCCAAGTAAATGAGACCGGTGTTGTAAATAAAGTTGGTGAGTGTGTCATTATCCCATCGGAGCAGGTCAATGATCCTGGCCCGGTTGCGGACTATAGCCGCTTTGTATTGTCCGAGTGTTGTACTCATGGCTTAAGCGGCTTTTTTGGTGTACTTAGAGAGGTTTTTGAGAATCTTGCTTTTCAGGTGCTGCCGGTCGAAAATGCGCAGGTCACCGCCGAATGAATTCCAGATGCGATGCATTTCCTCGGCATCGGTTATGCCATTTACCCTGCACAACTGGAACACTTCATTCTTATCAGCATCCGGCAGCTCAATGTGAGTAGCACCATAGCGGCTCTCCAGTTCCTGGAAGCCCGGAGCTTTGCGCCGCAGGCCCTTCTCAATAATCTTTACAATATCCTCGGTGGAAAGCCATATAATACCGCAGCTGCCTGCCAGGTCATTGTAGAGGGCAATAAAAAACAGCAATACAGGGATGGGTAGTTTGCCAACCTGGTCAATGATCAGCAGCGGATGCTCCCTGCGCTTCACTTCATAAACCACCATATCATAAAGCTCCTGGAGTGATCCGTTGGCATTCTTCTTGCCGATCTGTGCCAGCAGCTTTTGCAGGAAAATGCGTTTTGTGAAGTAGGTCTCACAGTTCACTTTGAACACATCGTTATTGCGGTGCTGGGCTTCAAAAAAATCGCTGGCAACCGTTTTACCCCTGCCGCCTTTGCTGATCAGGGAGAAAAATGCACCCTCTTCTTTAGCAATGGTCATGTACAGGATCACAGTCTGGAAGGCGAGCGTTTCCACAATGGCTTTCATCTTCCGCTCTTTCCATCCGACCTGATTGCCAACGTTGATCCACATGGCATCGCTGATGGAAGTCCATTTATCAGTGAGCATGTTGACCACTACGGCTTCAGATACATTATCCAGCCTGGCAACTGCCTTTGATTGAGATGAGAATGTTTCAACAAAATCACGGAGCAGGTTTTGGATGTGAGTTTTTTCCACTCCGGTTAATTGCGTCTGTTTCATACCTTTGGTTTTAGTTTTTATTTATGAATGGCCCTGTGTCCGTTGCTGCGGATGCGGGGCTTTTTACTACGCTTACATTTGCCTGAGCATATCCTCCACCGTCCGGGGCCTGCTGGCCGCTGTCAATCGCTTCTGTTTTGGTGCCTCAATTGGAACTGGCGAATAATCCATGAGGATGCCGTGTGATTCAGCTTTGGTATGAATACCGGCCATCAGCAGGCTTTCAACATCTATTTGTTTGCGCTCCAATACTTCCCGGCGATCCTTCTTTTTTGCAGCAATGAAGAGCATGTGATCCCGCTTCTGCTGTAGCCGGTCATTCAGCTTAGCCCTATCTCCTGGCTCGAAGTCTGCAATAGCCGATGGCATCAGTTCCTGCTCCCTTGCTATGAAGAGGATGCTCTTGAAGTCAGTAACCAGGATGCGGCTGTAATCCATAGGATCATAGATCACCTGAACTGTTTTACCCACCGTCTCCAGGTAGTATTCGTTGGGTATCTCGTAAGTGCGCTCAACACAATTGATCGCTGGAGTAATACCCCTGTTCGTAATGGTGTTGGTATGGGTGTGTGGAGTGCCGAGTTTAGCGAGCACTTGCAGCTCCGTTATTTCATGCTGCTTTGATTTTGCGGATGCATTGAAGGCCCTGATCCATTCTTCCTGAATGCTTTGTCCGGTTTTTTCGTTGACCCGGTGGCGTAAAATATTGATGAAGTGAAATGCCTGTTCGGGTGCCTGGTCTTTAGTAGGGTAGTTTTTCTTATTCGCATCAATAAAATCCTGGCTCACATGATGCTTACTTATGATATTGTTACCGGCATAGTTTTTATAGGTGCTGAGTACCTGGTGCCAGGTTGTGCCGAAAGAACGCTCAATGTATTTTCCCCTGGGAACCTTAACTGCGGCTGGTGTGAAGATTGCAAGCGATTGATAGAATCGGGCGAGATCATTCTCCAACTCCTTATCAATACCAAAGCGGTCACTTCTTATTTGGTGGGGCAGATACCAGCCACCGGTTAGCTGCCGGATATGATATACTGCATCCAGGTAAGCAAAACGGATCAGGTCTTTGGTGTAGGTCTCTGCCATTGCCCAACCGAGTGGGTAATCATTAAAGGCATCAATTACCACGGCTATTACAAACCGGTTGAAGTAGTACACTTTTGCTTTCGGTGGGTTCTGGAAGTAAAGATCAAGTGCGTTATCATCATGCTCAACGAGAAGAAGTGGAGCGGAGGGTCGCTTACGAGTGATGATCTTCCCGTAAGTATTGTAATTGTCACTGGTGCCAAACCGCTCAGCCCGGATAAGGTAGTCATGCCTCAATCTCCATGAACACACAGTTCTTTTAGTAATCTGCGACTTCTCGTTTTTAACCGCCCACTTATTATACTGGTTGCACGTCTTTACATCATCTGTATTGGGTTGTGATATCAGTTCCAGGAGAAGGGATTCACAAACTTCATCGTCTACCTTCTTACTATTCGAATTGCCGAATTGTTTATGAATTAGGCAGTCATAACCAAGCTCCCTGTACACATCAATCTTTTGCTTCAATCGGATATGATTAGCAGGTAGGTCAATATTATCCCGCTGAATCATTTCGCCAATAGTCAGCCAAAACTTACCTGCTGAAATACCGAGGTCTTTTTTGATCTGCCTGAAATCATCCTGCGTTTTGATCAGCATATTCAGCCAGCTGGCGGCGATGGTGTATTTTTCAACGATGTTATTCTTTGGATCAGTTGGGAGTTTACGCTCCAGGAAGAATGCCTCTGCTTTTAAATCTCGAACGACCATTTGACGGATCGGCTCTTTTGCAAAATGCTCATAAGGGTTGCCAAAGCAGTCGATCACCAACTTCTTTTTGGCCGGGGCCAGCGATTCATACTCTATCAGTACGATGTTTTTGTAAACCGGGTGCTTTGTAAAGTTGGCCCATTTTACACCCGTTGATTTATCCTTATAGATTGTATTCTCATTTTTTCTGATGCCACATTTTATGATATCAGCGATCTCTAAATACAGGGTGTTGTCAAAATAGAGCATGGTTAACTAATTTTTAATTCAGGAATGGCACTACTCGTTTTACTTCTTCCAAGAGAAGATTATTAGCCTCTTTATATGAAACATAGTCTTCGAGAATGGCCTCGCTCTTTTTATCACCGGATATTACCATTTGAACATAGCGTTCTGATACCGAGTACTTTTCGGCAAGGATTGATACAATCTCCTCCTGTGGCTTTCTCCTACCTGTTTGTTTCTTTAATTTTTCTGACATACCTTTTCGGTTCGTTATAGCGAACCAAAGTAATATAGATATTTTGATATATCCAAATATCTATATCCAAATCTGGATAATTTTAAATGCACATGGTGTGAATTACTTGGCAAAAAATCTTACCTTCTTAATTAAGAGGTTCGACACAACTCAGTCAGAGCTTGCATTGTATGTAGGTGTTAGCCAGAATTCTATCTCTAATTGGATTAATGAAATATCCCACCCGAATGCACCGGCATTGCTTAGGCTTTATCAATTTTTTGGGATTTCGCTTGATGCGCTATTGATGTCAGACCTAAAAAATGGTAAGGTTATCACCGATGCCCATGTTGAGGATTTTAAACGGAATGGTAAGGTTACTGGTAACGTTATTGGTAAGGTTCATGCCCTTTCAAAGGAGTATTTTAGTGAGGATAATAGCCAGTTAAATATGAAAAATGAGCCTGATCCTGTGGCCTCCTGGGCAATAATGGGCCAACTAAAGAAAATCACCGAAAAGATTGATTTATTGCAGGTTTCAGTGGATTCTATACCTAAAACGAGGCTTTAAAATGCCTTAATTATACCTTAAACGGCTGGGTGAGGCTGCATTGCCCTAAAATTATACCTGTATTATACTCGGTTGCACAATCGGTTTTGCACAGCTTGCAGGCTTAAATCGGCTGAAACCCGCTACAGTTGTGCATTTTAAGCACATTTCATATTCTTGCATAATGTTACATTCTGTTTTACCCCCCTTAATTTGCTTTTACTATAACACCCTCCTGTTTTAATGGAGATAACAAGACCTCTTTTGCTTCACCAAGATTTCCAATAGTTGCAGAAATGCCCCAAACAGAGGGTTTGGTATTGCCCATTGCCCATTGCCCATTGACAATTCTTGAAACCGCCAGCTCCACCTGCACGCCTCTTTTACTCCCCAATAGTTCATGCCACTCATCTACCGCAATAATTTTCAGTGATCGAAAAATGTCGGGATAACCCTTTTGTGCCAGTAATAGGTGAAGACTTTCAGGGGTGATGAGCAGCACTTCGGGCATCTCCCTTTTCTGACTGGCTCTTTCAGCGGTACCGGTATCACCATTCCGGATACCAATTTTCCATTTCATGCCCAATTCTTCAATCACTTCCTCCATGGCACGGCCAATATCCTTTGCCAGCGCCCTGAGCGGCGTTATCCAAAGCAACCGGAGCCCGGTGTTTTTGATTTTTTTATAATCATCGGGGTACTGGTTAATGAAATTGATCAGTGCGCCGAGGAAAACGGAAAATGTTTTGCCGCAACCGGTGGGGGCATTCACCAGCCCGCTTTCGCCATTGGCAATATGCTGCCATGCCTGTTGCTGGAATAAAAAAGGCCTGAAGCCTTTTGCTTCAAGCCAGTTGCTGATAATGGTAAACCCCTTTGTGTGCTGTACTTCCACAAAATGCAATGAAGAATAAAGTTACAGGTTAAAACTATGACTAGTATACAGCTTTAAGGACACCATCCTGCCACCTGAGGAAATACAGTTTTTTGTTCTCAAAATAATCAAGCGTCATGGTTTGTTTGTTCAGTACAGGCTGAATGTCGTAATCAGTGAAAACTTTGTTTTGTTTGTTACTGATATTAGAGGCAAAATCATTTTTATACTGCATCAGCAGTTTGGCATATTTCCAGGTCACCTCATACCCCCGGAATACCATATCACTGGGGCGGGCATACATAATGTCTTTGAAGTAAGTAGTGATGCCCAGGCTTACCTTATCCATTTTAGCATTGTAAAAAGGGGTGCTGTAAATTATTTCAATGCCCTTGTATTCGGGTTTATTGAATTCTTTGACGTTGTCCCAGGTGGGCATGCCCATCGCCACTGACTGGTATTTCAATTTTTTCAGTGTGGCGAGTTGCTGCACCAGCCTTTTGCCAAAATTCTCATCCAGGCTTCCGGCAAGACAAAGCGTTTGATTGGTCGTATCGAGGTATGGCCGCAACTGATTAACTGTAAAACTGTCGGTAAGTTCAACATATTTATATTTCAGCGGAACTGCTACAGTGCTTTTGCCAAAATCATCCAGGTACATTTTTATCCTGTCTTCCAGCAGCCCTTTCTTCCGGAAAACAACAATGGGGTTGAGTGAATAATATTTCTGCAAATGCCGGTAAATGCCCTCGCATTGTGTGCGGAGGGTGGGATTGAGTATCACATAAAAAGGGTTACCCGTCACAGCACCATCATTCGGCATGTTGACATTGATAACGGGAATATTTCTTTTTAAGCCCGCATCCGCAAATAATTTGATTTCGGAAGAACTGCAATGAGCAATAATGAAAGAAACACTATCCAGTTCCGGTTTATTCAGTTGCTGCGGGAGACTTTCTTTGGCGGAACGGGTATCATAAACAAAAACTTCCAGCGGTGCTTTTTCGGTGTTCAGGGAATCTAATGCCAGTTGAGCACCTTCATACAGCTCAAGCCCCGGATTGATGAATTTGGGAAACGTATTTTTTGCATAACGGTATTCATCATTTTCATCAAATGCTGAATCCAGGTAAAGAGGAGCAAAAATGGCAATCCTGTATTTGGGCAGGTCTGTTTGCGCAACTGCTTTTGTTACCTGGACGAGACCAAGAAAAGCTAAGCAAAAAATCCAACGAATATTTTTCCCCATAATCCTTTTAATGTTGTTAACCCCGGTTCTTTTTATTCCCACTCAATCGTAGCCGGTGGCTTGCTGCTGATGTCATACAGCACCCGGTTGATGCCTCTTACATTGTTGATGATCTCGTTGGAAACATTAGCCAGGAAATCATATGGAAGGTGTGCCCAGTCTGCCGTCATCCCATCCACACTCGTAACAGCCCTCAGTGCAACAGTAAATTCATAAGTCCTTTCATCTCCCATCACTCCCACAGTTTTTACAGGCAGTAAGATAGCGCCTGCCTGCCAAATCGTTGCATATAAATTGTTATCCTTTAATGCACTAATGTAAATGTGGTCTGCCTCCTGCAACAACCGTACCTTTTCTTGGGTAATCTCTCCCAAAATACGGATAGCCAGACCCGGTCCCGGGAAGGGGTGGCGGTCAATCATTTCTGGCGGAATGCCCAGTTCCCTTCCCACTTTTCTTACTTCATCTTTAAACAGTGAACGCAGCGGTTCCACCAGTTCAAGATGCAGGTGGTCAGGCAGACCACCAACATTATGATGTGATTTGATGGTTACAGACGGCCCATGTACAGAAACACTTTCAATCACATCCGGATAGATAGTGCCCTGGCCGAGCAAACCGACACCTTCAATCTTTTTGGATTCCTCCTGAAATACATCTATAAACAGGCTACCGATAATTTTTCTTTTTTCCTCAGGCTCAGTTTTCCCCGCCAGTTTGGTATAAAAATGTTCTTTGGCGTCAATGCCCTTTACATTGAGGCCAAGTTTGGCATAAGTGTCCAGCACATTTTGAAATTCATTTTTACGCAACACACCATTGTCCACAAAAATTCCAAATAGATTTTTACCGATGGCTTTATGAATCAGGGTAGCCGCTACGGTGGAATCCACGCCGCCGCTCAGCGCCATGATGACTTTGCGGTTGCCGATTTGTTTTTTCAGGCCTTCCACCGTATCCGTTATGAAATGGGCGGGTGTCCAGTCCTGTGAGCAACCACATATACCGACTAAAAAATTATGCAGCACTTTTTTCCCTTCTTTGGAGTGATATACTTCCGGGTGGAACTGTACGCCGTAAAGCGGGAAGTCAGAGGTCTGAAGTCTGATGTCAGAACCGTTTGTATTTTCTGACTTCTTACCTTTGACTTCAGACTTCCTGAAGGCAGCGACGGGTATGCTTTCCGTGGTTGCCAGTAGTTCAAATCCTTCTGGCATTTGCAGTATCGTATCAGCATGGCTCATCCATACTTGTGACTCCTTCGATACGGTGCTGAATAATACATCTTCCCTTTTCCTTTGGAGGATAGCCCGGCCGTATTCCCGCTTGTTGCTTTTTGCCACGACACCACCGAAACGTTTAGCAGTTAACTGGGCGCCATAACAAATACCCAGCACCGGCACTTTCGTAATAAAATCCTGCACATCTGCATCCGGGGCGTCATCCTCATTCACTGAGCAGGGTGAACCGGACAGGATAATGCCCTTCAGACCGGGTTCAAAGGCAATTTTTTTGTGATAGGGGATGATTTCGCAATACACATTGGCCTCCCGTACGGCTCGGGCAATCAATTGGGTATATTGGGAGCCAAAATCGAGGATCAGGATCTTTTCAGTCATGCAGGCAGGTATAATAAGTGGCGAAGATAAAACAACAAGACGAGGAATTGGCCAGCCCCGGGAAAGCGAGGCCGGTAATGGGATTCAGAAATTCGCAACAGCTGTAACCCGAACTCTTCATTTTACGTCTTACCTGGCAGAAAAACCTATAATTTTACCATATAAATCCTTTTAATGAAGCTGCTTCTCCCCGTTTTTAGTTTTTCCCTTGTAATTTTTACTTCTTGTAATATAGGCGGCGAAGGTATCCGTGGCAACGGGGTGATAAAAACTGAAACCCGGGATGAAAAAGGGTTTGAAAGCATAGAAATAAACGGGGCAATAAAAGTTTTTGTTAAGCAGGATTCGGCATACTCCGTAAAAGTGGAAGCCGATGAAAACCTGCAGCAGCATATCGAAGTATATATGAATAAAAATACCCTGATTATCGGTCCTGAGAATGGTTATAACCTGAAACCTTCCCAATCTGTAAAAGTGTATGTAAGCGGGCCATCCCTCCGGCGCTTTGATGTATCAGGCGCCAGCAGTATTGAGTCGGAAGGCAGGATTACCTCGGCGGATGAATTGTATATTGATCTCAGCGGAGCCAGTGAAGCTTCAATGGATGTAAAATCACCTTTGGTGGGAGTGGAAGTATCGGGCGCCAGTTCGGCAACACTGAGCGGCGAAACCAAAGACTTGCGGGTGGATGGCACCGGCGCCTCCAAAGCAAAATGTTTTGACCTGATGGCGGAGAATGTGCAGGTGAAACTCTCCGGCGCCAGCCATGCACAGGTATTTGCCAGTGTGAAATTAAAAGCTGATGCTAGCGGTGCATCACATATTAAGTATAAAGGAAATGCTGAAGTGACACAGGAAACAAGTGGTGCGGGGAGTGTGGGAAAAGTGGAAACACTTAGTCCTTAAAAGGGAAATTGCTTATTTCAAAAAGTATTTTGCTTATTCAAAATCCAGCAAATCTTTAACTGGTATTTTTAATTCCTCGGCGAGTTGTAAGAGATAAAAAACTGAAGGATTTATCCTTCCTTTTTCCAGACGGTTAAGGCTCTGCCTGTCTTTATCACAACGCAGGGCTAATTCAGTTTGGCTAAGCCCGGCCTCTTCCCTTAAACGGGCAATATTTCTGCCCAGTTGTTTAAGAAAAGCGTCTTTGGTCATCAGCCTCTTTTGAGAGGCTGCAAGATTGGAGGTTTCAAAAAATATATTGTAAACGTATTGGTTTACAATATCAATTTCTTTAGCTTTAATGTCACACAGCTAAGCAAAAAGAGAATCAGCAAAAGAAAACATTTAAATATGAGATTTAAGATGCAGCAAATCATCAGGGATAATAGTCCTCCGATACAAGGCGTATATTTCTTGTTTTACCATAAAAAAATAATCTATTATGAAATCTTTATTTGTAATTCTGGTGATGAGTTTTATTCTGACCTTTTTTTCAAATTCCGGGTGTAAGAAAAAAACAGACAACCCGAACTGCGGATGTAACTCAAATGAGATAAAGTATTCTTTACAGAATATAGACGGCTTTTTATCTTACCGTCAGTATAACAATAAATGGATGCTAACATATTATCCGGCCCCAGGTGCAGTAAGCAACTACTTTCCTTGTAATACAAATCAGGATTCACTTCGGGCAATATTACAAGGCGTAAATCAAAGCCAGGTTTTCCAGGTAAAGTTTTCGGGGAAAGTCAAAGGGCCTTGTCCTGGTGAGGATTTTGGTTTTACAAGTGGTGTTACAACGAATGATTATATAAATATTGACTCGCTAAAACGTAACTGATATGAAGAAGATTTTCTGTATTCTCATTTGCTTTACACTCTGGCATTTGGGAATATCGCAAACTATAGAACTTACAACCAATGGATACGTATCAAAATTTAAAAAAATTGACACTCTTTATTATTCCGAATATCCTTTAGCAAGCCTTACCCATAGTAATGCAAAGAAGGAAGATTTTAGTTCTGTCAATTTGAAACATGCTTTCGGTGTAATTTCAAAAGTCAGGCCGGATAACCTCACTGATATCCCGTCTTTCTCTACAAACTATTATGTTTATCAGGATGGAACGCTTCAGGCCCTAACAAGACAGTTGTTTTTTAAACCATCAGATATTTCAGCATTTAAAAAGGCCTACGGCGACTTGGGTTTCATTGAAGAACATTCTATTTTTAAGGGGTTTTATTATTTGTATTTAAATGCCAGGAATTATACAACAGGAGAAAGTATTTTTGAGCTTTGCGAGCAACTTTTTAATGCAAAGGCTGTGTCTATTATTGAACCGGTTTTTATCCGGCACATAAAGCCTGAGAACCCGCTAAGGCCTTTTGAGTGGAATATACGCAATACCGGTAATGTACCCGGAGGTCTTATCGCAGCAGATATGAAAGTAGAAAACGCCTGGTGTTATTCTACAGGTACAAATATAGAAGTGGCCATAATTGATGATGGCGTTGACTTAACACATCCCGATTTACAGGCAAATTTACTACCCGGATATGATGCTACTGGTAATAATAGTGGAGGCGCCCCGACGAGCAATAATGGTCATGGTACAAATTGTGCTGGAATAATTGCTTCAGTTAACAATACAATTGGTACAATAGGTGTTGCTTATAATTCGCGGATAATTCCACTGAGAATGGGAATAGTTGATATTGGTGGATTCTTTAACACAAATGATACTTGGATAGCCAATTGTTTTAATGAGGCGGTTAACAGGGGAGCTGATGTAATTTCAAATTCATGGGGCGGGGGCTCATCGTCTGTTCAAATTAATCTGGCAATTCAGAATGCAGTTACAGGTGGCAGAAACGGCTTAGGCTGTGTTGTTTTATTCTCAGCCGGAAACAATAATGCTGCTGTATCATACCCGGCATATCTTCCAGAAGTAATTGCAGTAGGTGCAAGTACGCCATGTGATACAAGGAAAAGGTCATCCAGTGATCCGGCATTAGTAAACCCGGGAGTAAGCACAGATCCGGAGGGTACAAGTTGCGATGGAGAGTTCTGGTGGGGAAGCAACTTCGGTACAAACCTTGATATTATTGCCCCGGGTGTTTGGATAACAACGACTGATAATGTTGGAGCGAATGGCATAGTTTCTGGAGAATTATAATGACCGGTTTAGAGGAACATCTGCCGCCTGTCCCAATGCAGCAGCGGTTGTTGCATTGATTTTAGGTGCAAATCCAAACATAACAGGACTACAGGCAAGAAATTTTTTAGAGCAATCCTGCTTTAAAATACCGCAATACCAATTTTCAGGTAATGTGGGAGGCCAACCAAATGGTACCTGGAATAATCAGGCAGGGTATGGGAGGGTTGATGCCGACAGGGCCATGAGGGCTACTTTAGGATTAGCTCAAATGAGTGTTAACGGAGCAGATGCAATTTGCTTGCCGCTTACATCTTCTGCCTATACAGCTGTGAATTTACCAACTTGCGGAACAAATACTGTTAACTGGACAAAAAATATCTCGCAGGTAACTATTTCACCGCTTACAGGTCCATCCACTACGTTGTCAGCAAATGGATATACAGGCCCGGTTATATTAACAGCCACTGTAGTTAACTCTAACGGTACTACTACAATTTTGCCAAAAACAATTTATTTAGGAACTGCTCCAACTTGCAGCACCAGAACCAGCTACTGGTATGTAAACGGCAATCAAACTACAATGAGCCACTGCAATACCCTGACACAAACCAGGTGTACGAACGCACCTTCGGGGCCTAATAATCCTTCTCTTTGCGAATACTATGCAAATGCCTGGGTGCAAGACCCAACGGCCACCTCAATTGTTTGGTCTTATGTGAGTTCAAGCGGCTATACCGGCTGGACGGCGAACGGCAACCAGGTAGAAGTGACAATAAATACTAACTCACCTAATGGATGGATAAGGCTTAAGTGCACAACAAGCAACCCATGCGGTTCGTATAATTGGGATTTTTGGTTCACCCACCAAGGATCCACAGCAAGCTGCCAGGTTTATTTTGACCCTGATTGTTTGATAATTTCCAGGCCAACAGGAATAATTACAGAAAGTGAAAAAAATATTATCCTTAGCCCGAACCCTACCAGCGGGCAGTTCACCATTACGCTAAACAGTAATGATAACAATGCAAATATCAGACAGGTGATTGTCGTAAATAAAATGGGTGTGCCTGTTTACACAAAAACTTTTGCAGGTACCCACAAAACTGAGATCATAGGCATGGTGGGTATGCCTACAGATGTTTATACTGTCCGCATATTTGATGGTAAAGACTGGTTGACAAAAAAGCTAAGCTTTCGGCAATAATCGTAAACTATAAAGTAACCTGCCGACCGAATGACAGGCAGGTTACTTTATAATGAGACATACTTCACCGTAATCCTTATATCCCGATTCCTTCCTTTATCGTCCGTACAGGATATTTTCACCGGCCCTTCCTGCGGTACAAAGAATTGTTTTTCTCCGGCATTACTGCTTCTGTAAAACTTGTTATTGATGTACCAATACACTTTACTTACATCATTGGCGGTTTTGCAGGTCAGTTGCAAAGGCTCCGGGTTCTTTTTATTGATAAGATATTCTGTGCCGTTCACGGGGGAATTGATAACAGGGGCGGCACCTTTGAATATCAGTTCGCAATCCGGGTTGTGCGGCGGTATTTTTTCATAAGCGATCCTGTTTTCCTCAAACCAGGCCTGCATTTCCGGTTCCACTATTTTAAAGAGTTTCTTTTTATAGCCGCTGGCCGGGGCGCAACTTTTACAAAAGGAGATTTTTTCATCGGAACTCAGCATTATTTCCTGCCGGTTTTCGCAAATCCGGGTGGAAGAAATGAGGGGAATAAAATAATCGGTTACCAGGTTGCTGCAATGGGCTGTGGGTACAAGCCCCGTTTCGCTGCACACCTTCCTTATATCGCAATCATCCGGTTGTTTGAACCATTCTTCATCACTGTCATAGTCAATGGTATTAAATATCCGGAAGAGCAGGGGAGTGGCGGTATTGGCCCCGCTCAGATCAGCCGCACCAGCGCCGGAAAAATTTCCCACCCACACACCTACCGTAAAATTTTTATTGTAACCAATGCTCCAGGCATCTTTGCGGCCATAGCTGGTACCGGTTTTCCAGGCAATCTTGGGCATCCGCTCGGTGGCCGACCAGTTCAGCGGAAAATCAGGCCGGCTCACTTTCGAAAGTATTTCATTGATCATGTAATTGGCAGCCGGACTAATGACCCGAACCTTATGCTGAAGGGTATCATTTTGCGTAAAAGAAGGCGCTCTGTAAACCCCATTATGGGCAAAGGCCGAAAATAAACCGGTCATTTCTTCCAGAGTGGTTCCGCACCCGCCCAGGATCATAGATAAACCCAGCTTTCGCCTGTCTTTTTGTATTTGCCGGAAACCGCAATTGGATAATTGCTGGATCATCCTTTCATGCCCAAGCAGCCGCAGCCCTTTTACGGCAGGAATATTCAGCGAATGTTCCAAAGCATATTCTACGGTCACATATC
Source organism: Bacteroidota bacterium (assembly GCA_052389635.1). GTDB lineage: Bacteria > Bacteroidota > Bacteroidia > Chitinophagales > Chitinophagaceae > JJ008. The sequence continues at coordinate 31,159 of JBQTHS010000035.1, read as the reverse complement.
CATTAAATTTTTCATCATAGTTCTCGGGGGCATACCCGTCATAGTTCACTGCCACATCCGTCATTACGGTTTTAGGAGTAAGTAAACCCTCATTGAAGCACATGGCATACAAAAGCGGTTTCAGTGTACTGCCGGGTTGACGAACTGCAGCGGCGCCGTTTACCTGGCCTCCGTCAGTAGTATCAAAAAAACCAGAGGAGCCAACATAGGTAATGACCTTATGCGTTTTGTTATCAATGATCAGCACCGCTGCATTCCGGATATTCTTCAGCCGCTGTATCCGTACATAATCTTCCACCAGTTTTTCTGTTTTCAACTGGGTGTTCAGGTCAATATTTGTTTTGATAATGTCGCCGCCCTGCTTTTTTAGTTTGTAAGACAGGTGCGGGATAAAATGAGGCACCGTTCCCCGGCTAGCGTCCAGTGGTTCGGCCATCGCATCTTCGATCTCTTTTTGAGTGAAAACATTTCGTTCGGCAAAACGCTCCAGCCAGCGGTTTCTTTCTTTGATGATAAAGGCATTGTTTTTCCCGGGCACCATCACACCAGGCTTGTTGGGAATGATGCTCAGTGCTGTTATTTCAGCAAGGGAAAGGTGGTCAGGGTTCTTTTTAAAATAAAGTAACGAAGCGGCTTTGACACCTTCGATATTGCTTCCATAAGGCACCAGGTTCAGGTATAGCTGCAGTATTTCTTTTTTACTGTATTTCAGTTCCAGTTGAAAGGCCCGGAATATTTCCCTGCACTTGCTCCAGATATTCCGTTTACCCGGTTCCAGCATTTTAGCCACCTGCATGGTAATGGTACTGGCGCCGGACATACGCCGCATGTGAAAAATATTTGTGAAAAAAGCCCTGGCAAGTGCAAAAGGGTTCACCCCGGGGTGTTTGTAAAAATGCCTGTCTTCTTTGTTGATAATGGTTTTTTGCAGCAGGGGAGATATCTCATCCAGTTCGGTTTTCATCCTCCATTTCTGGTCGCTGGTCAGGTAGGCATTCACCACTTCTCCTTTATTATCAGTGATGATGGTGGAGTATTCGATCTTATCCGGAAGCGGAAATACCCAGTTCATGATAAAGAAGAGGACAATCAGCCCAAGAAAACCAATACCCAGTCTTTTGGCAAAACGCAAAACCCCTCTTTTGGTTATCCTGAAATTACTCCGCTTCATTTATGAAATTAAATAGTGGCTGGCATCAGTTAGCTAACTGATGTAAAAAAACATTAGCTAATATAAGTCAGGCCGCCACTTAACAAATATTTATCTCCTGTAATTTGCAACCCGGGTTTTATGCTTTGTATCTTTCCTGTCAAATTTGATTCTTCCTTTATGGAACCGTCTGACTCGTCCCGCCCCACCCGGGACATCCCTCCTTAGCTTTCTACCTGCTAATTTCTGCTATTTCCGCCAGAGGCAGGCAGGACTGTTGTGAGCTATCCTGACAGCAGGCAGGCAAGAACTCCCCAGGTTATTTTTTTACCTAATCAAACTTTAATAACTTCTCGTTCCTAACTGACCATTTAACCACACTTCTATGCGTATCAAATCCTGTTTAGTTCCGCTGATAGCAGCAGGAACTATTTTTTTGGCATCCTGTAAAAAGAATGCCATCTCCCTGTCCTTCACCAACGCAAAAGGTGAAGTACCTATGCTGGGCAACCTTGTTTTCCGGTTCAGTCACTCCCTGGCTACGGATTCCATGCTTAATGCCTGGGACTCGACCGACTATATTTCTTTTGAGCCCAGGTTGAAAGGGAAATTCCGCTGGCAAAGCCCCGATGAACTGGTATTCTCACCATCTGAACCGCTCAGCCCTGCCACTACATACAAGGCCAAAGTGAAAAGCGCTGTTCTCAGGTTCAGCAAATACAATTCAGTAAAAGGCGGTGATAAGATTAGCTTCCACACACCGCTGCTTACCCTGGATAACTCACAAGTTGTCTGGGTGGGAGAGAGCAGCACCAGCACCGTTCCGCAGATTGACCTGGTATTTAATTACCGGATCAATCCGGATGACCTTAAAAGCAAGTTACATATTCATGTTGATGGAAAGGATGCTGACTTTTCTGTTATCACTGTGTCGCCTGATAATAGGATCTCTTTACGCATCAATGGCCTGAAAACAGAGGACAGAGACCTGGATTTGGAAATGACGATCGGCAAGGGACTTAAACCGGAGAAAGGCAACACCAGTACAGAGGATAATATCGTTAACTCAATTACAATCCCTTCTCCTTTTACATTAACCGTCCAAAATGTGCAGGCAGAGCATGACGGTATGGAAGGCGTCGTAAAAGTGGTTACCAGCCAGCAGTTATCAGGAGAGAGTATTAAATCGTTTATCAAATTTGACCCGGACCTGGCTTATACCGTTGAGCCCAACGATTACGGGTTTACTCTCCGGAGCGACAAATTTGATACAGAAAAAAGCTACGCATTAACCATTGTTAAAGGCCTCCGCGGAAAGATTGGCGGTGTGATGAAAGAAGATTACAACGGGGCTGTGGGTTTTGGTGAACTGGAATCAGATATAAAATTCACCAACAGCAAGGCTGTTTATCTTTCCAAAAAAGGCGGTAAGAATATAGAAGTGCAGATAACCAGTGCGTCAAAAGTCAAGATCATCATTTCCAAAATATATGAGAACAACCTGCTGATGGCGCAGCGCTATGGCTACTCGCCGCAGGAAAAAACCAGTGGACCTGACTATGCCAGTTACGATGAAGGATACGAAGAAGATTATTATTATGATGACGGGGGCAGCGCCATGCTGGGTGATGTTATCTATGAAAAAGAAATTGATACCCGGTCACTGCCGAAAAGCGGCGCCGGAAGAATACTGAACTTCTCCCAGTTTGAAGACAGGCTGCCTGATTTTAAAGGAGTATATCATGTCGTTATCCGTTCTACGGAAGATTACTGGGTGAAGGACAGCCGCTTTATCTCACTCTCTGACCTGGGCCTGATCGCCAAAGAAGGAAAGGATAAGATCTATGTATTCACCAATTCCATCAAATCAGCAGACCCGCTGAAGGAAGTGAACGTAGCCGTTTATTCCGTCAACAACCAGTTGCTGGGTACGGCTGCAACGGATAAGGACGGTATGGCAACGATCACCTATTCCAATAAAGAATTCAGCGGCTTCAAACCTGCCATGATCATTGCCAAAACAGCTGACGATTTTAATTATCTGCCTTTTAATAACACTAAGGTCAACACTTCCCGTTTTGATGTGGGGGGCAAACGAAACAACACTTCCGGTTTTGATGCTTTTGTATATGCTGAGAGAGATGTTTACCGTCCGGGTGAGAAAATTAATTTCTCTGTTATCCTGCGGGATGCAAACTGGAAGAACCCGGGTGATGTGCCACTAAAGATAAAATTCCTGATGCCAAACGGTAAGGAACTGAGGTCAATCCGCAAAAGCCTGAATGAAGAAGGCTCCCTGGAGGGCAGCATTGAGATTGGCAATTCAGCCATTACCGGCAGTTATACCATGGAGGTTTATACCTCTAATGATGTACTGCTTTCTTCCAAAAGTTTTTCCGTAGAGGAATTTGTACCGGACCGTATCCGGGTAAAAACGGAACTGGATAAAAAATTCCTGCGTCCCGGTGAAAAGTCAAACCTCGCTATCAATGCCATGAACTTTTTCGGCCCGCCGGCTGCGAACCGCAAATACGAAACAGAGATACAGGTAAAACAGAAAGCCTTTTCACCTGAAAAGTTTGACGGGTATGATTTCAGCCTGGCCAACAAGAATACCTTTTTTGACAAACAGGTGAAAGAAGGAACAACAGACGCAGCCGGTAACGCCTCCTTTGAATATGAAGTGCCGGTCACTTATGCCAACAGCGGTGCTTTGCAGACCAGTTTCTATACAACCGTGTTTGATGAAACCGGCAGACCTGTGAGCCGGGCTACCTCAGTGGACCTGTTTACACAGGATGTATTCTTTGGGGTGAAGAACGACTGGTACTATTATTATCCGCTGAACCAGCCGGTGAAGTTTCAACTGGCAGCTGTGAACAAAGATGGTAATGGCATTAGCGCAACAGCGAGGGTGCAGGTGATAAAACATGAATATCGCACCGTGCTGACCAAAAGCGGTAGTTATTTCCGTTATGAGTCGCAGAAAGAAGACAAGCTGATGACCGAACAGCAGATCACGGTGGGGAGTAATACGATATATTCCTATACACCCCGGACGCCCGGTGATTACGAAGTAAAGATCTATAACCCCGGCGCCAGCAGTTATCTAAGCCGCAGTTTTTACAGCTACGGAAGCTGGGGCAGCAATAACAGTTCGTTTGAAGTAAGCAGGGAAGGTAATATTGATATTTCCATTGACAAGAAATCATATCATACCGGCGAAACAGTGAAGGCTTTGTTCAAAACACCTTTCAGCGGCAAGATGCTGGTGACGATGGAAACCGACCATATCGTATCACACCAGACTGTGGAGGTAAGCAACCGTACGGCCAGGGTGGATCTGAAACTCAGCGCTGATCATGTGCCCAACGTGTATATCACCGCAACATTGATAAAACCCCACGAAGTTTCCGATATTCCACTCACTGTGGCACATGGGTTTAAAAATGTGACGGTAGAAGAAAAGAACAAGAAGATTTCTGTTGAGATCACTGCTGCTAAAGCTGTCCGCTCCAAAACAAAACAGACAGTGTCGGTGAAAGCCACAGCGGGCAGCATGGTTACCTTATCCGCCGTTGATAATGGAGTACTGCAGATAAGCGATTTCAAAACACCCGACCCCTATGATTATTTCTATCAGAAAAAAGCATTGCAAGTCTCCGCATTTGATCTTTATCCTTTATTGTTTGAAGAAGTGAAGGCCAGGCTCAGCAGCACCGGAGGTGACGGTGATTTGGATATGGAAAAAAGAGTCAACCCCATGCCGGCGAAAAGGGTAAGGGTGGTGAGCTACTGGAGCGGCATTAAAAAAGCCAACAACAGCGGCGTGGCCGAATTTGAATTTGAGGTGCCACAGTTCAGTGGTGAACTGAGGCTGATGGCTGTTTCGTACAAGGGCAACAGTTTCGGCGCAGCGGATAATACGATGACGGTGGCCGATCCGATTGTGGTGAGTACGGCGCTGCCCAGGTTTTTAAGTCCGGGTGATACGGTGAATGTCCCGGTCACATTGACCAACACAACAGACAGATCATCGAATGTAACAGCTAATATCGCCGTGGAAGGCCCGATGAAAGTGATCGGAGGTAACAGCCAGTCTGTAAGCCTGAATGCAAAAGAAGAAGGCAGGGCTACTTTCCGTGTGGTAGCCAACCAGACCATCAATATTGGTAAAGTGACTGTGACTGTGAGCGGAATGGGAGAGAAGTTCACCGATGCAACAGAAATAGCTGTTCGTCCTCCTTCGACTTTGCAGAAAGCAACCGGCAGTGGTTCCATAACCGGAGGTAGCACTCAAAAGATAAATATCGGCCTCGGTGATTTCATGCCAACAAGTGTGAATTACAGTTTGGTAGTAAGCCGTTCGCCTGCGCTGGAACTGGGCGAGCAGCTTCGCTACCTGGTGCAGTATCCTTACGGCTGTACTGAGCAAACAGTGTCAGCAGCTTTTCCGCAGTTATACTATGGCGACCTTACAGATCTGATGCAGCAGAACCTGTCTGCCGGACACACAGGCAAGCAACAAAACAAAACAAATGCAAACATTAACATTATGGAAGCTATCCGCAAGATCAAAATGCGGCAGTTGTACAACGGAGCTGTTACGTTATGGGATGGCGGAGGCAGGGAAGACTGGTGGACGACAATTTATTCAGCCCATTTCCTGTTAGAAGCAAAAAAAGCCGGGTTTGATGTGGACAATAGTTTACTGAACACCATGCTGAACTATATCAGCAATAAACTGAAGAACAGGGAAACTATCACCTACTATTATAACCGTGACCTGAATAAAAAAATTGCGCCGAAAGAAGTTGCCTATGGTCTCTATGTGCTTGCTCTTGCCGGCAGAACCAATGTACCGGCGATGAACTATTACAAGGCCAATACATCGTTGCTGGCACTGGACAGCCGCTATCTTTTAGCAGCTGCATACGCAACAGCGGGTGATAAGAGATCATTCACTTCCATGCTGCCTGCTTCCTTCAGGGGAGAGGAGTCTGTGCCGCAAACCGGAGGCAGTTATTACTCTGATGTAAGGGATGAAGCCATTGCACTGAACGCACTGTTAGAAGTTGACCCGGGTAATGCACAGATCGGCACCATGGTGAAACATGTGGCGGATAAACTGAAGAACCGACGCTGGCTGAGCACACAGGAAAGGGCCTTTGCTTTCTTGGCCCTTGGCAAACATGCCAGGTCGGCCAGTAATTCTACCGCTACGGCTGAAATAAAAGTAAACGGAAAGACCATTGGCAAAGTGGATGAGAAAAGCTGGACAGGTGATATGAAAACACTGGGGGGCAGCAATATGGAAATAGCAACAAAAGGCAGTGGCCGTCTCTTTTACTTCTGGCAGGCTGAAGGTATCAGCGCCAGCGGCGCTTACAAAGAAGAAGACAGTTACCTGAAAGTGCGGAAACGCTTCTATGACAGGAACGGTAAACTCATTACCGGTAATACATTTAAGCAAAACGACCTCATCATTATTGGAGTAACACTGGAAAAATCTTTTGATACTCCCATTGAGAATGTGGTGGTGACCGACTTGTTGCCCGCCGGTTTTGAAATTGAAAACCCGAGAACGAAAGAAATACCGGGTATGGACTGGATCAAAGATGCTGGAACACCTACAGCATTAGACGTGCGGGACGACCGCATCCATTTCTTTGTGGATGCCAGCAGTGCGAAGCAAACCTATTACTATGCTGTGCGGGCCGTGTCACCCGGTAACTATAAGATGGGCCCTGTAAGCGCCGATGCGATGTATAACGGGGAGTACCATTCTTATCATGGGGCAGGGGTGGTGAGGGTAGTGCAGTAGGAAAACTTGGGTGCAATCTATTAAAGCGTATAAGTTAAAATATGCAAAGGTCAACTTTGTTTTTTTTGACGTTTTTGATTTCTGTTTTTAGCTATTCTCAAAAGCTAAAAAATGGAACATATACATATGCCATCGCTTTTGCAGAATTGGGAGGGAAATCTTTGGGAGCCACTTGTACTGTGCGAATTAAAGGAGATTCAATACAGATTATTCACAATGGCAAAATAAACTTATCTGGTAGAAAAGGAGAAATAATGGATGAAGGAATAATTATGAAACACAAAAGAACAGGAAAGTGGATTATAGCCCGTTCACCAAAGGATATTTATGCAAAAGAAATCGGCGGCTGTGGGGAAGGACCTTCTATTATTGATTTTAAAAATAAGCGATGGTGGACTTGTTGATATTCAAAACTAAGTATCCACGGTTATAAATTTTGGCATACTAAATAAAAAAAGTCCGGCTCTTACGAACCAGACTTTTAAAGCGCCGTTTATTAATGATGATTAATAATCGTTGTTGTAGCCACCACGGTCACGGTTGTAACCGCCGCCGCCGCCACCTTTCTTGTAGCCGCCGCCACCGCCGCCAAAGCTTCTTTTCTTGAAGCCACCGCCGCCGCCGCCTTCGGGTTTCGGACGGCTTTCGTTGACAACGATGTTACGGCCATCCACTTCGGAGCCGTTAAGCGCAGCAATAGCCGCTTGTGCAGCAGCATCGTCTGCCATTTCCACAAAACCAAAGCCCTTGCTGCGGTTCGTGAATTTGTCAGTAACGATTTTTGCTGAAGTTACTTCACCATAAGAGGCGAAAAGATTGGCCAGATCCTGATCTTTCAGGTTCCAACTGATGTTTCCTACGTAAATGTTCATTGTTTGTGAGATTATTAAAAAATAAAAGTGCCAACAGTAAACAGTAACCAATGAACATTCACAGGATTATATCAGAAACGTTCAGGACTTGAAACTGTAAAGAACACCAATAACGGGACAAAATAAAGCAATTTTTTGGTAGTTCAGTCAAATTATTTAGTGCTTAGTTGAATCAGCCGGCAACCGGGGGTTACGGGCCGGAAAAACCTTCTTCTAAAAGATATTATTTCTAACTAAATCAATGTTTTATACGGGAGCAGGGTTAAAGCAGCCTGACTTTAAATTTTCCCGAAGAAATAAAGGTGCCGGTGCCGCTTTTATTGCGTACAGCCCCGTTGAATGTGCCGGTAGCCATTCGGGTCTGGTGACTATACGTATCAATGGTGAAATTGAAAGGGGTATTGGAAATATTCATAAACAGATACGATTGCCCGGGATTATCGTAGTAATAAAAGGATCCACGTTCAGTGCTTACATTAGTAAGATCATGATCCAGCACAGTACCGTTGCGGAAAATAACGGTATATACTGCTCCTGAATCGGAAGAACAGGCAGAGGGTCCGAAAAAAGTAAACCCTGTACGCTGCGGCATTACAATGGCAGTGTCAATTATGCCGCAAAAGAAAAAATCATTGTTGTAAAAACTCCACCGGTTTTCAGCAAACTGATCCTGGCCGGTGCATGCCGCACACATTCTTGGACCCGGTGGAGGAGGTGGCGGAATAATGGTATCATTTCGCGGAGGAGGCCCTCCCTCGAAGCTGTATTCCGGAGTACATCCGATGCATGTAATCAGGATGAGTGACAACAACAGCCGGATAATATTTTTCGGTTTCTGTGGCACTGCGGCTGAACAATAATTTTAAATCGGTGCGGCCAACAGGCCGGTTGCCTTGCAATCCCTTTAAAGGTAAGCGATTTTCAGAGGAGAATGTTTTCTGACAGACAGGGATACAAATATAAAAGCCTCCCGGAGGAGGCTTTGTAACATGGGAGGTTGTTTTACTATTCAGCCACCACTTCAAACTCCACTTCGGTGCTGTGACCATTACCAAACTCGATATTGGCTTTGTAAGCGCCGAGTTCTTTCACCTCATCGGTGATTTGTATCTTCTTGCGGTCAATTTCATATCCTTTCTGTTCACGGATGGCACGGCTGATTTGCAATGAAGTAACGCTGCCGAAAATTTTTCCGCTGGTACCGGTCTTGGCACCAATCTTCAGCGGGGCTTCTTTCAGTTTGTCAATCACACTGTTGATCTCAGCCAGCATCTTATCTTCTTTCTTGCGGACCTGCTTCAGCCTTTCTTCCAATTGTTTTTTGTTACCGGGGCTGTTCTCTACCGCCAGCTGGCGGGGCAGCAGGTAATTACGGGCATAGCCGTTTCTTACCTTCACCACTTCGTTTTTTGCACCGAGGTTATCTACGTCCTGGATTAAAATGATTTCCATATACTCTTTTTTGCCCTTATCCCCCCAACCCCTTCTGCATTTATGGAGAAGGGACTGTTCCCCTCTCCGCATTGCGGAGAGGGGTTAGGGGTGAGGTGTTATTTTAAAAGGTCTGTTACGTAAGGCAATAATGCCATCTGGCGGGCTTTCTTCACCGCATCAGAAACTTTGCGCTGGTATTTCAGGCTGTTTCCGCTAAGGCGGCGGGGAAGCAGTTTGCCCTGCTCGTTCAGGAATTTTTTCAGAAACTCCACATCTTTATAATCAATGTAGCGGATCTTGTATTTTTTGAAACGGCAGAATTTCTTCACCCGTTTGTCGCTCTTGATAGCGGTCAGATATTTTATTTCATTTTTTGCCATGGCTTATACCTCCGCTAATTTTTCGGTCCCTGTTTTTACGCCACTTCTCTTTCTCGCATTGTACTCGACGGCGTATTTATCGAGTTTGGTGCAGAGCTGACGGAGCACTGTCTCGTCACGCAGCATCTGGATCTTCATTTTTTCGTTGAAATCGGGAGCAGCCGTGTACTCCATCACCCAGTAGAGCCCGGTTGTTTTTTTCTGGATCGGGTAAGCCAGTGATTTCAGCCCCCACGCATTTTCAGCTACGATAGAGCCGCCGGCATCCGTCACCATTCTGGCATACTTCTTCAACCCGGCTTTGAACTCATCATCACTAAGAACCGGGGTAAAAATCACCATCAGTTCGTAATTGTTCATTTTACTTTTTTTTATCCGCCAGCCGGCGGAATGGTTAAGAATTAAATTTTCCCCATTGGACAGTTCCGCCTTAGCGGAAAAGAATCCTGCGACCAGCAGGATTTGGGGCGGCAAAGATAGGGAGATAATGCCAGAAAAGAGGAAGTCAGGAGAAGGATTTTAGATATTCTCTGGAGGGCAGAAATTTCATCCTAAAAGCCTGACAGTAAATAGATAATTATTAAAATCCTTTTTTACCTGTATCAACTTTTTTCAGCAGAACCAGGTAAGTGGGAAAATGGTCGCTGTAGCCGCCGCGGTAGCGATTACCGTCCCAGGTCCGCATCGGATAGCCTTTGTAGCGGCCGATATTTTCCACCATGTATTCCTTATTGAAAATATGCTGCTGGTAATAGAAAAAACCGCCCTGATCTTTGTTCAGCCAGGGATAGGAAATCAGAATCTGGTCGAACAACCCCCATGCATCCTGGTAGGCCAGAGTACCGATGCCTTTTTTGTACAATTCTGTCCATGGGTTGAACATACCTCCTTTGCCCACATCAGCTATTTTGCTTTTGGCGTTGATGATTTCCGCCACGCTTACATTAGTCGGGTCGTCGTTCAGGTCGCCCATCACCACAAATTTTGCATCGGGTTCCAGTTTTGAAATAGAATCCATGTGATTCCGGCAAACCTGTGCCGCAGCATTCCTTCCCGGTGCACTTCTTTCTTCGCCGCCGCTCCGGCTGGGCCAGTGGTTTACATACACATGTATTGTTTCCCCGTCTAATTTCCCCCGCACCCATAATACATCACGGGTATAGTAAGCATCCTTAGCCCCGCCGGGCAATTGCACATACAGTTTGTCGCTGGCTTCAACGACAAAATATTTCGGGTTGTATAAAAGCCCCACATCAATGCCCCGGGCATCTTTGGAATCATAATGGACAATCTTATAGTTTCTTTTTTCAATCAGTTTATGCCGCACCAGGTCCTTCAGTACCGTATCGTTTTCAACTTCTGCCACCCCGAGGATGGCGGCGCCATCAGCTGTTTTATCGGCGCCCATCTGCGAGATGACGGTGGCTAATTTATCCAGCTTGTCATAATAAATTGCCGAATTATAATTACGGGGCCCGCCGGGCAAAAACTCTTCATCATTTACAGACGGGTTGTCAAGAGTATCAAAAAGGTTTTCGAGATTATAAAAACCAATAACCGTCAGTTTATATTGTTGCCTGGCATCCTGTGCATACAGGCAGGAAACTGTTGCCAGGGAAAAGAGAAATGTATAAATCTTTTTCATATTCAAAGCTAAGCTGCAAACTTAGCGAAACAAAAGACGAAGCACAGCGGGAAAAAGATGCCCGGAGTTAAGTAATTGTAACCCTGCCGCAGCCGGGACAAGATGTGCTTATTTTTTTTCCGGCAAAAGGGATAATCTCCCTAAGTTTGCCCCTTTGTCTAAAATATATTTTCATGCGTAAAACCAAACTGCTGCTGTTGTTCCTTTTTACCGGAACGGTGGCGATGGCACAGGTGAAGCCCCCTGTTGACAGCCTTCCTGTAAGGGATACTACGGTTGAAGAGCACCAGGAGGCCGTGCTGGACAATATTCCCGTTATTTCCCTTGACGAAAATGAACTGAATGACGGGAGCAGCCAGAATGTATCTTCAGTGCTGACAGCCGGCCGGGATCCTTTCTTTTCTGCATCCGCCTTTAACTGGAGTCCTGTCCGTTTCCGCATCCGCGGATATGATGCGGACATGTTCAGCACCTACATGAATGGCATCCCGATGGAGAACTTAGACAACGGGTTCACCCCGTTTGGTCTCTGGGGCGGATTGAACGATGTGCTTCGAAACCGGGAAATTTCTATTGGTCTCCGTTACAACACTTTTGCTTTTGGTGATATCGGAAGCAATACCAATATTGATTCAAGGGCCAGCAAGCAAAGGAAACAAACCAGCCTCAGCTACGCTTACTCCAACCGAAACTACGATCACCGCATCATGCTCACTCATTCCACCGGTATGAGCAAAAAAGGATGGGCATTTACTGTGAGTGGCAGCCGCCGCTATGCCGGTGAGGGATATGTGCCCGGCACTTATTACGACGGATGGAGCTATTTTGCTGCTATTGATAAAAAGATTGGTGAAAAACATTTGCTTTCACTGGTTGGCTTTGGCGCACCTACTGAAAGCGGAAGACAAGGGCCTTCAGTACTTGAAATGATGAAACTATCCGGTACCAATTTTTATAACCCTTTCTGGGGTTATCAGAACGGGAAAGTGAGAAATTCCAGTATCGCCAAAACGCATCAGCCTTATATCATCCTTACGCATGACTTCCGCATCAGTAACAACACTAACCTGACCACGGCTGCGGGGTATTCTTTTGGTGACAGAAGCACTACAGCGCTTGACTGGTATAATTCTGCTGATCCAAGACCAGATTATTACCGCTACCTGCCCAGTTATTATAAAAACACGGACCCCGGTCAGTCGGCCATGCTGGAAGAGGCCATGCGGAACGATATCAAACTCCGCCAGATAAACTGGGACAGGCTCTATCTCGCCAATATATCGAGCAATGAAACAATAGTGAATGTGGACGGAGTGGCAGGCAAAACAGTAACAGGCCGCCGTTCGCATTACATCGTGGAGGAAAGGATTATCAACGCAGAGCGTCTCAACGCCAATTCTGTTTTGAACACCCGGCTGAATGACAATATTGACCTCAGTTTCGGCGCCTCTTATCAAAGACAAAAAAATAATTACTTTAAAGAAGTAAATGATTTGCTGGGAGGTGAGTTTTATGTTGACCTGAACCAGTTTGCCGAAAGGGATTATCCGCTGAATCCCAATGCCAATCAGAACGACCTCAACCGCCCCAACCGTATTTTGAAAGTGGGAGACAGGTTTGGTTATGATTACGACATGCACATCAATAAGATTGCGGGGTGGGGACAAGCTGTTTTCAAATTCAGCAAGGTGGATCTGTTTCTTGCTGCCGAACTTTCCCGTACACAATTCTGGAGGGCGGGCAATGTGAAATCCGGTTTGTTCCCGGAGAATTCTTTTGGAAAATCAACAGTGAACAGTTTTACCAACTATGCAGTAAAGGGCGGAGTGACATACAAAGTGGACGGCAGAAATTATTTTTATGTGAACGGGGCTTATCTTACAAGGGCTCCGTTCTTCGAGAATGTTTACATAGCACCCCGCACCAGGGATTTTCAGCAGGATAATTTAGTGAGCACAACGATAACCACCGTTGAAGGAGGTTATATCCTGAACGGCCCAAAACTGAAAATTCGCCTCACCGGTTATTACACCACTCTGGAAGACGATTACAATGTATTCTCTTTCTATCATGAAGACTTCAACAATTTTGTGAACTACGCCATCAGCAATATTGACCGGCTGAATTTCGGCGGTGAGCTGGGCTTTGAAGCAAAAGTGGCGCCGGGTCTCAGTATCAATGGCGCCGCTGCGGTGGGCAGATACTACTACAACAGCCGCCAGGAAGCAGTGATTACACTGGACAACAGCAACTCCAATGTAAGAACGGAAAGTATTTTCAACCAGAACTACCGGGTTCCTTCCACACCGCAGGAAGCCTACAGTATCGGATTGAATTACCGCTCACCGAAATTCTGGTATGTGAGCCTTACCGGCAATTCATTCGACCAGATGTGGCTTGACTTTAACCCCATCCGCCGCACCCAACGGGCTGTTGACGGGATTGAACCCGGTTCTCCGCTCTGGAACACCATATTGGCACAAACAAGGTGGGAACCGCAATACACTCTTGATTTCTTTGGTGGTTATTCCTGGAAAGTGCCGGAGAAAATGGAGATCAACCATAAGCCCACATTCCTGGTATTTAATCTTGGAGTGAATAATATTCTTGACAACAGGGATATGGTTACCGGAGGCTTTGAGCAACTGCGTTTTGATTTTGAGAACAGGGACGTAAATAAATTTCCCCCGAGGGTGTACTATGGCTATGGAATCAACTTTTTTGCCAGCGCAACACTTCGTTTTTAACACAACTGATTTATGACATTTAATAAAAGCAATATGAGACAACTAAATGTACGGCTGAGCAGTTTGATGATAGCACTCACCGCTATTTTTGTACTGAACTCCTGTAAGAAGACATTTGATGCGCCGCCGGGTCCTTCGGATCCGGGGCTCACACCCACTCACACCATTAAACAATTCAGGGCATTGCATACTACTTCGGGCGCCCTCGATGTCATCACAACGGATATCATTATTTCCGGTGTGGTGGTGGCCAACGACAAAAGCGGTAACCTGTACAAGGAACTGTACATTCAGGATGGCACTGCAGGCATCAATGTGCTTCTTGATGCAAACGGCCTGTACAACTCCTATCCTGTGGGAAGAAAAGTGTTCATTAAATGTAAAGGACTTTGCCTTTCTGATTACAACCGGCTGCCGCAATTAGGTATCAGGGCCGTGGTGGCAGGCAATCCTTCCATCCAGGCTATTGCGTCCAACCTTATTGAACAGTACGTGGTGGGTGGTTCTTTGAACAACCCGGTTGTTCCGAAACTGGTAACCGTGGCCCAGCTTACCACCAATATGAGTGATGATAATCTCGGTACGCTGGTTCAGCTTAACAATTATGAGTTTATCGCTGCCGATACCAATAAAACTTATGCCGACACATCCTCTTACAGAAATTCTGTAAACCTTACCGTGAAAGGATGCGCCGGCGGAACCAATATTATCATCCGCTCCAGCGGCTTTGCGAGCTTTGCCGGCATCAGCGCCCCGAACGGAAACGGAACCCTTACTGCCATTTATACGCTGTTTGGTTCCACCAAGCAACTGATCATCCGGGATACATCGGATGTACAGTTCAATAATTTTCGTTGCGGACAGGGACCCACTACAGTGATCAATATAGCTGACCTCAGGGCCCTTTACACAGGTACGCTTACTGCGGCGCCGGACGGAAGAAGGATAACCGGTGTGGTAATAAGCGACCGCAGCACCAATAATGAGAACAACCAGAACCTGTTCCTGCAGCAGGGCGACGGCCTGGCGGGTATCGTTGTACGTTTTGATTCTCCTCACACATTCAATCTCGGCGATTCATTGGATGTGAATGTGTCGCTGCAGGAATTATCCGAGTTCAACAGCCTGTTGCAGGTGAACCAGGTGCCTCTTGCTTACGCAACGAGAATATCAACAGGCAAGACAATCACGCCGAGAAACGTAACACTTGCGCAATTAACAGCCAATTCCGAAACATGGGAAGCTACATTAGTGAAAACCGGCCCGGTGGCACTGAGCGGTGGAACGGGTGGCACCTATAGTGGCAATGTGATAATGAATGACGGCGCCACTTACACATTGCGGACATCATCTGCCGCCACATTTGCCGGACAAACCTATCCCGCCCTTGCCACTTCCGTAACAGGATATGTTTCGCAGTTCGGTGCTTCGTATGAGCTGCATATGCGCAACCCCGGCGGCACAGTGAACGATGTAGTGGCCGCAGGCGGCGGAAGCACTGGGTTACCACTGACCACTTCACCTTACAATCTAAACTTTGATAATATCGGAACCGCCCTGCCCACCGGTGTATATGTAAAGACAGGCTCCACCAGCGCATCAATTGGTGTGGATGGAGTGTATAACTCAGCAATGGGATTATGGAACGCCACCGGAGGCGGCTTTAAGAATTATGCTTCGGCAACCGGTCTTGTTGCCACCAGTGATGCCACGGCGCAGAACGGATCAACCAACCGGGCTCTGGGTGTAAGACAGGTAACTGCAACTGACATGGGGGTGGCTTTTGCTTTCCGGGTTGACAATACAATTGGAAAAACAAACTTTGCCATTTCTTTCAAACACCAGTCGCTGGATAACACGGTAGGCAGAACAGCCACCTGGGTGGTGGATTATGGGTTAGGTGCTTCACCTTCCAGCTTTACCACAGTTACAACGGCACCGGCCACACTAACTACCGGACCTGTATTCACCAATACAACCGTGACTGCAAGTTTTGGGCCCGCGCTGAATAACTCGGCTCAGCCGGTATGGATAAGGGTGGTAGTGCTGAGCCCGACCACCGGATCCGGTAACCGGCCTTCCAGTGCAGTAGATGATCTGCAACTAACATGGAACTGATAAAACCTACTGACACAGATACAAAATGCCTCCGGATTCTCGGGGGCATTTTCTTTGTATGATATGTTGTTTACAGGCGAGTGAGTTTTACGACTGTTTTTATCTGCTTCGTCTGCACCTGCAAAAAATAAACAGCTCCAGGTAATTGCGGCAGCGACGGCTGAATAACAGTTCCCCGGTTTATGATCCCATACAACTGCTGATGCAACAGCTGCCCCTGCAGGTTGAATAACTGCAAGCTGACATTTGTGAGATTTTTTGTAGCTGTGATGAAAACTTGTTCGGTAAAGGGGTTCGGCGAAACTTTTATACCCAGTTCACTGGCGCTTACATTTTGTATGCCTGTTACCACACCGGCCAGGTTGTATTTAGAGAAAACAGGGTAGTGGTCGGAAGTGTTGTGGGCAGAAACATAGTCCGGTACTACGGTAATCACATCTGTTTTTATTTGTGCTGAGCCGGGAATGTAAGTGGGAGTGACCTCATTCGAGATAACATGGTTGTCTACTACATTCGGAAAATTGATCATGCTGGTTTGCCCGGCCACACCCAAAGGGAGTGTAATGGATTTGTAGTGGTCAGCATCCGTGCTGTCTGATACTATGGTATGATAAGAGCTTGTACTGGCGCCTGGATAAATGCTCAGGTGCAGTGCATCATTAAAATCGCCGATGATATAATTATTGGTGCTGCTGAAATAAGCATCGAGGCTGTCTTTAAGTTCCACACATGCGCCGGCCCTTTTCAGGTAATCATCCTGTGTACTGCCGGCTTTGCCATGCAGCAGGATAAAATTCACAGCACGGCTGGTACCGTTGATGGTGGCTGTGGCAGAAAACAAATAAGGGAATCTTCCCGAAGCCCAGTTGGTATAACCATTGGCGCTGTTTCGCATAATCCCACGGGTGCTGATATTGGAAAATACAGATTTGCGGTAAATAAAGGCCTGCTTCTGTCCGGTAAGCCATCCGTTGCCGGTGCCGGTAGTATTGCCGCTGCAATACGGGGCGATAAAAAAACCATATTCGGTATTTCCCAAAGAATCTACAAGTCGTCTGAACCGCATGGTGTCCACAATCTCCACCATACCATAGAGGTCGGCATCCATCCAGCGCATCAATTTTTTAGCATTGGCTTCCTGCAGGTCATCGTCGCCGGGACCGGCAGACGGCGAACCAAAAAATTCAAGGTTCCAGCTTACCACATCCAGGTTAGCATTGCTGCCCTGTGCGGAGGGCCGCAGGCAGAAAACAGAAAGGAAGAACAGGAGGAGTAAAGTTTTTTTCATCTGAAATATCCGGACAACAAATGTAACACAGAAAACGATGCTGACTTTTATCATTCAGATAAGCGAAAATCAATTACACGGAGCTGAAGTGAGGTAGTACCGTTCCATTCGTTCTCATCAATTTTGAAAACCACATCCACCGGTTGTTTTTGCTGCAGCAAATGAAACTTATACGCCAGGCCAAACCCGATACCCGTGATAGTAACATTATCCTGCTTCAGCGAAAAACGGATATGTTCTTCTTTCACAATTTTAGACCAGCCGGTATCTATCACACTCTTTGCAATGAAAACAGGGCGGAGATTTTCGGGACCAAAGGGCTCCATCTGGCAAAGGATATTGTAAAAAGCGGGTTGTATATCTTTCAGGGAAATGACCGCATCAATCACAATTTCAGGCACAAGTAATGAAGGGTCAATGGTGGCAGCCACAGTCTCTTCAAATTTTTCCCTGAATGCATTAACCTGATCCAGCTCTAATGTCATCCCGGCAGCAGCAAAATGCCCACCGTAACCCAGCAAGTGCTCCCGGCAGGCATGAATGGCTTCATATAAATTAAAACCCGGAACACTCCTTGCGCTGCCTGCTGCATAGTCGCCCGATTGCGTTAACACCACGGTAGGCCGGTAATATTGTTCAATTATCCTTGATGCCACAATTCCCACCACACCCTTGTGCCAATGCGGCTGAAACACTACGGTGGATTTTCTGTCTTTCCATTCTTCATTTTCGCCGATAAGTGATAAAGCTTCGGCAGTGATGTTGCTGTCAGCTTCTTTACGGTCCGTATTATCACTGTGCAGCATTTCTGCATAGCGCAGGGCTTCGTCTTCCGTTTCGGCCACAAACATTCTTACGGCTTTCGTCGCATCATCCATTCTTCCGGCTGCATTTACCCTTGGCGCTATCATGAAAACGAGGTTGGTGATATGCAGTTCCTTTACCAGGCCGCTGAGTTTGGCCAATGCCCGGATACCATGATTGGGATCCTTATTTGCCTTTACCAGTCCGTGAAATGCCAGTACTCTGTTTTCACCGGATACAGGGACAATGTCTGCAGCAATGGCTGTTGCAAGCAGATCAAGGTATTCATATGCCGTATCATCCGGCAGGGCGTGTCTTTCTGACAGCGCTGTTATCAATTTGAAGCCAACCCCACATCCGCAGAGTTCCTTGTAAGGATAACCGCAATCTTTTTGTTTTGGGTTCAGGATGGCCACGGCAGGGGGCAGCACTTCATCCGGTAGGTGGTGGTCGCAAACGATGAAATCAATGCCCAGTTCTTTGGCGTATGCGATCAGATCGGCCGATTTAATACCGCAGTCGAGAGAAATAATAAGAGAGAAACCGTTTTCTTTTGCAAAATCAATTCCCGCTTTGCTTACCCCATAACCTTCCCGGTAGCGGTGGGGAATATAAAAATCCAGATTAGAGTGAACTTTTTTCAGAAACCGGTACATGCAGGCCACGGCAGTAGTTCCGTCCACATCATAATCGCCGAATACCAGCACTTTCTCATGCTGATTAATGGCTGCAGTAATTCTTTCAACGGCCTTGTCCATATCCTTCATCAGCCAGGGGCTGTGCAGGCCGGAAAGCTGAGGACGGAAAAAATCTTTGGCCTGTTCAAATGTTTCAATACCCCGCTGCACCAGTATTTTGCAAAGGGCGGGGTTTACCTTTAATGCCTGTTGCATTGAACTGACTTTTGCTTCATCATTCGCCAATATGTTCCATCTTTTTTCCATTCATCTTTGTTTAATATTTCCGGTCAGTTACGTACAGCACCATATCCTCTAATCCCTTCCGGGCGGGGCTTTCAGGAAACTCCTGCAGAACACTCAGTGCTTCATCCCTGAATTCATTCATTTTCTCAGTAGCATACGCAATGCCTCCTGCCTGGGTTACTTTATCAATCACCCATTTCACTTTTTTCCGGTCCCGGTTGTTGTTTTTTATGATGTAAATGATCTTTCTCCGGGTTTCCTTGTCAATATTATTCAGGGTATAGATCAGTGGCAATGTCAGTTTTTTTTCCTTGATATCATTGCCGGTTGGTTTGCCGATCTTTTCGCCTGCATAGTCAAACAGATCGTCTTTTATCTGAAAAGCCATGCCTGTTTTTTCGCCAAACAATCTCATTTTTTCAGTAATGGCTTCATCATTGCTTGTTGACCATGCGCCGGCGGCACAGGCAGACGCCAGAAGAGAAGCGGTTTTGTTCCGGATGATCTCATAATAGATGTCTTCTTTTATATTAAGGCTCCGGGCTTTCTCCATTTGCAGCAACTCACCCTCACTCATTTTCCGTACGGCATCAGAAAGAATATGAAGCACCCGGTAATCATTGTGATCCAAAGAAAGCAGGAGACCTTTGGCAAGTAAATAATCGCCGATAAGTACAGTGGCTTTGGCTTTCCAGAGGGCATATACGGAAAAAAAACCACGTCGCTCCAGCGAATCATCCACTACATCATCATGCACCAGGGTGGCTGTATGCAGTAATTCTACAAGCGAAGCTGCCCGGTAGGTTGCATCATTTATTTCGCCGCACATTTTTGCTGACAACAATACAGACAAGGGTCTTAATTGCTTCCCTTTTCGCCTGACTATATACCGGAGAATCCTGTTTAATTTCCCGCCCCGGCCCTGTAAAGCCTCCCTGAAGCGGGTTTCAAAGCTTTGCAGCTCATTAGTAATTAAATCAGTGGGTAATTTCATCTGAAAAATCAGGGCAATTTACGGGCAAAAAAATTACCGCCGGGGTATGCAACAAAATGGCCCCAAAAACTGACTAAGTAATTGAAAAATAATAGGCAAAGAGGGAAATAATTTTCATAAAAATTTGGTAATTAGCCCTCAATATCTATTTTTGCCTATTATTAGGACATTGTTTTTCAAATCTTAATCCTTAGTTATGGCAAGCAAAAAGTTATTATTCCTGACAGGCATGCTCTGTCTGTTAGCGTCTTATGGATTTTCACAGCGGGTGGGAGCCAGCTATGACGTAAAAGATTCCTCCGTAGTACCCAACAGGAGAATGCCCCAGCACACCGAGTTTCTGAACGGCACTTACAACTTCCCTGCAAAGCCCCGCAACCAGTGGGAGATTGGTATAAAAGCCGGTTTGATGAATGTAAGCGGTGATATTCCCTCACAGATTGCATTCCCGAGCCTCGGCGCACATGTCAGGAAAGCCTTTGGTTATATATTCTCTCTTCGCCTGGAATATATGTATGGAACAGGTAAAGGAAGAACCTTTAATCCGGCATCGAATTTTATGTGGAATACTCCCTGGGCCAAAAATGGTTCAGCTGCCACTTCCTATTCAGCCCCTTACCGCATCCCGGGAACACCAGATATGACAGTTTCTTCACTTAATGTTCATTTCGGTGCACCTGCAAGTACTCCTTATGAAGTTGTTTATTACAATTATAAAACTAGAGCACATGACCTTTCACTGGAAGGTGTTGTTACGCTGAATAATATCCGTTTCCACAAAGCAAAAACAGGGTTTAACATGTATGGCTTTGCCGGCGTGGGTGGTACTGTTTATGATACAAAAGTTGATGCGCTGGATGAGGGTGACACAAAATATAGTTTTGCTTCCATTACCCCCAACAGCGCTTACAAAAGCCGCAAAGATACCTACAAGGCGCTTAAAGCCTTACAAGACGGTACTTATGAATCCCCGGCTGAGAACCAGGGCCCCCGTCGTCCAAAGTTGTTTGGCAAAACATTCAAACCCTCCGGTACCATTGGTGTGGGTTTAGCCTTCAAAATCGCCAGCCGGGTGAATATCGCTATAGAAGACCGCCAGACTTTCATCAAAGACGACCTGCTTGACGGACAACGCTGGCAAGAACATGCATGGGGTGATGCCGTGCTAACCCGGGACTTTGACTCTTACAACTTTGTTTCTGTTGGTCTGAATTTCAATATCGGCGGAAAAGCTGTTGAACCCCTCTGGTGGCTCAATCCGCTGGATTATGCTTACAGCGAGATCCGCAATCCCCGCCTGATGCGCCTGCCCAAACCAGTGCTGCCTGACAGCGACGGCGATGGTGTAACTGACCAGTTTGACCGTGAACAAACACCTGCCGGTTGCCCGGTTGACTCTCATGGTGTGAGCTTAGATACAGACGGCGACGGTGTTCCTGATTGTAAGGATAAAGAACTCATTACACCTACACATTGCCAGCCTGTTGATGCAGATGGTATTGGTAAGTGTCCTTGCCCCACTTGTGAAAACTGCCCAGACCTGTGCAAGGGTGGTGGAGTTGTTGAAACTTGTGTTACAAAAATGGGTACGTTGCCAAGTGTAAGCTTTGCCAAGAACTCCAACAAGCTGAGCGATGATGCAAAAGATGTTCTTTCTACCGTGGCCGCCCGGATGCGCAACAACCCCGGTTGTAAAGTGGTGGTAATCGGCTATTGCTCTTCTGATAAAAGAGAACAGCAATTGAGCTGGGACCATGTAAACGCTGTAATCAACTACATGGTTGACAAAGAAGGCATCAGCGCCGATCGCTTTATCTTCAACTACGGCCAGGAAGGCGGCGACTGCAACACAGTTGACCTCCGTGCTGCTGCTGAAGGAGAAGAAGGGCCGAACATGGTTGAGCCTCCTCACCCGAACCTGAGGAAAAAGAACTAATAATAAACGACACTACTGATAGTAACTCCCGTCTGAAAAGGACGGGAGTTTTTTTGTCCGGGAATTTCGCTGCCCGCTGCCCGTCTGAAAAATTCCATGTAAACGGTTGATTCTATGCTTTATAACAATCTTAACGGCGGCTTTTTGGCAGGAGATATTTTTTAGATAAGTTTTGCAGGCATCTGTTAACTTTGCACTCTTTTATGAAATACTGTTGGATAATTGTTTTGGCTTTGGTACTGGGCAGCTGCGGTGGCAGTAAATCTGCGGCCAAGAAGTCTGACAAGTCAAAGAAAAGTATTACTAAGATCCTGAAGAACCCTGACCCGGAATACAAGCTGCGGATGGCAGAGCAATATTTCGCAAAGAAGAAATACAGCAGGGCGCAGCTGATATACGAAGACATCATGCCTTATTACAAGGTGGAGAAAATATTTGAGGATATTTACTACAAGTATGGTTATTGTGCTTATTACCAGGGCGACTACCTGAATGCAGATAATATTTTCAAAACCTTTTTAGAACTTTATCCCAACAGCGCAAAGACCGAAGAAGTGGATTTTATGCGGGCCTATTGTTATTACAAACAATCACCAAAGCCTGAACTGGACCAGACCAGTACTATAAAAACGATCGGTATGATGCAGACCTTCATCAATACCCATCCCGGTTCGGCCAGGAATAAAGAAGCGTATGAGATCATCGAAACATGCAGGGCCAAACTGGAAATAAAGGATTATAAGAGCGCCAAACTGTACTATGATATGAACCAGTTCAGGGCGGCGGGAGTGGCTTTCAGTACGCTGCTGAATTCCTTCCCTGAGTCTGTGAAAGCCGATGAATACAAGCTGATGATCATTAAATCCTATTACCGGTTTGCAGAGCTGAGCATAGACGAGAAAAAAACAGAGCGCTTTGAGCAGGTGATAAATGAATGCAATGAATTTACTGACCGTTTCCCCGACAGCAAATTGAAAAAGGAAGTGGATGAATATTTAAACTTATCACAGAAAAATTTAAAAAATACAGCCAATGAGCAAGTTAAGACGCCAGCTTAGCGCCGGTATCACCAACAATGTGGAAACCCGTAATCTGGATGATATCAAATCCAAAACAGGGAATGTGTATGAGTCCATCTCCATTGTGGGCAAAAGAGCCAACCAGATCAATATTTCACTGAAGGAAGAACTGCATAATAAACTGGAGGAGTTTGCCAGCCATACCGACAGCCTGGAAGAAATACATGAGAACAAAGAGCAGATCGAGATATCCAGGGCGTATGAAAGAATGCCCAACCCCGCTTTACTGGCCACCCAGGAGTTTATGGATGATAAGATCTATTTCCGCAAAGGAGAGGATGAACTTTTCAGCTAAGCCAGTGGTTTAAGTATTCTGATAATCAGCGATAGGTTATACTGTCGCTTTTTCATTTTAGGGGCAGGGGAAAGGCTTCATGCTTTAGCAAGTAAATGGTATTTTTGAATATTCATGCTGCAGGGTAAAAAAATATTGCTGGGTATTACAGGGAGTATAGCGGCCTATAAGTCAGTGTACCTGGTGCGGCTGCTTGTAAAAGCAGGAGCAGCCGTAAAAGTGGTGATGACACCCTCTGCCAAAGACTTTGTATCATCCCTCACACTCTCCACCCTCAGCAAAAACCCGGTATCTGCCGATCTTTTTGATGAGCAGAGCTGGGCCAACCATGTGATGCTGGGCCGCTGGGCCGACCTGATGCTGATCGCACCACTCAGCTGTAACACTATGGCAAAAATGGCGAACGGGCAATGCGATAATCTCTTACTCGCCGTTTATCTCTCTGCCACCTGCCCCGTGGCCGTAGCGCCTGCCATGGATGAAGATATGTGGCTGCACCCGACAACGAAGGACAACCTGAAAAAATTAGAATCTTACGGGAACAAAATAATTCCGGTGGAAAAAGGCGATCTGGCCAGCGGCCTGTACGGAGAAGGCCGGATGGCTGAACCGGAACAGATCATTGAGTATATTAATAACAGTTTTTTTTTGACCCGCCCGCTGGCAGATAAAAAAGCCATGGTGACAGCAGGGCCCACATACGAACCCATTGACCCGGTTCGTTTTATCGGCAATCATTCATCGGGCAAAATGGGGGTGGCCATTGCACAGGAATTACAAAACCGGGGAGCAGATGTCACATTGATCCTTGGCCCCTCATCCCAGGCAGTTTCTTTCAACGGAATGAAGCTGATAAAAGTGACAACGGCAGAAGAAATGTATCACGCCTGCAACGAAGTATTTGAAAAATCAGACATAGCAGTAATGGCGGCGGCAGTGGCTGATTACAAACCGGCCCTGAAAGCTGCAGAGAAAATAAAAAAGAAAGAAGACACCCTGACACTGGAACTGACCAAAACAAAAGACATCCTTAAAACGCTGGGTGAAAGAAAAAAAAGCGGGCAGTTACTGGTTGGTTTTGCACTGGAAACGGACAATGAAAAGGAGTATGCCCGGGAAAAACTGCTTAAAAAAAATGCTGATATGATAGTGATGAATTCATTACAGGATGAAGGTGCAGGTTTCGGACATGATACCAATAAGATAACTATATTCGGAAAAAACGGACAAGAGTTTGGTTTTGAAGTAAAATCCAAACAGGAGGTGGCAAGGGATATTGTTGATACCTTAATCAGCCAGTATTATGCGTAAAATAAGTATTGTTTGTTTGCTTTTTGTTTTCACAACCTATGCCGGGAAAGGCCAGGAAATGCAGGCACGGGTCTCCATTATAGCCAGTAAAGTAAGCACCACGGTTGACCGGAAGATATTCCAGACCCTTCAGACCGGGCTTACCAATTTCATCAACAACCGCAAATGGACCAATGATGTTTTTCAGCCGGCGGAAAAGATACAGTGCAGTTTCCTGCTGACGATTGATGAAGTCACCGGAAACAATATTTACAAAGGCAAGCTGACCGTGCAGGCAGCGAGGCCCATCTATAACACTGTCTACGATTCACCACTGCTCAACTTCATTGATGATAATATCATTTTCCGGTATGTGGAGTTTCAGCCGATTGAGTTCAATGAGAACAGGGTACAGGGCAACGATCCTTATGTGGCCAACATTACCGCAGTGCTGGCTTTTTATATCAACACCATTATCGGGCTTGACTATGCTTCTTTTACATTGCGGGGAGGCGACCCGTACTTTCAAAAAGCATGGAACATTGTGAACAATGCACCTGAAAGCGGAAGGGATATCGGTGGCTGGAAATCCTTTGAGGGCTTCCGCAATCGCTACTGGCTGGCCGAAAACCTCAACAACAGCCGTTTCGCCCTGGTACATGATGCACTATATGCTTATTACCGCAGCGGTATGGACCTGTTTTATGAAAACGAGGAAGCGGGCCGCTCCGGGATCCTGAATTGCATTAACTACCTGAACAACCTGAACCGGGAAAATCCCAATTCGATGATCATGCAGGTTTTCTTTCAGGGTAAAAGCAACGAACTGGTGAAAGTGTTCAGCAAAGCAACCCCTGAAGTGAAGACCCGGGCCAGGGAACTGCTCACCCGGCTTGACCTTACCAATGCCGCTGCTTATAAAGAACTGAAATGAGGACAGCCCTGCTGATAGTTTGCAGCTTCATGCTGCTGGTGGCGTGTAAAAAGAAAGACAGGATACCGGGCAATGTGCTCTCCAAAGAAAAAATGCAGGCTGTGCTGCAGGATATGATGCGGGCCGACCAGTTTCTTACCGACTTTGTTTTCAGCAGGGACACATCGCTTGATAAAAGAACGGAAAGTATCAAACTGTACAACCAGGTATTTGCCATACACCAAATTTCAAAAGAAGAATTCCGGAAAAGCTTTTCCTTTTACCGGTCGCATCCGGGCCTTATGAAAGCCGTGATGGACTCTATCGGCGCCAATAAACCGGAAACGAAAACAACTGTACCCGGTGGCACAACCCCGCCCGGGGATACAGCCGTTCAATCCGGTAAAAAAATAATTACCCCCGACACCACTACGCCTAAAAAAGATAAAAGGCCGCTGCGGATTGAGTAGAGTGTTAGTGACGGAGAAATTCAAGTTCCTTATTTTTACCGCCTAATTTACCGGCAATGAACAAAGTAGTTTCCAGCGCAGATGAAGCCATAAAAGATATTCAGGACGGCGCAGTGCTGATGCTGGGTGGTTTTGGTTTATGCGGTATTCCCGAAAACTGCATTGCTGCATTAGTGAGAAAAGGGGTGAAGAACCTGACCTGCATCTCCAATAATGCCGGTGTGGATGATTTCGGAATAGGGCTGATGCTGAAGCAGCGGCAGGTAAAGAAAATGATATCATCCTATGTCGGGGAGAATGTAGAGTTTGAACGGCAACTGCTGAACGGCGAATTAGAAGTGGAACTGATACCTCAGGGCACACTGGCCACCCGCTGTATGGCAGCAGGCTATGGGATGCCCGCCATCTTTACTCCCGCAGGTGTGGGAACAGAAGTGGCAGCAGGAAAAGAAGTAAGGAATTTTAACGGCAAAGATTACCTCCTCGAACTGGCATTTGATGCCGGCTTTGCCATTGTGAAAGCCTGGAAGGGAGATACTGACGGTAATCTTATTTATAAAGAAACAGCGAGGAACTTCAATCCCCTGATGGCGATGGGAGGAAGAATAACCATTGCCGAGGTGGAAGAACTGGTGCCGGCAGGCTTCCTTCACCCCAATATCATTCACACACCCGGCATTTATATACACAGGATTTTTCAGGGAATGAATTATGAGAAAAGGATTGAGCAGAAAACAGTCAGGAAAGTCAAATAAGTCATATGGCCTTAACAAAAGAACAGATAGCACAACGGATAGCAAAAGAGTTGAGAGATGGTTACTATGTAAACCTCGGAATAGGCATTCCCACATTGGTTGCCAATTACATCCCCGAAGGAATAAATGTGGTGCTGCAGAGCGAAAATGGTTTGCTGGGCATGGGCCCTTTTCCGCTGGAGGGGGAAGAGAATCCTGACCTCATTAATGCCGGCAAGCAAACCATTACTACCGTTCCCGGCTCTGCATTTTTTGACTCTGCCATGAGTTTTGGAATGATACGGGCCGGTAAAGTGGACCTCACCGTTCTCGGCGCCATGGAAGTGAGTGATACCGGCGATATCGCCAACTGGAAGATACCCGGCAAAATGGTAAAGGGTATGGGCGGGGCGATGGACCTGGTGGCCAGCGCCAAAAATATCATTGTCGCCATGATGCATACCAACCCCAAGGGGGAATCAAAACTGTTGTCTCAATGTACTTTGCCATTGACAGGAGTTAACTGCGTAAAAAAAATTGTAAGCGACCTTGCCGTGCTGGATGTAACAGCAGACGGATTTAAATTATTGGAAAGGGCGCCGGGAATAAGTGTGGGGGAAATTAAAAGCAAGACGGCGGGTAAGCTGATTGTTGAAGGAGATGTTCCGGAGATGGAAGTCTGAAGTAAGAAGTCTGAAGTATGATGTATGAAAAGGAGAGCTAAGAATCCCCGGACTTCTTGCTGTATTCAATGAAGTAAAACTAAATGCAGGGATATGATAAAAGAAGTTTCCGATATTGAAGTATTCAAAATTTCTTATGCATTGGCGATGGATATTTTTCATCTGACAAGAAATTTTCCAAAAGAAGAAAGATACTCCCTGACCGACCAGATTGTCAGATCAACCCGGTCTGTTGCTGCTAATATCGCTGAAGGCTGGGGCAAACGGGTGTATGAAAATGAATTCAAAAAGCACCTTATCTATTCTATGGGCTCATTGGAGGAAACAAAAGTGTGGCTCCTTTTTTCGAGAGATTGCGGTTATACTGCTGCTGAAATTTATGATCACTTTAGCCTGAAATGCGATGAAATCGGAGCTAAAATCTATAAGCTGTATGAGAACTGGAAAACATTTTAAAATTTCGGAGATTTCGATTCAGACTTCATACCTCAGACATCCCCTTACTCAATCAAATTATTCTTTACGGCGAAGAAGACCAAGCCGGCAGTATTCTTGCTCCCAAAGCGTTCCATCAGCCGGTCTTTGATGGCCTCCACCGTGCGGGGGCTGATTTCCATTTTCTGAGCAATTTCGGCGGCGGTAAACTCCATACAGATAAAGCGCAGCACATCCTTTTCTTTATCACTCAGGGTTATTTCGCTGTTCAGCGAAGGCACCACTTTCTGGCGGGCATGTGATTTTTTGAGCAGTATGCGGTTCACAAAGTTGTTGAGGTAATAGCCTTTTTCATACACTTCCATAATGGCCCGGCGTATCTCATTGGGCTCTGCATTTTTCAGCAGGTAGCCATTAGCGCCGTTCTCCATCAGGTGATACACAAAGCGTTCATCCTCGTACATGCTCAGCACCAGCACTTTTATCTGCGGGTGTTGTTTGCTGATGGTCTTGGTGGCTTCAATGCCGTCTTTACCGGGCATGCGCAGGTCCATTAGTACCACATCCGGTTCTGCAGCGGGAAGGCCATTCAGCAGTTCCTGGCCATTCTCTGCTTCCAGTACAAACTTGATGTTGGAGAATGCCCGCAAAGACAGGATAACCCCCTTGCGGAATATTTTATGATCGTCTGCTATCGCCACCTTAATGATTCCCATAGTTATCAGATATCGGCAAAGGTAACAAGTTTACAAGTTCCCCTTTCATAGCAGGTCCGGCTGATATGAAGAGAGCCTGTACAACCAGTAACCCCGTTAACTAATTAGCCCTTTTACTGGTACGGTTCATCCTTAGGCAGTTCGATGGTGACTTTGTAGTAGGTCTGTGAAATATCTTTTTCAAAGTTGATCTGGCCCTGCACCAGGCGCAGGCGGCTGCTGATGTTTTTCAGCCCAAGGCCCACATTACTCTTGTTCAGCTTGTCAAAGTCTGACTGGATGATGCCCCGGCCATCGTGGTGGATGCGCAGGTAAAATTTATCAGCATGTACGTTCTGTGTAAGGTGGATAAAGCTGGCGCTGCTGTGCTTGAGTATATTATTGATGAGTTCCTGCACAATCCGGAAAATAACTAATTCTTTTTCGCCTTTCAGCCGGTCTTTGTACTCATGAAAACGGCTGCTGGCATTGATGGCGCCGGAGCCGCTTATTTTCTGGAAAAGATCATTAACAGCAGACTCAAGGCCAAAATTTTTAAGCGTCGGCGGCATCAGGCTGTGGCTGATGTTGCGGATAAGCTGTATGGTATCATCTATAATCTGCCGGGCCTGGAAGATGGACTGCAGCTGCGTGGACTTGTCCTGGTTCACCAGGTTCTCGTTCAGGTACAGGCGGGCGGTGGCCAGCAGCGGGCCGGCATCATCGTGCAGGTCGGCAGCCAGGCGCTGTCTTTCTTCTTCCTGCAGTTTGATGGAGGCGTTCAGCAGTATTTTTTGCTGCTCTTGCTCCATCTGGTTGATCTTGTTTTGGAACCGCAGCACCCGGCGCTGGTGCAGGATGATGAAGATAACCAGGGCCACCACCAGTATCACCATACCGATTGTACCGAGAAAGAGCACAAGGGAAACTCCTGATTTGGTGGCTTGTAGGAAATACATGGGTTTAGGTTAGTGGTTGCGGTGGTTTTAGATCATGTCTAAATAGGGAATATTTTTTGATTCAATTTTTAATTTCCCTTTTGGTGATTTAACAAAAATTAAAATTGCTATTGATATAAAAGTTGATTTGAAAATGTAAAATACCCAGGTCAAAAACCAAAGATCCATTTTAATCAGTGCTCTGATTCCCACCTGGCTTGCATATAAATAGATAAAAAATGAGCCTGCGAGATACAATAAAAATCCAAGAATTATCCAAAAACGGTAATTAGAGGTAATGCTTTCTGGCTTACTTTCTTTTAATCTTTCGAAGAAAAATATAATTGAATAGATAAAAGTTATTATTGTTTCCGCACCAATTGAAACGGAGTTGAACTGAAAATTCGGTCTTGCAAAGTCAACAACTAGTGTAATAAGAAATACTAAGAAAGCAAAAGGAAGTATTTTTTTTGCATATTCGGTCTTGATAATTGTCCTGATAAAGAGCAGGAGAACCGTAAACTCCAACAATGTAAAAAAAAGAAAAAAGTATAAATGTGTAGATGAAGGAAGCAGATAATTAATCAGACAATTGAGCAAAAAGGTAATCGCACAACCGAAGATTAATATTGCTATAGCTTTTTCCTCCTTGCAGATACTATAAAAAACAAAAAACAGTATGATGGGCAGGAGGTCTATGTAGATGCCTATATGAAAAAATAGCTTTTCTATTATTGGATTGATTTAACCCAAATATAGAAAAACTATTTTGGTAAAATAAAGCCTACCGCTTAGTCCCAATTAACTATTGACGCCACAACATCAACATCGTAAATGATGATGACCGACGGTTTCTGCACTTTAATTCTTTTCATAACAGTAACGTTTTTAAAGCCTTAGTCGAAATATTTCGTGTAGTAAATATTAAAAAGCGATGGGGAGGGTACAACCGGGTAGCAAGTAGGGATTTCCATTTAATAGCACATAAGTACCTGTTTTACAAAAGATTCAACTCAGTTTTTATCGAAATTATACGAGAGTAAAACAGGTAAGTTTTCTAAGTAAATACCGTAATTATACGATGGTTAAATAGTAAGATTACCGGGTAAATTTCCGGTTATTAACAGCTGTGGAAAAGAGAATAGGGTTTAAAGTTCCGGGTTTAAGGTTTAAAGTTGCTGTGGATTGAGGCGATGCCAGCAGCAGGTAAACCCGGCGTAAAGATCAGATAAAAGAGTTGATTGACATTGGATTTCGCTTATGGCTTTCAATGGATTTGGAAATTACATTCAGGACGGTTTTGTAAGGACATTGGACGATTTGAGGGGCTGGTCCTCCGTCAATCAACTTAAGTCAAAAATATATCCACACCCGGCTGTGTGCAAGAGCAATTGCACGGGGTTTGCGGGGTTCGGTATTTACGGGCTGAAGCGTAAATGTTCATGGTGAATATGATAATATACTATAAGTAAGATGAAAATTTTCGAGAGCTATGCTAAGCCAGGAAATTAT